>JBKDQC010000632.1:0-95097 GCA_046342295.1 Deltaproteobacteria bacterium | reverse complement strand
GCGACGGTGCCGAGGCCCTCGTTGCCCGGTGCCGCCGTGAGCACGGGACCGCTCGCGGTCGTGGCCCGGTAGAGGTTTCGGCCCATCGGCTCGAGCCCGCCCGGATTCGGGAAGGTCGCGAGCTCGAGGTCGACGTCGACGGGCCGGCGCGTCCAGACGACGGTCCCAGCCTCGTCATGCTCGACCTGCGCACGCCCGGCGGGACGACGCACGTGCCTGCGCGCGTCGAGCTGCGCTGCCCCGCCCCCGTCGTGGCCTCGGGCGCCGAGGTGACCGTCGTCGTTCGCTCGGGCAGCGTGCGCGTGACGGCGCCCGGGGTCGCGCGCCAGGCAGGGCGCGTCGGAGACGAAGTGCGCGTGCGAATCGGGCCGACGGGCGCGCTCGTGACCGCCCGCGTGATCGACGCCGAGACGGTGGAGGTGAGACCATGAACCGGTGGCTCGGAAGCTTCGCGCTCGTCCTCGCGGCGCTCGCGGTGTCGGCCTGTGGCGAGGTGCAGCACATCCGCAGTCACCGCGCCCGTCACCGCGACTTCGATCCCGGACAGTACGAAGAAGCGCCGCGGGCCGTCAGCTCGGGCTCCCTCTGGCTCGAGGGCTCGCGCGGTCTCTTCGCCGATTTTCGCGCCGCGCGCGCCGGCGACCTCGTCACGGTGGTGATCGACGAGAACCCTCGCGCGACGGGAGACGCGACGACGCGAACGAGCCGCGAGTCGAGCTTCGAGATGGGCGTACAGGGGCTCTTCGGGCTCACGACGGCGCTCGCGCAGGCCTACCCGGACCTCGATCCCGAGCAGCTCGTCGGGCTGATGGGCGGCGCTTCGTTCGAGGGCGGCGGCACGACCGGGCGCAGCTCCCGCCTTCGCGCCTCCATCGCGGTGCGCGTCCGCAACGTCCTTCCGAACGGCGATCTCTTCGTCGAAGGCACGAAGGTCCTGCTCGTGAACGACGAAGAGCTCCACATCTACGTTTCGGGCGTGGTGCGCCCCGCCGACATCGTCGAGGACAACTCGGTGTCGAGCTCGCGCCTGGCCGACGCCGAGATCGAATTCGCCGGTCGCGGCGGCATCACCGACGCGAACCACCCTGGCTGGCTGCACCAGCTCCTCATGCAGGTCTCGCCGCTGTGAGCTGAGCACTGCTGCTCCCCCTCGCACGCGCCCACCGAAGGTGAACACGATGAATGCCACGCGACTCATCGCTCCTCTCTTGGTGTCGCTCGCGCTCTCCGTGCTCGCGAGCCCGGCCCCCGCCGAGGCCTCGCGGATCCGGGAGCTCACGGACGTCTCGGGGCTGCGCGAGAACCAGCTCATCGGCTACGGCCTCGTCGTGGGTCTCGCGAACACCGGAGACACCGGCGCGTCTCGCTTCACGCTGCAGAGCGTGGCCGCGATGCTCCGGCGCCTGGGCGCGACGATCGACCCGTCGATGATCCAGACCCGCAACGCCGCCGCGGTCATGGTCACGGCCACGCTCCCCGCCGACAGCGCGACCGGGACGCGCATCGACGTCACCGTGAGCTCGATGGGGAACGCCCGCTCGTTGCTCGGCGGCACCCTCCTCCAGACCCCTCTCCTCGGGGCGGACGGCCAAGTCTACGCGGCGGCGCAAGGGCCCGTGATGATCGGCGGTTTCGGGGCCGCCGGGGCGAGCGGCTCGAGCGTGCAGGTCAATCACCTCACCGCGGGCCGCGTCCCCTCGGGCGGCATCATCGAGCGTCACCCTCCGGGCGGTGGTCTGCCCTCCGACGGACCGATTCTCCTCACACTGCGCCGGCCCTCGTTCGTCACGGCACGACGCATCGCGACCGCCATCGACGGCCTGCTCGGGGCGGGCGCTGCGGTCCCGCTCGACGCTTCGAACATCTCGATCACCGTGCCGGACCGCTTCGCGGCCGACCGCGTCGGTATGCTCGCCGAGGTCCAGTTGCTCGACGTCGATCCCGAGCCCTCCGCGCGGGTCGTGATCGACGAGCGCACGGGCACCGTCGTGGTGGGCGCGGCCGTGCGGTTGAGAGAGGCCGCGGTCGCGCACGGCGGTTTGACGATCCAGATCCAGGAGGGCACGGCCGTCTCGCAGCCGGGCATGCTCGCGAGCGGCGCGACGGTCGTTGCGCCCGTCACCGACGTCCAGGTCGCCGAGGGTACGGGGACTCTCCATCACCTTCCCCAGTCGGCGAGCCTCGAGGATGTGGTGAACGCGATGAATGCGCTCGGCGCCTCGCCGCGCGACCTCATCACCATCTTCCAGGCGCTCCACACCGTCGGCGCGCTCGACGCCGAGATCGAGGTGCAGTGACATGACGGTCTCGCTCGGCGCAGAGGGCCTCGCGGCGCTCGCTCCGCTCGGCCCCGCCACGACGGGTGAGCTCGCCGGCGCCCGGCCGCGGCCAGGCGCCCAGGATGCCGAGATCCGCGCCGCAGCGGCCCGCTTCGAGGGCCTGCTCCTCGAGCAGCTGGTCCAGACCATGCGCAGCTCCGCCGAGATGTTCTCCGGCACGGGTGGCGAGATGTACGGAGAGATGTTCGACCAGCACATGGGCGACGCCCTGGCTGCAGCGGGCGGCATGGGTCTCGCGAACGTGCTCGCCGAGGCGATGGGCGCGACGCCGACGCCGCCGAGCGCGCGTCCGTTGTCCTCTCTCGGGCCGTACGGGATGGGTCTCCCCGCGCCCGTGCCGCCTCAGCCGTCGCAGGAGACGCTCGACCTCGGTCCGATCGTGCTCTCTCGCCCCGCGTACGGTGCCGCCTTGCCCGGGCACGTGGGGATGCTCCAGCGCGCGGCGGACGACATGCTCCCGGACTCTGGCGTTGCGCCGCAGTGGGGCCGCGATGGCGCGCTCGGTGCGGGGGACATGCTTCGACCGCCGAACGTGCGAGAGGCCGAGCCGGGGACCGAGGCTGCGCGGGCGCTGGGCCGCGTCCGCACCTTCGAGGGCTACTACAAGTGCAACCTGTTCGCGTTCGAGCTCGCGCGGCGCGCGGGCTTCGAGGTGCCGGTCTGGGGCCGCGGCGAGCGCTGGGGATACCCGGGCCCGACCGCTGCGGCCGAGGACGCGGCGGACGGTCAGCTCCATGGGCGCTGGGGCGACGTGGTGACGGGGGCCTCCGCGGAGGAGCTCGACTCCGCGATCGTGCGCGGTGAGCTCGCGGTGCTCGTCACCGGAGACTCGGGCGTCGAGGGGCACCGCGGCCACATGGGGATGATCGAGAGGGTCCGCTCGATTGATCGCGACGAGACGGGGGCGATCACGCGGATCACCTTCGATGGCTGGGAGGGCCGGCAGACCGGCGGCATGCACCTGACCGAGCGGGTCTGGACGACCGTCGGCCATGGTGTCCCCGGCGCGCGGCGCGCGTTCGGGCGCATCGAGCTCATCGCGCTCCACCCCGCGGACACGAGCCCCCCCGAGCCGTCGCGCCCCTGACGTAGACGCCCGCGCGGAACGGCGGATGCATACACGTTCGCGTGCGCTCCGGCCGGCAGATCTCTGGGCGAGACCCATGCAGAGATCGCGCTGTCTCGGAGGCGGCCGGCTATCCTTTCTCCTCGAAGAGCCGACCCGCTCGAGATTGTCCTAAAGATCATCTTTGGGACGCCCGAAAGACGGACAGAGGGATCCCATGAAGATCGGACGCAACGATTACCAGCAGCAGCCCATCAGCTCGCGACGCGCCGAAGGCGCGGCTGCTGGGCAGGGAGTCCGTGGACCCGGCGCGGCAGAGGCGCAGCGGGCGCGGGGCGTCGGCTCGGAGGCCGTCAAAGTTTCCGATCTCGGGCGTCAACTCGCCGCCGCCCGAGGTCCGGAGGTGCCGGATGAGGCGCGCATCGAGCGCCTCCGCGGCCTCCTCGGCGCCGGGAGGTTGCCGGTGGACTCCGGCGCGATCTCGGACGCGATCATGCGCGAGGAGCGCTGACCGTGAGCAGCCTCGCGTCGGCTCGGTTCGGGTCGCTGCTCTCCGAGGAGCGCGAGGCGGCCCTCAAGGCCGACCTCGGCTGGCTCGAGCGTTTGCAGGGCGAGAAGGCCGTCGCGCTCGAAGAGATGAGCCAGGATCCTCCAGCCGAGGACGAGCGCGAGGCCTTGGCCCTCGAGGCGCGCTCGAACCTCGTCCTCCTGCGCCAGTTGAGCGAGCTCCATCGGGCGCTGCTGCTCGAGCACGGCGCCATCTCCGCGACGTACGGCCCCAACGGCATCCGCTCGGCTCCGCTCGCGAGCACCACACGACGGCGGTGACGCGATGACCATCCAGAGCCTCTTGAGGGTCGGCGCGTCGGGGATGCGTGCAGCCTCGCTCGGCGTGAACGTCGCGGCTCAAAACGCGACGAACGCGGCGACGGAAGGCTACACCCGGAGGTCGGTGCGCCAGGAGCCGGTACCGGGCCCGCCGCAGGGCGGCAACGGCGTCCGGACCGAAGGCCCGATGCGCTCGATCGACCGATTCGTCGAGCGGCGCCTGCTCGGAGCGACCGGCGCGCGCGCTGAAGCGGACGCGCGCCGGATGGCGATCGGACCGCTCGACGCGATGCTGTCCGAGGACGGGGGTCTCGGGAGCGCGCTCGATGCCTTCCAGGCGTCCCTCGAGTCACTGACGGCCAGCCCCTCGGACCGGAGTGTCCGGGCAGAGGTGCTGGCCCGCGCGGACGCGCTCGCGTCGGCGTTCCATCGCACGAGCGAGGGCATCACTGCGGCCCGCCGGGACGTCGACGCGCGCCTGACCGACGAGGTGTCTCGGGCCAACACGCTCATGGGCGAGATCGATGCGCTCCAGACCGCGATGAAGAAGGCCGAGATCGGGGGGGACGAGGCGAGCGATCTCCGCGACCAGCGCGACCAGCGCATCCGCGATCTGGCGGAGCTGCTGCCAATCAGCCAGATCGATGGCGAACGCGGCGCGGTGTCGCTCCTCCTCGATGGGGGGGTCGCGCTCGTCCGGGCCGAGGGCGGAACGAGCCCGCTCTCTGCAGGCACCGACCCGGTGACCGGCCTCGTTCGCGTCACACGCAACGCCTCCGGCGCCGTCGAGGATCTGACGAGCCGACTGCGCGGAGGCAGCATCGGAGGGCTCCTCGCCGCCCGGGATGGCGCCCTCGCCGACGCGCTCGGCAGCCTCGACCAGCTCGCGTTCGACGTCGCGGGCGCGTACTCCGCGGCGCATGCGGCCGGCTTCGGCCTCGATGGCCTCACGGGGCGCAATCTCTTCGAGGCCGGCGCGACCCCGGGCGGCGCGGCCCTGGCGTTCACTGTCTCGACCGACGTCGCGGGTCAGCCCGACCGTCTCGCCGCCGCGACCGACCCGGCGCTGGTCGCGGGGGACAACCGGAACGCGCTCGCGCTGACGGGGCTCTCCGTGGCGCGCTTCGCCGCAGGGAGCCGCACCGCGAGCGAGGCGCTCTCGGATCTCGTCGCGAGCGTCGGGCGCGCGGTCGATGGTGCCCAGCGCGACGCGACGCTGCTCGAGAGCGCGCGGGCGCAAGCGTGGTCGATGCGCGAGTCCATCTCGGGCGTGAACAGCGACGACGAGATGATCTCCCTCACCCAGTACCAGCGCGCCTACGAGGCGAGCCTCAAGGTCGTCCAGACGGCGGACGAGATGCTCCAGGAATTGCTCCAGATGAAGCGCTGAGGCAGCCGCCTCGGCTCTCGCGGCCTTTCAGCCGCTGTTCAAAAGGGGACGGATCCCATGAGAGTCACCGACAGCATGCTCTCACAGTTGACACGCAGTGGCCTCGCGGCTGCGCGTGAGCGTGCGGCCTCGGCGCGAGAGGTCGCGAGCACGGGCATGCGGGTCGACAAGCCCTCGGACGACCCGACCTCGGCCGCGCTCGGTCGCCGCAAGCAGAACGAGCTCGACCGCATCGAGGCCATGCTGCGAACCGCGAACGTCGGAGCCTTCGCCCTGGTGGTCGTCGACGACACCTTCGCGCAGATGAGCGAGCTCGCGGCGCGGGCGAAAGAGCTCGCCGTGGAGGCCGCCAACGGGACGCTCTCCGCGAGCGACCGCGCCGGGATCGCGAGCGAGATCGCGAGCCTCCGCGAGTCCATGCTCTCGCTCGCGAACACCCGGGTCGATGGCAAGTACGTCCTCGGTGGGCTCCGTGAGGATGCCCCTCCCTTCGACGCTGCGGGGGCGTTCACCGGCGATCGGAACGCACGCCAGGTCGAGGTGGCGCCGGGTGTGCGGGTGTCCACCTCCGTGCCCGCCGGCGAGGTGCTCGCGCCGGTGGGTGGGCTCGACGTGCTCGCGTCGCTGGACCGTCTGGGCGCCGCCATGCTCGCCAACGACGTGCCTGGAATCCAGACCGGCATCGCGGAGATCGGGGTCGCCGAGGACCAGATCCTCTCCGGGCGGGTGCAGGTCGGCACCTCCACGCAGCGTCTCGAGCAGGCCCAATCGCTGGCGACCCGGCTGCGCGACTCGACGCGCGAGGTCCGGGCCAATGCGGTGGAGGCCGATGCGTTCGATGCTCTCACCGAGCTCACGCGGAGCCAGACCGTGCTCGACCAGGCGCTGACCATCGCGGCGAAGTTGCCGTTGCCGGGCCTGGCCCAGAGAGGCTGAAGAAGATGCTGACGCTCACCCGCCGTGAAGGAGAGAGCATCGCCATCGGCGATGACATCCAGGTCACGATCGTCGACCTGGGACGCGGCAAGGTGCGCATCGGCATCGTCGCCCCTCGGCACATGGCGATCCTCCGATCCGAGGTGCTGAGCCGCATCGTCGAGGAGAACCAGCGGGCGGCGAGCGCGCTCTCGCCGCAACCGAACGAGGGGGCCCGGGCCGGTCAGATCGTGTTCAAGAATGGGCTCCCGGGTCTCCGGGACCACCGCTCGTTCACTCTCCTCGAGGTGCCCGGCTTCTCGTCGCTCCGCGAGCTCATGTCGGACTCGAACCCGCTCGTGAGGCTCCTGATCTGTGAGGCTGCGCTGGTGATGCCCGACTATCCGCTCGAGCTCGCGCGGCAGCGCGCGGCCCTCGGCGAGGACGAGGTCGCCGTCACCGTCGTGCTGACGCTTCCAACGGACGGTCGCCCTCCGACCGTGAACCTGCTCGCGCCCATCGTGATCGGACTGGCGAGCCAGCATGGGGAGCAGGTCATTCTGGACGGCACCGGCCTCCCGTCACGGCAGGAGCTCGCCCAGGGCGTCGAAGCGTTCGCGAGCCCCTGACCCTCGAGCGGCTCACGTCACGAGGTCGCGAAGCTCGCGGGCCATCGCCAGGGCGTCCTCGAAACGGTCCGCCGGGCGGCGGGCGCATGCGCGCGCCACCCAGCTGTCGAACCCGGGGGGCAGGCTCGGCTCGATCTCGCTCGGCGCCGGGATGGCGGCGCGCGTGGTCAGGAGGGCCATCGTCGCGTCGGGGCCCTCGGCGATCGCCGACTGCCCGGTCGCTGCGTAGAAGGCCACGGCGCCCAGCGCCCAGAGGTCCGCGCGCGGGCTGATGGGGCCGCCATCGATCTGCTCGGGCGCGGCGAATCCGAGGGTGCCGACGAAGCGACCCCGACCCGTCAGACGCGGCGAAGCGACCTCACCCTCCGCGAGCCGCGCGAGACCGAAGTCGAGCAGCTTCGCGCGGTACGGCGAGCCCATCTCGGAATCATCAGTGATGTCTTCGAGGAAGACGTTCTCGGGCTTCACATCCCTGTGAATCACTCCCGAGGCGTGTGCGACGGCGAGCCCACGCGCGACCTCGGTGACGATCCGGGAAACGACTGGCAGCGGCAGTCTCACGCGCTCGGCGAGGAGGGAACCGAGTGTCTGCCCGCGCAAGTACTCCATGATCAAGTAGGGGATCCCCCCGGGCGTGAAGCCGTAGTCGAAGACCTGCGTGACGTGCGGGCTCCTGAGGAGCGACATGGCCCGCGCTTCGGTCGCGACGCGCGCGCAGAGGAGCGGGCTCGAGGCCAACGACGGCCGCACCAGCTTCACCGCCACCGCGTGTCCGAGCTCGAGGTGACTGGCGCGATACACCTGCCCCATGCCGCCCTCACCGAGCAGCGCTTCGAGCCGGAAGCGGCCGGAGAGCACGAGCCCGGGTTGGAGGTCCTCGGGCTTCGGGCGCTCGGCCGGCATACCCCGGAAGAGCCGCGCCCGGAGCACCCCCGAGTCGAACGGTTTGACGACGTAATCGTCCGCTCCCGCGTCGAGCCCCTCGATCACGCACTCGGGCCGATCACGGGCCGTGAGCATCACGATGTGGGTCCGGTTTCCGCGGGCACGCGCTCCCCGGCAGACCTCGGGGCCCGACAACCCGGGCATCATCCAGTCGACGAGCGCGCGCGGTGGCGCGTCGGGGCCCGCGAGCACCCGCAACGCGCTCTCGCCGTCCTCGGCGACGACCGGCTCGGCCCCCCAGTGCTCCACCATGCGCACGAGCATGCGGCGCATGTCGGGGTCGTCATCGGCGACGAGGACCCGAACCCTGTGCAGGGCGCCATCCACGTCAGCCCGCCGTCTCGAGCGCGCCGTCCGGCTCGGTCTCCTCGGCCTCGACCGCGCTCATGCCGCGCTTCTTGAGCTTCTCGACGAGCGTCGTGCGGTTGAGCTTGAGCAGCTCCGCGGCCCGGTTCTTGTTGCCTCGCGTGCGCTCGAGGGCCTGGCGGAGCATCGAGGTCTCGAAGCGCTCGAGCGCGGCGCGCAGGTCGATGCCCTGCGCCGGCAGGACCGCTTCTTCTCCTTCGAGCACCGTCGAGCGTTCGGCCGTCCGCAGCTTCGCAGGCACGTCGTCCGCGACGAGCAGACCGTCGGCGCGGAGGATCACCATGCGCTCGATCACGTTCGCGAGCTGTCGGACGTTGCCGGGCCAGGCGTGGGCCTCGAGCAGCGCGAGCGCCTCGTCTTCGATCCCGTGAACACGCGTGCCGCGGCGGCGGTTCGCGTCGTCGATGAACGCGCTCACCAGCATCGGGATGTCGCCCGCGCGATCCCGCAGCGGCGGCAGATCCACACGGATCACATCGAGGCGGTAGAGCAGATCCTCTCGGAACTTCTTCTTCTCGACCATCTCCTCGAGGTCGCGGTGCGTCGCGGCGATGACGCGCACGTCGACGTGGATGGGGCGGTCATCACCGAGGGGCACGATCTCCCGCTCCTGGAGCGCGCGGAGCAGCTTGCCCTGGACCGCGAGCGGAAGCTCGCCGATCTCGTCGAGGAGGATCGTGCCGCCGTCGGCTGCGAGGAAGCGGCCCGCGCGCTCGCGCTGCGCACCCGTGTACGCGCCCTTGCTGTGACCGAACAGCTCGCTCTCGATGAGGTTCTCGGGGATCGCCGCACAGTTGATCGCGACGAGCGGGCCGGCGCCACGACCGCTGGCCGCGTGGATCGCGCGCGCGGCCAGCTCTTTGCCGGTGCCGGTCTCGCCGTGGAGGAGGATAGAGCAGTCGGTCGAGGCCACGCGGCGGAGCAGCTCCAGCGAAGCGAGCAGCGGCTTGCTCTGGCCGAGGAGCTGTGGGGCGTAGCGGTCGCGCCAGGCGGACGCCGCGTCGAGGTCAGTCGGGGAAGTGACCGCGCGGGGCGCACCGCCCGGAGCAGCGCCCTGGTGCACGATCACCCGCGCGAGCGTGGCGTCGAGCGCTTCCATCGAGAAGGGCTTGGTGAGGTAGTCCAGAGCCCCGACGCGCAGGGCGCCGACCGCGTTCTCCACGCTGGCGTCGCCCGTCATCACGATCGTCGCGGGGCGCGGTACGCCGCGCGGCAAACGCGAAAGCACCTCGAGCCCGCTGCCTTCGGGGAGGCCGAGGTCGAGGAGCAGCACGTGGTAGGTCGGGCGGCGCGAGAGCGCGTCCACCGCCACCTCGATGGACTCGGTCGCGAACACTTCGAAGCCCCGCGAGCGCAGGTGGCGCTCGATCCCTCGCCGCAGCTCCGGCGTGTCCTCCACCACGAGCGCACGGATCGACATCGCGGGAAACTCCTCTCTGCGACGAGGGACACCATGGCCTCGTGCGAGCCCGCACACTTAGCAAGCTGCGGGCCGTGTCGGGAATTCCACGCTTCGTCAGAGATCTGGCGGTCGGCATGGGCGCGACCCCTCCGGAGCGTCAAGGATCTGGCGGCGCGCGCCGGGCGCAGCGTCAAGCTTCCGCCGCTCGGAGGTCAGCGAAGCACGGTGTAGAGGCTCGCCGAGCCCCGTCGGACGAGGACCGTCAAGCCGCCGCCGCTCTCGCTGTAGAGACGCAGCAGCTGCGCGGCGCTCTCGACCGCGTCTCGGTTCGCCTCGACGATCACGTCTCCCGGCTCGATGCCGGCGAGCGCGCCCGGGGAGCCGGGGGCGACGTCACCGACGAGGGCGCCTCTCACGGACGCGTCCACCCCGAAGGCGCGCCGCAGCCGGTCATCCAGATCGTGGAGGTCGAGGCCCGCGACGACACGGCCGCCACGCAGTCTCGGATGCTGCGGTTGCGGCGCTCCGCCTCCGAAGAGATCCGGACCGAGCCCGGGCGGGTAGGGCACATAGCCCGGCGGCAGGCCGGGGGTGCGCGGCGTCGGTGCCGCTCCGACCGGAGGTGGCGAAGGGGGCGTCGTCTGTCGTTGCGGACGCTCGCCGAGGTGCACCGCCACCTCGCGGCGCTCTCCGCCGCGCACGAGCGTGAGCGTGATGTCGGCGTCGGCGCCGCGGGTCGCGACCACAGTGCGAAGCTGCGAGCTCGAGGTCAGCCGCTCGCCATTGATGGCCTCGATGACGTCTCCGACCGCGAGACCCGCGCTGGACGCAGGGCTCTGGCCCTCGACGCTGTTCACGAGCACGCCGCGCTGGCCGCTCACGAGGCGGAACGAGCTCGCGAGCTCGGGCGACAGATCCTGGATGCCGACGCCCAGCCAGCCGCGAACGACCTTGCCGTGCTGGAGCAGAGAGCCGACGATCGGCTCGACCATGTTCGAGGGTATGGCGAAGCCGATGCCGTGGCTGCCGCCCGTTCGACTGAGGATCGCGGTGTTGATGCCGACGAGCTCCCCGCGTGTCGAGATGAGCGCTCCGCCCGAGTTGCCCGGATTGATCGCTGCGTCGGTCTGGATGAAATCCTCGAGGTCGGTGATGCCCACGTTGGCCCGGCCCACGGCGGAGACGATGCCCATCGTCACGGTCTGTCCGACACCGAACGGGTTGCCGATCGCGAGGACCACGTCGCCTTGCCGCAGCGCGCTCGAGTCCCCGTAGGCGATGGGCGTGAGGGCGAGGTCGCTGCCTTCGAGCCGCAGCAGAGCCATGTCGCTGTCTTCGTCGGTGCCGACGATGCGCGCGGGGATCTCGCGGCCGTCGCTCAGGCTCACGCGGATCGCCGTCGCGCCCTCGACGACGTGGTTGTTGGTCACCACGAGGCCGTCGGTGCTCACGATGACACCCGAGCCCAGGCTCTCCTGAGGCGCGGGCGTGCGACCGTACGGCGAGCCGTAGGGCAGGTCGTAGGGCGTGCCGTACGGGCTCCGGGAGGCTTGAGAGCTGCGCACATTCACCACGCTCGGCAGCACGCGGCCGACGACATCGGCCATCGAGATCTCGCCGGTCGTCAGGCCGGCGCCGGGGAGGCTCGTGGGCGCGCCGGGGTGCGTCCCGGGTGCGGGAGCGCTCGGCGATGGTGCGCTCGGCACGGGCGCGCTCGGCGACGGTGCGCTCGGCAGAGGCGCGCTCAGGGCGCCCGTGGTGGATGCCTCCGTGCTCGAGGGGAGGACCGACACTGCCGGCGCGAAGACGTGGACGTAGACGGCCGCGGCGCCGACGGAGGCGAGCACGGTCGTGGTGAAGAAGGCACCGAGCTGGGCAGGTCCGAGCTTCATGGGTCGTTCTGGGTCGGAGAGGCCGGGGGTGTAGCGCCGAGGCGCGCCGAGCCCCAGGAGCTGGAGCCGAAACCGCGATGAGCAAAGGTTTGTTTCCCAGGCTCGGTGTCGACGCTTCTCGCACTGGGGCGCGGGTGGCACGCTCGTGCGCGATGAGCTCCTACCACTACACGGTCGTGTGCGAGACGGCGTCGCCTGAGATCGCCGAAGCCTTCGAGGCCTGGCTCGTCGAAGGCCACGCGATGGACGTGGTCGAGGCGGGGGCGCTCGAGGCGGAGGTCCTGAGACGCGACGACGGCCTCACGCTCGAGTGCCGGTATCTCTTCCCGAGCCGCGAGGCCTTCATCGTCTACGAGCGGGATCATGCGCCCCGCCTCCGGGCCGAAGGCCTCGCGCGCTTCCCGGGCGGTGTGCGCTTCTCGCGCAGCACCGCGACGAGCCGGGCGACGGCGCGCATCGGCGGGCTGCGGGTCCAGACCGTGCCGTACTTCGCCGACAACTACGCCTACCTGCTCCACACGTTCCATCCCGGCGCGCGGGGCAGGCGAGCCTGCGTGGTCGTCGACCCTGGCGATGCGACGCCCGTGCTCGCGTCGCTCGAGGTGCATCAGCTCGCGCCGGTGGCGATCTGGTGCACCCACCACCACCCCGACCACGTCGGTGGCCTGCCCGAGCTCCTGCGAGAGATCGGCGAAGTGCCCGTGCTCGGGAGCCGGCACGACCTCGACGCCAAGCGCATCCCTCACCAGAGCCGCGGCCTCTCCGATGGAGAGACGCTCGATGTGTTCGGCACGGAATTCCGCATCGTGGCGGTGCCCGGGCACACGCTGGGCGCGATCGCGTACGTCGGGGCGGGGATGGCGTTCACGGGCGACACGCTCTTCCTCGGCGGTTGCGGGCGCGTGTTCGAGGGCACGATGGAGATGATGCACGGCTCGCTCGCGCGCCTCGGCGCGCTCGATCCCGAGACGCGCCTCTTCGTGGGCCACGAGTACACGGAGGCGAACCTCCGCTTCGCGGCGCACGTCGAGCCGACGAGCGATGCCGTCCGCGAGCGTCTCGAGAGGGTCCGCAGCGTCCGCGCGGCCGGGCGCCCGACGGTGCCCGGGACCGTCGGCGAGGAGCGCGCGACCAACCCGTTCTTGCGTAGCCACGTCGAGGAAGTCGTCGCGTTCGCGCGCGGGGGTCCGCATCTACTGGGGCCTGCTCGACGCGAACTCGGTTCACCGGGATCGCGACGTCGTGACGCGCTCGATCCTCGAGGATCGGGACCAGCGCGCGCGCTTCGCCGAGCACGTGGCGGCCGTGATCGCGAAGCGCCTCGATCCGGGCATCGCGGTCGGGCTCGAGCTCCTCAGCGAGCCAGAGACGGTCACCGAGGACTGCGCCGATGCGCGCCCACCGGGCGGGGGAGAGCCGATCGCGTGGGAGACGATCGGTCTCTTCCTCGCGCAGGGCAAGGAGGCGGTGCAGGGCGCCGACGCGTCGCTCGTCGTCACCGCGGGCTCGATGCCCGTGTTTCTCCCGAAGCTCTTCTCGTGCGGGGCGGGGCTCGACGCGATCGACGTCCACGTCTACCACGACGATGGGGGCCTCCCCTCGCGCGCGGACCTCGCAGCGTACGCGGGGGATCCGAGGGTCCTCGATCCGGGCTTTCCGCTCCTGGCGGGGGAGTGCGGGATTCCCAAGGAGCAGGGGCCGCGGGGTCCGCTCTCTCTCCTCAACTACCTCTCGAACGCCGATCGATGCGGCTACCACGCGGCGTTCCTGTGGAAGCTCGAGGGCGATCTCGTCGAGCATGCGCCGAAGAAAATTCGGCGCGCGTGGACCGGGATGGGACACGAGGCGCACGCGATGCTCCAGACACGGGATGCTTCCGGTTTCTGACCCGAGCCGGACGAGCGACGAGGGACGATGGACGCTTCCGAGACGACCTGGGACCGGCTCCTCCGCTGGGAGCGCTTCCACCGCGGGTTCGAGCCGCTGGACTTCCGCCGGTGGAAGCGGGCGAGCCAGCAGGAGCTGCGACGCGCCTTTCCTGATCCTGGCCTGCGCGTGCTCGACGCGACGGCGGGCCTCGGGGACCACAGCGTGAACCTCGCCGAGCTCGGCTTCGTGGTGACTGCGGGCGATGCCAGCCCGGTCGCCCGCGAGGCGACGAGGGCGGCTGCGGGTGCGGCGAGCGTCGAGATCGAGGTCGCGGATCTCCGCTGGGAGACCGTGGGCTCGGTGCGCCCGAGCGCCTACGATCTCGTCTTTCACGATGCTCTGCACT
Organism: Deltaproteobacteria bacterium; assembly: GCA_046342295.1. GTDB lineage: Bacteria > Myxococcota_A > Polyangia > Polyangiales > Sandaracinaceae > JAFLCL01. The sequence goes on along the minus strand of JBKDQC010000632.1, from coordinate 81,050 downwards.
GGATCGAGTCGCCGGAGGCGATGCAGGCCACGCTGCGCTCGCTCCACGGGACCTTGCGCCCCGGTGGCGCGCTCGCGTTCTTCTTCGCGGATCACCGCGACCCCGGCGCGGGCGCCGGCGAGCGTGTGCGCCAGTGGGACCTCGCGCATCTCGCGCGCTCCGAGCGTCTCTGGCGTCACCTCCGGGACGGCGGCGCGGTCGCCCACGACGTGCTGCGTGTGCCGGTCGACGACGCGATCGAGGAGCGCCACACGTTCTCGATCGAGCACGGCGGGGCCGTGCGTGAGATCCAGGAGGCGACGCTGCGTCGCATCTACCGCTGGGACTGGCACGCGATGAGCGCGCAGTGTGTGGCGGCTGGCTTTCGCCAGGTCGAAGGCCGCTCGTTCACGAACGACAGGGGGATGTCGACGACGATGTGCCTCGCGCACCGTGGAGGGCGGTCTCGGCGCGCGTCGACTTCCCGTCCATCCGAGGCTCCGCTGGAGCCCCGGGGGCGCTAAGCTCGCCGCTGCATGTCGATGTCCGAAGTCCGTTCCGACTACGTCGCGGGGGCCTTCCTCGCGCCCCAGGGCGAGCCGCTCGTCTCCGTGAACCCCGCCAAGGATGGCGCGACCGTCGTCTCGGCGCGATGGTCGCCCTCGCGCGTCGGCCAAGCCGTGGCCGCTGCGAAAGCGGCGCAGCCCGCGTGGTCGCGTCTCTCGCTCGACGAGCGCTGGCGACACCTCGTGCGCTTCCGAGCCGCGATCGAGGCGAAGAAGGAGTACCTGGCAGACGCGATCGTCCAGGAGATCGGAAAGATCCGCAGCGAAGCGCGCGTCGAGATCCAGACGCTCCTCGGCCGCTTCGACCTGGTGCTCGGTGCGGTGAAGAACGATCTGCGTGACGGCCCGCTCCCCGGCTTTCCGAACGAGTCCCTGCGCTGGCATCCGCATGGCGTGGTCGCCGTGATCGGGCCGTTCAATTTTCCGCTCCACCTCTGCCACGCCCACGTCATCCCCGCGCTGCTCCTCGGCAACACCGTCGTGATGAAGCCGAGCGAGATCGCGCCGCTCTGCGGGATCCGATACGCCGAGGTCGCGCACGAGGCCGGGCTTCCTCCCGGGGTGCTCAACGTCATCCACGGCAAGGCCGAGACGGGCTCGGCGATCGTGCGGCATCCGGACGTGCACGCCCTGGCGTTCACGGGCAGCTGGCCCGTGGGTCGCCGCATCAGCGAGGCCGTGCTCGACCGCCCCGAGATGCTCGTGGCTCTCGAGATGGGAGGCAAGAACACCGCGATCGTCTGCGAGGACGCCGATGTCCGGCAGGCCGCGCACGAGCTCGTCGTCGGGAGCTACCTCACGACGGGCCAGCGCTGCACCTGCACCGATCGGGTCCTCGTGCACAAGTCGCGCAGCAAGGACTTGATCGACGCGCTCCTGCCGCTCGTGAAGTCCCTGCGCTTCGGCGACCCCGACGACGCGAGCGCCTTCGCGGGGCCCCTCGCGACGCTCGCGGGCCGCGACAAGCTCGAGCGTGCGATGGCGGCCTGCGAGGCGGCCGGGGCCGACGCGCCCGTGCCCGGCGCGCGCCTGCCCGGCGGTTTCTTCCGTACGGCTTCGTTTCACGTCCTTCCTCGAGGCGTCCACGAGCTGGCCGGCTACACGGACGTCGAGCTCTTCGGGCCCGACCTCGGGATCGAGATCGTCGACGACGACGACGAGGCCATCGCCGCGATCAACGCCTCGCCCTACGGCTTCGCGAACAGCGTCTTCACGCCGAGCGACGGCCGCTTCGACCGCTACTACCGCGAGACGCGCGTCGGCATCCTCAACCGCAACCGCTCGACGAACCAAGCCTCGCCTCGACTGCCCTTCGGCGGGACCGGACGCAGCGGCAACTTCCGGCCCGCCGGCAGCTTCGCCGCCCGCAACCTCGCCATCCCCGTGGCCGTGCAGTCCAACGCGCCCTACGCGCTGCCCGTGCTCCCGGCGCTGCGTGCGCACCTGCCCGCGCCCGATCTCGATCGCCTCGAGGCTGCGCATGCCGCCGAGGAGGCGTGCGAGGCATCGCGCAACGTGATCGACACGCCCCGCCCCGAGGGCCCGCACAAGCCCGCGCCGCACGGCGCGATCCGGCTGCCGCAGTCCACCGCGATGGTCGAGCGATTCGCCGCCGCCGACCGCACCGTGCGCGAGAAGAAGCTGCCTGTCTTCGACCACCACCGGAGCCACGGCGGTTGGTACGTCTCGATCGACGAATCGCCGCTCTCGGTGCTCGACGCGCTGAGCCAGACCGCGACGATGCCCTTCGGTTTCAACGACGACGCGCTCGTCCATGCCTACGTCGAGGGCGCCTTCGGAGACACGATCCTCCGCGCACACCCGATCACGCACGGGACCGGCAAGCATCTCGCCGATCAATACGCCGAGGCGCTCCGCGCGCTCGTACCGGGCCTGCCCACGGTGTGTTTCGCCGCGTGTGGCGCCGAGGCGAACGAGAAAGCCTACGCGCTCTGTCGCCTCCAGAAGCCAGAGGCCACGAAGCTCCTCGCCTTCGACGGAGGCTTCCACGGCCGCACGTTGCTCTCGCTCTACGCGAGCCACTCACCGAGCAAGCGCGTTCCCTTCGAGATCGCCGGCTACGAGGTCACCTTCGCGCCGTACCCCACCTGGGCGAGCCCGGATCCCATCGGCCCGCGCGACCCGGAGGGCTGGCGAGAGTCGCTCGGCGCCGGCGATGTCGAGGCCTTCCGCGCGCGCTTCGCCGCGCATCCGGACCCGCTGCTCCGCGCCGAGGCGGCGTCGCTGCTCTTCGTCGCGGAGCAGCTCGCGTCGGGGCAGTTCTTCGCGGTCGTGATCGAGCCGATGCAGAGCGAGGGCGGAGACCGCTACGCGACGCCCCGATTCCACCGCGGCCTGCGGCTGCTCACGCGGGCGCTCCACACCTCGCTCGTCATGGACGAAGTCCAGGCGGGCTTCGGGCTCGGCGGCCCCGTCACGGAGGGAGACCACGGAGGCTTCGCGTGGCACCGATCGTTCGGTCTGCTCGATCGCCACGGTGCGAGTGACACGCCCGACTGCGTGCTCTTCGCCAAGCGCGCACAGGTCGGTGTGGTGATGAGCCGCTACGCCGATCCCGAGCCCACGCAGGCCTTCGCGGCCTCGCTCGTGCGCGGTCGTCTGCACGCGTCGCTGCTCGCGGAGAGCGACGATGCGGCGCGCATCGAGGCGCTGGTGAAGGCGGAGCTGCCGACTCTCTCGCGGCGCTGGTCGCACCTCGTCTCGAGCCCCCGAGCGCGCGGACATGCGCTCGCCTTCGAGCTGCCCACGCCCGCGCACCTCGCGCAGTACCTCGCCGGCCGCTTCTCTCGCGGTGCGATCGTGTTCGCGGCAGGCGACCGCACGGTGCGCTACCGCCTCCAGGCGCGCATGACCGAGCGCGACCTGCGCTTCCTGTTCGCGACCATCCATCAGAGCCTCGCGTGGCTCGAAGCGCACGGTTGGGCGCATGGCACGGGAACCCCCGCGCCCGAGTGGGATGACACGCCCATGCCATCGCTCGGCCTGTCGCAGGCGCACGCAGCCAAGTGCGAGATCGATCCGGCGCGCGTCGTCGTCCGGCGCGCGGCGCGCGACGAGAAGAGCACGATCCTCCCGCAGATCCTCGCGCTCGAGGCGCGCGTCTACGAGCCCGCTCGCCGGGATCCGGAGGCGCGTCTCGCGATGGGCTTCACGCACGAGGGCGGTGTGTGTGTGGTCGCCTTCGAGCAGGACGAGCGAGGCGTCGAGCACCTCATCGGTTCCGCGATCGCCTGCCCGCTCGAAGAAGTCGGTGAGATGGCGGGGCCCGACCGCGACCCCCACCGCGGCCGCGGCGACTGCGCCTACACCGTCGCGCTCACGATCGACCCGCGCGCGCAAGGCCTCCGACTGGGCGGCCTCGGCCTCGGTACACGCCTCAAGGAGGCGTTGCTCCGCGAGGCGCGCAGCGAGGTGAAGGCCGATGGGACGCCGCGCTACCGCTGGATGGCCGGCCGCAACCGCGTGGGCCTCGCCGACGCGATGAGCCGCATCAACGACCGCTTCGGCGCCTTCACGGTGTTGCGCCTCGACAAGCAGTACGAAGACGGGGTCGGCTCCGCACGCTACTACCGACAACCCTTGCGCGGTCTCGTTCCGCCGCTCGGTCGCGGCGCTTCGAGGGACGACGCGGGCCTCCTCGACGTCTGCTCGAGCGTCGTGGCGCCGTTCGCATCGCCGCCCGCATCCCTCGTCGAGGCCGCCGAGAAGGGCGCCCTTGCCGGGCCTGCGGTGAACAAGCTCACATTGGTCAACTACCTCACGCCGGCCGTCGTGCGGGCCACCGAGCACGTCGCCGCAATCGTCCCGGACCTCCCGCACGTGTTCTTCACGTCCGGGCGCGACGAGACCGTCGACAAGTCGCTCCGCATGCTGCGCTGGCATCGCAAGGAGGGGCAGATCGCGATCGGCCTCGAGGGCGGATACGTCGGCCACACCACGGCGGCGGCGCGCTCGCTCTCCGATCCGCGCACGCACCGGCAGGGTCCGGCGCACTTCGCGTTTCCGCGCGTCCCGCACCCGGCGCTCGTCGGTGTCTCTGCCACCCTCGAGGCGCTGCGCAGCGCGGTCGCGGCCGCCGGGGGCGCCGCGAAGGTCCTCGGCTTCTACGCCGAGATGATCGGAGAGCGGAGCGGGCTCGTGCTCGAGCCCCCGTTCCTCGCCGCGCTCGATGCGTTTCGAGCGGAGACGAAGATCCCCATCGTGCTCGTCGAGACGGCGAGCGCGTACTTCAAGAGCGGCCGGGGAGCCTTCGCGAGCACGGCGTTCGCGCGCGCGGGCTCGCTCGAGGGCGGTGGCAGCTTCGTGCCCGACATCCTCACCTGGTTCACGGGGGGCCAGCACGGCTACGTGCACGTGAGCGCGCCCTACTTCGTCGCCATGCCGCTCACCTTCGTCTCCACGTGGGATGGCGACGAGCTCTCGATGATCCAGGCGCAGCACCAGCTGCGAGCGGCCCGCAAGCACGACGTCGCGGCGCTCGCGCGGAGGCTCGAAGCCGCGCTGAGACCGCTGTCCGATCAGGGCTTGGCCGTGCGTGGGCAGGGCCTGCACCGCGTGATCGACGCCGGCGAGCGCGCCGAAGCGCTCGTGGTTGCCCTCGCGGACAAGGGTTTGCGAACCCACGCGTACGCCAACGGCTGCGTCCCGATCGCGCCCGCGCTCGATCAGGTCGAGCAGGTCCTCGCGAAGCTCGGCGCCTGACCTCGTCGTCGAGCAGCGCCTGGTCAGCCACGGCCGGGTCCTTCAGCACCCCGAAGCGCGGCGGAGCGTGGCCCGGTGCTCGGTCGCGTAGCGGAGGAGGTTCCGGAAGGTGCTCTCGATCTCGCCTGCGTCGAGCGACTCGGTCGGGAGCTCCACCGAGAGCACGACGTCGCCGTCCTCGTCGGTCGCGAAGCGCGCCTGGTAGAGGTCGCGGTTCTGTCGAAGCAGCCAGCGCACGAGCTCGAAGGAGTTGTCGCCGCGGGTCGCGAGGAACGGCACGACCGAGGCGATCAGCCAGTGGTCGGTCAAGCGCACGAACACGCTGAGGGCGCCCTCGGGAGAGTCGTGATCGCAGCGGTAGGTCGCCTTGTCGTGGAGGCGACGCACCCAGCCGAGGGCGTCGAGCTGTCGACCCAGCGCTTCGAAGGAGAGGCTCACAAGATCTCGTACTTCGTGACGCGGGCTGCCTGGCCGATCATCCCGATCGACACGTCCGCGCCGCGCATGTCGAGCTCGAGCCTCGCGCGCGCACCGGGCCGGAGCTCGCGCGGAGGATCGAGCAGCTCGAAGCTCTCCCCGGCGTCGGTGACGAGCGCGAGCAGGCCCCCTTCGAGCCCGATCTTCTGGATGGTTCCGGTCTTCGTCGTCATCGCTGCTCTCCCTGGTGCCGTCGTGCGCGCGCTCGGTCAGGCCTTCTTGGGGCCCACGAGCGTCTCGAGGACGGCGCGCGTGCACAACTCTCCGGCGCTGTCCCTGATTTCCACGACGACCTCGTACTCTTGTTTTGCGGAGGAGACCGGGATCCCCGGGCGGCTCTCGGCGGTGAGGGTCCCGCGGGCCTTCTTGACGTATTCGAGGCGCATGCCGGCCACGATGAAGCGCCCGTCGTCGGGGAGGGTGTAGGCGACCGCGATGTTTCCGGTGAGCTCGGCGAGGTTCGCGAGGGCGATCGCGTGCACACAGCGCAGGTGGTTTCGCACGGCGGGCCGGTCGCGCATGACGACCTTCGCGTAGTTTTCGCGGAGCTCGACGACGCGCGCGTCGATCGTGGCCGTGTACGGCGCCGCGCGCCCGACCAGCTTCGAGAAGAGGCGTGTGCCGCCCGGCACGCGGTGCAGTCGGTCCCACGCGTCGCGGACGAAGTTGCCTTGCCGCTCGGCCGCGCCGCGCGAGGGGCGGAGCGAGCCGATGACCGTCTCGAGGTTCATGTCTCCACCATGACCGGTTTCTCACGGAATCGCGAGCATCACGACGCTTCGGCGCGGGGGCTCGACGCGGCGTCGCCGGCCCGTAGGCTCCGCGCGACATGTCCCGCCCGAGACCTGCGCACACCCGACCTCTCCTCGAGCTCGCCGACGCCACCCGCGCCGTCGTGCACGGTTGCGCCGCCACCGGCGGCCTGCGTCGCTGGGGGCTGCTCGCCTGCCGTGGGCTGGCCTGCGGAGGGCTGGCCTGCGGAGGGGCGACCAACGCCCCGCCCCCGGCTCGGCCCGCGACCGAGCGCCGCGTGCAGGACCCTGCCTGGATGGAGGCGGCCGCCGGCTTGCTCGCGCGCGCCGAGCGAGGGGCGCAGACGTACGACCTCGTCGCGGGGCTCACGGACGCGGCAGGTCCGCGCCTCGCAGGCTCGGCAGGAGATCCCCTCGCCGTCGCCTGGGGTCTCGGCACGATGCAGGCGCTGGGGCTCACCAGCGTGCGTGCCGAGCCCGTCACGGTGCGCGTGTGGGTGCGCGGCGAGGAGCGTGTCGAGGTACTCTCGCCCGTGCCGCATCGGCTCGCTGCGGCGGCGCTCGGTGGCTCCGTCGGCACGCCCCCGGGCGGACTCGAGGGCGAGCTCGTGCGCGTGGCGAGCCTCGAGGAGCTGCGCGCGCTCGCGCCCGAGCGCGCGCGTGGCCGGATCGTCTTCGTCGACCAGCGCATGGCGCGCGCACAAGACGGGCACGGCTACGGCGAGACCGTGCCGATCCGTGGGCAGAGCGCGTCGGTCGCGGCTGGCCTCGGGGCCATCGCGGTCCTCATCCGCTCGGTCGGTACCGACCAGACCCGCTTCCCGCACACCGGAGCGATGCGTTACGTCGAGGGTGTCCCTCAGATCCCGGCGGCTGCGGTGAGCAACCCCGACGCGGACGTGCTCGCGCGATGGATCGAGGCGGGGCAAGCGGTGCGCGTGCGCCTCGAGCTCGGCGCGCACGACGGCGGGCAGGCGCAGAGCGCGAACGTGATCGGCGAGGTCTCGGGCACCGACCGTGCCGACGAGATCGTGCTCCTCGGCGCGCACCTCGACAGCTGGGCTCTCGGGCGCGGGGCCGTCGACGACGGAGCCGGCTGCGCGATCGTGCTCGAGGTCGCGCGCTGGCTCGCGCAGGCCGAGCCGCCTCCGCGTCGCACCGTGCGCGTGGTGCTCTTCGCGAACGAGGAGAACGGCCTCGCGGGGGCGCGGGCGTACGCAGCTGCGCACCGGGAAGAGCGGCACGTGCTCGGGCTCGAGGCCGACTTCGGCGACGGGCGCGCCTGGGCGCTGCGCACGCCCGATCTCACCGAGCGCGCGGAGCCGTCGTCGATCTCGAGCCGGTGGGATCCCATCGCGCGCCTGCTCGCGCCGATGGGCGTCGTGTGGCAGCCCGAGGAGCCTCATGGTGGCGCGGACCTCGGCCCGATGCATGACGCGCTCCCCGACGGGGCAGGGATGCCCGTCGTCGACGTGATGCAGGACGGCACGCGCTACTTCGATCTGCACCACACGGCGAACGACATCCTCACGCAGATCGACGGCGAGTCGCTCGACCACGCCATGCGCGCGGTGCTCGCCGTCGCCTACGCAGCCTCGCTCGAGTGAGGGCCCGTGCCGAGACAACCTGGTCGGTTCGGCGTCGCGGCGCCCCGCCCGCGCGGACCGCGCGACGAGGAATGCCGGGAGCGTCGCGAGGACAACGTGCGCCTGCCCCTCTCAACTCCCGCAGACGTTGCCCGTGTGGCAGCGCCAGCGCAGTGCGTCGTCGTCGCCCCGCGTGCAGGTGCAGTGGACGTCGCGGTCGCCTTCGTCCCCGCAGGGGTAAGGGCAGGCTCGCCCTTCCCGCGTGCATGACGCGCCGTCTCGCGGCGTCCGACGTGGACAGCTGCGCGTGCGCGGCGGCGCGTCCTGTGCGCTCGAGGCGGGGACCACCCCGACGCCAAGACACAGCGCGAAGAGCGCGCCTCGTCCCGCGCTCGTTGCCATCCAGCGACTCATTCGAACGCCGTCATCTGGATGCAGCGCCAGCGCAGGGCGTCATCGTCGCCGCGCGTGCACGTGCATTCGAGGGAGCGGTCTCCCTCTCGTCTTCCCCCGTAGTGGCACGTCTGAGCTTCTCGGCTGCACGGGTCGCTCTCGGCGGGGTGGGCCTGGGGACAGCGCGGCGCGGCGGCGCGGCGCGCGGACGCGGGCTCGGCGGTCCACGATGCGATGCATGCGATGCCGACCGAGAGTGCGAGGAGCGGGTTCCATGCGGTGCGCATTCCGACAAGGTACCTCGTCACGCCGCGCGGAGGATCCTCGACCCCGCCGTCAGCCCGCGACCATGTGTGCGACCGCGACCACGTGGAACAGGCTGCCCGCGAGCACGAAGCCGTGCCAGGTCGCGTGCATCCATTTCTTTCCTTCGACGAGGAAGAACGGCACGCCCGCAGTGTAGGCGACGCCGCCGAGCAGCAGGTAGACGAGCGTCGTCGTCGGCAGCGTGCTCCACAGGAAGGGCAGCGCGAGCGCTCCGATCCAGCCAGCGCCGAGGTAGAGGCCCATGGAGAGGCGCGCCCGGTGACGCAGCGGCGTCGTCTCGACGACGATGCCCACGAGCGCGAGCGACCACGCGATCGCGCAGAGCGACACGCCCCATGCGCCGCCGATCGCCACGAGGGCGAAGGGCGTGTAAGTGCCTGCGATGAGGAGATGGATCGCGGCGTGGTCGAGGATCTGCAAGGCCTCCTTCGCACGCCGGCGGCTCGGTGGGATCGCGTGGTAGACCGTGGAGCTCACGTACACGCAGACGAGGCTCGCACCGAAGATGCTGACGACCGTGACGTGGAGCGCCGTGCCGTGCATGGCCGCGTGCACCACGAGGAGCACCAGCGTGACGACTGCCGCGACCGCGCCTACGCCGTGCGTCAGCGAGTGTACGAGCTCCTCGAGCGTCGTCGGGTGCCGAGCCGGGTCGGCTGCAGACGTCGTGTCAGCCGGGCTCGTCTCGAAGCGCGGGGGCTCGGGTCGCGTCATGTTCCTTCATCGTGAAGGAAGAACGCGCACGGGGCCGTCATCGCTCGCGCGCATACGTCATCGTTTCGTCATCGTGGGCGTAGGCCCGCTCCCCGATGAATTCGCTCCTCAGCGCGCGCGATGCGGCGATGGCCGCAGCCCGATCCAGAACGTCCAGGTCAACGGGATCCACGAGACGACGCTCCTTCGGGAGCTCCACGCGGACGACCCGCGCTCACACGCTCTGGCGAACAGGGACTTGCACGGCAAGCGGAGCTCGACGCCGAGATACGTCGTGCAGGGAGCCGAGCTTCCCCCGCCCTCGCGTGAGCCCAGCGCGCTTCCCACCCGCCGGCAAGGAACGCTCCGCACGGATCGGCGTCTGGCCGATCTTGTGTAGAGTGCGACGCGTGACTGACGCGAGCGGAAGCCTCGAGCGCGCGGTGGTGTCGATCGCGCGGACGCAGCGCGGGCGCTTCGCGTGGGCCGTCTGGTGGACGGGCGCGCCGAGCGTCATGCGGTTCCGTAAGCCCGACGCCTCGGGGGGCGGCTTCGCGTCGTGGCACGAGGCAAGGGCCGCGGCCGAGCAGGCGTCGGGGCGGGCGCTGACGGACCTCGACCCGGGCTGGGCGCACGCGTTTCTGCGCACCCTGCGCGGGCAGCCTGCGCTCAACGAGGTCCAGCGGCGGCGACTCGCTGGCGAGCGTCCTCCGCCGAGTGCGCGGGAGAAGCCGCGCTCGATCTGGGAGACCCTCGGCGTGGGCGCGCGGGCCACGGAGATCGAGATCCGGCGCGCCTACCGCCTCCGTGCGCTCGAGACCCATCCCGACCGGGGCGGCAGCGACGCGGCGTTCCGAGAAGTGCGCGCTGCCTACGAGGAGGCGCTTCAGCGCGCGCGGCGCCCGAAGAGCCCGACGCGCCGGGGCCCCTGAAGCAGGGAGCCGATGCGGCCCCATCGGCCAGCGGGTCGGATGCCTCGCACCCGACTCCGCTCCGCGACACAGGATGGCGCCGCGCGCCCGTGCATCAGCGGCGTAGGTTCACGAGCTCCTGGTACATCTCGTCGGCCGTCGTGATGATCTTCGAGTTCGCGGAGAAGCCGCGCTGGTAGGAGATCAGGTCGACGAACTCCGCACCGATGTCGACGTTCGAGCTCTCGAGCGCGCCCGCGACCACGCTGCCGCGGCCTCCGGTTCCTGCCGCTCCGAGCAGCACCTCGCCCGACGCTCGCGTCTCGGACCAGAGGTTCTGGCCTGACCGCGCGAGGCCCTCGTTGCTCGCGAAGCTTGCGATGGCGACCCGCCCGAGCGCGCGATCTTGCCCGTTTCCGAAGATCCCGGTGATCGTTCCGTCGGCATCGACTCGGATGCCCTGGACGACGCCGCCCGAGAAGCCGTCCTGGCGCGTCATGTTGACGGTCGATGCCCCCGCGAGCTGCGTCGTGCCGCCGAAGCCCGTGCCACCCTCGGCGATCGAACTGCCGAAATCGAAGCTGATGCTCTGGCCCGGCGTGGCGCCGAGGAAGTCGAAGTTGCTCGCCACCGTGGTCTCGGCCTGGAGCGAGCCGTTGGTGTTGAAGGTGAGCGTGCCGTTGGCGCCCTCGAACGGAACGCCGGCTGTGCCGCCCGTGATCTCGCCGCCGTCGACCGTGACGTGCCAGTCCCAGCTGCCGCCACCGTTGTTGATGAACCACACCGTCCCCTCGTGGGCTTGACCGAGAGAGTCGTAGACCGTGACGGTCGCCGTCGCATCGCCGTCGGGGTTGAGCGGGTCCCACGCGATCGGGGGCCCGGTCAGCGGATCAGCGCTCAAGTTCGCGCCCAACTCGACGATGTCCGTGGGAGTGGCTGGCAGCGTGATCCCATCGACCTGGAGATCTCCGACCGTCGGAGAGATCGCGCCGGAGTCGTCGGCCTGATAACCCTGTACGCGGAGGCCGTCCGAATTGACGACATAGCCATTGGCATCCACCCGGAACTGACCGGCCCGGGTGTAGAACTGGCCGTCGGTCCCATCGACCGCACCTTGGACGACGAAGAAGCCGTCCCCCGAGAGGGCCAGGTCGGTCGGAACACCGGTGGTCACCAAGGCGCCCTGGGTCCACATCTGTGTGATCTGCGACACGCGGGAACCGCCGCCGGCGACCGCATTGCCTCCCATCACGGAGCGACCGAGCACGTCCTCGAAGACGGCCCGAGAGCGCTTGAATCCGACGGTGTTGACGTTGGCGATGTTGTCGCTGACGACGCCGAGCGCCTCGCTCTCGGCGCGCATTCCGCTTGCGCCCGTGGTCATGGTTCGAATGATCGACATCGTATCTCCAGTGGGCAGTCCCTGCCCTGCGTGGGTGAGGGGTACTCGTTCGTGGCTGTCGGGAGTGCTCGTCGCGCGGCCGTCGAGGCCGGGCTCGTGGTCTGGGGGTCGCTCGGAGAAAGGCTCGCCGCGCGACTCCATGGCCTGTGATTGGAAGCTCAGCGGGTGAGTCGGAGGGGCGGTGTCGGCTCGGGAGTCTCCTCGACACTGCGGACGTCTCCGAGGAGCACGCGCGCGTCGTCGATGCGCAGCTCGGGAAATCCATTCTCGTAGGAGATGGCGTCGACCTCGCCGCGGAGTCGGGTGCTCGCCGCGACGGCTCGTCCCTCTTCGTCGGCGGCCACGACCGAGATGCGATAACGGCCCGCCGGCATCCGGTTGCCGACGTCGTCGTCTCCATTCCAGTCGAAGGTCACGGGGCCCGGACCCTTCGCGCCGAGGTCGAGCGTCCGCACGACGCGGCCGTTCTCGTCGCGGATCTCGACGCGCGTGGATGCCGCGGGCCCTGCGAGATCGAAGCTGCCGCTCGCGCTCCCCATCTCGGTGAGGAGGAGTTGGCTCGTGTCCGCTTCGACCGTGCGCCCGACGAGGTCGGTCGCCTGGGCGTTCGCGACGCTGGCCGTGGCGATCGACAGCTCCCCGAGTCGGTTGTCGATCGCGACGAGGCGCTCGACCGACGTGAGCTGCGTCAGCTGCGCCATCATCTGGGTGGTGTCCATGGGCTGGAGGGGATCCTGGTTGCGGATCTGCGCCACGAGCAGCCGCATGAACGACTCGCTGTCGAGGCCGCCCCGCGCGGTCTGGGACGTCGGCGCGCCGAGCCCATTGTCGGCGCGACCGGCGGTGTTCGTGCTCGAAATCGTCGTCATCGTGACTTCTCCTCGGATGTCTGGGCGGGGCTCATGGCCGTACGGACGCGGTAGCTGCGCAGGGTCCCGCCGCGCTGCCGCAGCTCCTCGCGCAGCTCGGGCTCGCTGGCGCGCAGCGCGACGGAGGCGCTCACCGAGCGGGCGAGGAGATCGACGTCGACGCGACCGCTCTCGGTGCGGACCTCGACCTCGATGCGGCCGAGCTCGGGATGGCTCAGCTCGACGCGCGCGGTGCGGTCGTCGAGCCGCCCGACCTGGCCCGCCGTGGGCACGGAATCCGGAGCCGCGCCCAGCGGCGCGGCGGTCTCGGGCGTCGCGACCGGCGGCGGGAGCCCGAGGCTGCCCGCGTGCGTTCCGGTCGAGCTCCAGGCGACGCTCGGGGCGTCGCCCACGGTGAGCAACGGAGCGGTCTGCACCCGGTCGGGCGCGCGGTCGGCTTCGCGACGCGTCTTGTCGGACCCGGACGCGCGCTCGGCTTCCTCGCGCTCGCGACGTCCGAGCGAAGCACGGTCGCCGCCGTGCCCACGATGTTCCTCCGGCGCGTCGCCGCGCTCGGACGCTGCACCGCGCGCGCCGCCGCGGACGAGCGTGTCGGCGCCGCGGGGCTCTGCGCCGAGCGGACGTAGCGCGGGCTCCTGTGCCTCGCGCGCGCTCGGTGGGCGGATCCGGACCGCGGCCGAGCCGTCCTCGAGCGCGCCGGCGCTCGGCAGCGCGATCTTCGATGCCGGAGGCTCGCCGGCGAGGCCGTCGGGCAACGTGCGCGTCGTGCGCGACGCCTCGCCCTGTCTGCGGAGCGTGAGCTCTGCGGTCTGCTCTGCGTCGAGGTCCCGCAGGATGCGCGTCGCGATCGAGGGCGCGCGAGCCTCCTCCGGCCCGGGCTCCGCCGCCTCGAGCAGCCCCGCGGCAGGTGGAGCGTCCGAGAGGAGAGGGCGCGTGAACGCGGGTCCTCCCCACGCCTCGAGCCCTCCGCGTGTCGCGGTGAAGGGTTGGCTCTCGTGTGCGTCCGTCGCGCCGACACCGGGAGTCCAGGTCGGAGTGGCGCCGCTGGCTGCCGGGACCCCGAGCACGCCCGCGCTCGCGTCGACGAGCGAGCTCGCGGCCTCGCCGTCGGCGCTGAGCTCGGCGCCGTCGTCGTCCTGCGCTTCGAGGGCGGGCTCGAGGCTCGCGTCCATGCCCGACCTCTTCGGCTCGGTACGGGCGGCGGGGGCGACGAGGCGCTCGAGCGCGCTCGAGATGCTCTCCGCGAACCCATCTCCGCGCTCTTCCCGTCGCGCCTCGCGGGTGTCTCGCGGCGCCTCCGCGCCACCGTGGACGAGCGTGGTCTTCAGCGAGGTCCCGATCATCCTGCCCTCCGTTCGGCGTCGTCCGCGGCCTGGCGGCGCACGCTCGCCGTGCGGTCGTCGGCGGTGCGCAGCTCGTGCCTCTCGGCGTCAGCAGCCTCGATGCGCACGGCACGGTCACGCGCGAGCTCGGCGAGCTTCACGTCGCGCTCGGCCTCGTAGCGGCGCGCGCGCTGCGCCTCGTGGGCCCCGCGCGCCAGGGTCTCGCTCTTTTCGGCCTGCCGCTCTCGCACGAGAGATTCGCCGCGGCGCTGGGCGAGCAGCGTGAGCGCGCCCAGCTCGATCGCGTCGGCGCTCTCGAGCGCCGCGAGCGCGGCGTGACTCTCGTCGTGGGCTTTCTCGAGCGCGGCCACCGCCCGCTCATGCGCCTGCTTGGCTGTGTGCTCGCTCGCGCGCTCGGCCTCCCGAACGCGCTCGCGCAACGCCAGCAGGCGTGCGATGCGACCACTCCCGATCATCGGTCCCTCCAGATCGCGGCCAGCGCGGCATCGACATCCTTGGCGGCGGGCGCGTCCGCGTCCTGGGCGAGGAAGGCCTCGAGCTTGGGCATGCGGGCGATCGCCTCGTCCAGGCGCGCGCTCGCGCCGGCCTTGTAGGCGCCGATCGCCACGAGGTCCTCGGCCTCTCGGTGCGCCGCGAGCAGGGCGCGCGCGCGCTGGGCGCTCTTGCGCCGCTCGGGCGGGGCCACGAAGCCCATCACGCGCGAGATGGACGCCGGCACATCGATCGCCGGGAACATGCCCCTCTCTGCGATCGCGCGGCGCAGCACGATGTGACCGTCGAGGATCGCGCGGGCCGCGTCCGCGATCGGGTCCGAGAGGTCGTCGCCCTCGACGAGGACGGTGTAGAGGCCGGTGATCGAGCCCTTGCCGGTGGAGGTGCCGGCGCGCTCGAGCAAGCGTGGAAGGGCCGCGAACACGCTCGGCGTGTAGCCCTTGGTCGTCGGGGGCTCTCCGGTCGCGAGCCCGATCTCGCGCAGGGCCATCGCGTAACGGGTGAGGCTGTCCATGACGAGCAGGACGTTCTTGCCCTGATCGCGAAAATACTCTGCGATCGCGGTGGCCTGGAGCGCCACCCTGGCGCGCACGAGGGGTGCGTCTGCGCTCGTCGCCGCCACGACGACGCTGCGCGCCATGCCCTTGTCGCCCAGCGTGTTCCGCACGAATTCCTCGACCTCACGGCCGCGCTCCCCGCACAGGGCGATCACCGAGACGTCGACGGCGGCGTTCTTCACCATCATGCCGAGCAGCGTGGACTTGCCGACGCCACCGCCGGCGAAGATCCCGATGCGTTGGCCCTTGCCCAGCGTGAGCATCGCGTCGACAGCTCGGACGCCCGTCGCGAGCGCGGTGTCGATCGGCGCGCGCGAGAGAGGCGAGGGCGGCGCTGCGTGCAGAGGCCGGCTCTCCCACGTCTGCGGCGGGGGCCGTCCATCGATGGGCCGACCCAGTCCGTCGAGCACGCGGCCGAGCAGCGCCTCCCCCACATCGACCATCGCACCGCGTCCGACGCGTCGCACGCGCGCACCGACCGCGAGACCCGCAGCCGCATCGGTCAGCGTCATGAGCAGCGTGCGGTCACCGCGCAGGCCCACGACCTCGGCTTCGATGGAGCGGCCCCAGCCCGGGCTCCGTGCGCCCCTCGCGCCCTCGCTCGTCTCGATCTCGCACACATCCCCCAGCGAGGCGACCACCCCGCGGGCCTCGAAGAGCAGCCCCACGACGTCGGTGAGCCGCCCTTCGCGAACGGGGCGCCCGGCGGCCGCCGCGACGTGCGCGAGCCTCTGGATGCCGTGATCGCGCGTGTACGCCCGCGCCGGATCTTCGGAGACGCTCCGCAGCGAGCCGGGGCTCGACGACCGCGCGGCGGGGGGACGTGAGGTGCGCGGCGTCACGTTCACGCGGCCTCTCCGATCGCTCCGCTGCGGCGCGCGGCCTGGAGCGCGTCACGCACGCGCTCGAGACGCGTCTCGAGCCGCGCATCGACGCTCGCGCTGCCTGCGTCGAGGAGCGCGCCGGCGCCCCGGATCGACGGATCGGACTCGAGCTCGACGCGCTGTCCGTGCGACTCGATCGCGCGACTGCCGGTCGTCGTGAGGATCGCGTCGAAGGACTCGGGGGAGACCCGCACGCGAGGCGTGGCTTCGGCTCCGAGCACGTCGAGCCCCGCGCGTACGAGCGAACGGTGCAGCTCGGGGCGCGTCTCGAGCTCGACGCCCAAGATCGAGCGGGCGATCTCGACGGCGAGGTCGATGAGCTCACCTTCGGCGTGCGCGAGCAGCTCCGATCGGGCGACCGCCAGGGCGGAGGCGGCTTCGGTGAGCACCACGGTGCCGGAATCGTTCGCGTTCCGACCCGGCGGTGAGGCCTCGCTGACGCCAGGAGCGGCGCCCGCGGTCGGGGCCGCGACCGGACCATAGAGGACGGGTTCCTGCACGACGGGCCCACCCACGGCGGGCGCAGTCACGACGCTCGTCGGTGCGCCGAGCGCGGGTGCATTCGGGAGCGGCGCACCGGAGGCAGCAGACGACGGCCGTGGCGGGACGGAGCCGCGCGCGAAGCTGACGTTTGCAGGCGGGCTCTCCTTGCCGGCTTGCCAGGGGAGCCCACCGCCCGCGCCTCGCTCCGTTCCCCCGCCGCGCCGCGCGCCGAAGTCGATGGGGCGCACATCCGTCTGCTCTGCGGAGGTCATCCACTCGCTCGAATCGGCCTCCCGCTTGGACTCGAGCACGCGGAAGGCGACCGGCGTGGCCTGCGGATGTCGCTCAGACATAGTCGCCTCCGCCGTCGCTCGCGATGGTCACGCGTCCGTCGCGCTCGAGCTGCAGGGCCGCCTCGACGATGGCGCGCTGCGCCGCCTCGACGTCCGCGATCCGTGTCGGCCCGAGCAGCGCGAGGTCCTCTCGAAGCATGTCCGCAGCGCGCGAGGAGAGATTCGCGAAGACCTTGTTCTTGAGCTCTTCGCTGGCCGACTTCAGCGCCAGGACGAGCTGGTCGGTCGGCACCTCCTTGAGGAGCTGCTGCATCCCTCGTGCGTCCATGCGGTTGAGATCGGCGAAGGTGAAGAGCGCCTGCTGCAGCTCGTCGGCCATCGTCGCGTCCGTCGCGGCGAGCTCTTCGAGGAGCGCCTGGCTCTGATCCTGGGCGAGGCGCTTGAGGATGCCCGTCGCTGCCTCCTTGCCGTCGACCTTCGTCTGGTGCTCGGACTGCACGCGCTCGAGATGCCCGCGGAACTCGGTGTCGAGCTCGTTCAGGATCTGCTGCGGGACCTCTTCGAGATGCCCGATGCGAAGCACGACCTCCGCGCGGATCGCTTCGGGCATCAGGTTCAGCGTCTCGGCCGCGCGCTCGGCGGGCAGTTGCGAGAGGACGAGCGCCGTGGTCTGCGGGTGCTCGGTTTCGAGGACGGACGCGAGGACCGGCGGGGGCAGGCGCTGGTAGGCGGGGAGCTCGTCCTCCGGGGTCTTGGGCGTCGGCAGGAAGATCTCGGAGGCCTTGCTGTCTCCGAGGGCGTTGCGGACGAGGCGCTGAAGGTACCGGTCGCTGCCCGAGAGGCTGGTCGCGACACCGTTCTTGACCTGCGTGAGGAACTCGCGTTGCACGCGCGTCACGGCGGCGCCCGGCACGCTCTGGGTGGACGCGGAGGCGCTCCGCAGGCGCTCGAGCTCCTTGGGGTCGAGGTGGGCGATGACCCGCGTCGCGACGTCTTCGTCGATGCTCACCAGAAAGAGGAGCGCCTTCTGGGAGCCCGTGAGGAGGACGTCGTCGTCGGCGGTCGCCATACCCGCATGCACTGCACGCACCGGGCCAGCTCTCGGGCGGGCCGCGCGGACCGTCTGCGGACGGCCCAGAGCATCTCGTCTCGGCCGTCCGAGAGGCATATCGGCCGTGTTCTCGCGGCTTTCGAGGCCCGTCTCCTTGGCGGGTCGCGAGGGGCGCGGCGCGCCCGCCGTCGACCCGCCGTCGATCCACGACGACCGGTTGACGCCGCCTCCACGTCGGCGCCTCGGCCCTGCCGAGCGCGCCGCCGCGGTCTACCGGCACTCCTGCAGGCGCGAGTCCGGTGTGGGGAAGCAGGTGTCGCTCGGCGCTTCGATGCCTCCCCGGAGCCACTGACAGCTACCCAGCCAGAGGCTGCTCGAGCCGCACGCGGGGATCTCGATCGTCCAGAAACCCGGGGAAGCTCGGATGCCCGAGTCCGCCGCTGCGCACGCGGCGAGGCTCGCGGAGGCCGAGGAGCACGTGATCCCACTCACCCGCTCCGTGAGCCGCTGCGTCTCGCGACCATCGCAATCGAAGTCGAACGCACCGCACCCGTTGACGGTCGTGAAGTAGGAGGGTTGCCCCGGGTAGACGCGGCGGTCGAAGTCGCAGCAGTCGGTCACCCCCGGCCCGGGCGCGCGGTTCGTCGTCGCGCGCGGGCACCGCCCCACCTCGGGGCGCTCGGGATCGGGGCAGAACGCGAGGGGGCGACCCTCGTCCGGGAACGAGTCCTCGTCGAAGTCCCGGTAGCACTCGAGGGTCTGGCCCTCGTCGACGGCGCCGTCGCAGTCGTCGTCGAGGTCGTTGCAGACGTCCATCACCGGTTCGATCGAGCAGCCCGACCAGGTCCGCCCATCGACGCAGGTCTGCACGCCCGCGGCGCACTCGCCCGGCCGCGGACACTGCCGCGTCCCCCCGGGTGCGCAGATGCAGCCCTCGTCGATGACCTCGTTGCAGTTGTTGTCGCGCCCATCGCACAGCTCGGGGGCGCCCGGCTTGATCTCGCTGAATCGGTCGTCGCAGTCGCTGCCGCAGTTCAGGCGGAGCCCACCGATCTGCACGGGGTTGCAGCAGGCCGCGTCCTCGAAGCCATCGCCGTCCATGTCGCGGCCACCGCGCGTCGCGAGGTTGCAGTCCTCGTCGAGGTCGGCGTCGTCGCACACCTCCACGTTTCCAGGCGCCCGGCGCTCGTCCGAGTCGTCGCAGTCCTCGCCGACCGGGACGCCGCGTCGGTCTTCGCAGCGCGCGTCGCCGTAGCCATCGCCGTCCATGTCCGGCGCTACGTACGTGCAGACGTCGAGGTCGACCGAGCAGGAGTCGACCGTGCACGCCACGCCGTCGTCACAGCTCGAGGCGCCGGGAGCACACAGGCCCGCGGTGCACGTCTCGCGGCCGTTGCAGAACACCCCGTCGTCGCAAGCGTCGTCGGTCGAACAGGAGGTCCGAGGCCCCGCGTCGCCCGCGGCGTCGAGCGACGCATCGCGGCGAATCCGCGCTGCATCCGGTGTCGGTGGCTCCGCGGGCTCCCCGCAGGCCACGAGGACGAGCGAGAGCACGACCCATGTCCCGTTGCGTCGCATGGGGCCATGCTCGCCTCGATGGGCGCACGCTGTCCAGGAAGGAGACCCGCGGCGAACGTCTCCCCAACGGGAGGTACGGCCTTCTGAGCGCCGCCTCGTTCTGCTACACCGCCGTCACCCATGCTGGGCATCGGTTTCTGGGAGATGTTGATCATCGCAGGCTTGATCCTGATCGCGGTCGGGCCCGATCGGCTTCCGTCGATGGTCAAGACCGTGGCCAAGTTCTACCGGCAATTTCGTCGCACCGCGGAGGACCTTCGGGCCTCGACGGGCATCGACGAGCTCCTGCGCGACGAGGAGCTCAAAGAGCTGGCCGAGCTCCGCAAGCAGAAGCTCGCCCTGCTCGGGACGCCTGCGGCCAAGCCCGCGGTCGCCAAGCCCGCGGTCGCCAAGCCCGCGCTCGCCAAGCCGGAGAACGCCGAGCCCGCAGTCTACAAGCCTGCGGTCGTCGAGCCCTCGGTCGTCGAGTCCTCGGTCGTCGAGCCCGGGAGCGCCGCGCCCGGGAGCGCGGGCAGGTCGGAAGATTCCGGCGCGGCCTTCCACAGGACGGTCGACGCCGTGCCGACCCAGGAGGCGCCGCGCCTCGCCCCCGACGATCCGGGGCACGCCATGCTCGGCGCCGCGGTCCCGCGGACGCGCGGCGGTGTCCTCCGAGGCAAGCCCGCCGACCTCGACGACGGGGAGCGCGCCCGCGAGGTGCCGCCCGAGGGCGTCGATGTGTTCGAGGCGCGCCGCCACGAGCCCGAGATCACGGAGGACGAGCTGCGCCTCCGGAGGGCACGCATCGCCGCCAAGAACACCGGCCGTTCCGTCGAGGAGATCCTCGCCGAGGAGGCCGCACAGATCGCGCGTGGGCAGCGCGCAGGAGCGAGCTGAGTGGGAAAGCCCGTCGAGAGCCGCGTCGCGGCGATGCCGCCCGACGAGGCGAAGAAGAAGGTCGCCCCCGCGCCTGCGGACGAGCCCGAGGACGACGTGGAGATGTCGTTTCTCGACCACCTCCGCGAGCTGCGAACCCGCCTGGTGCGGGCGGTCTGGGGATTCATCCCGGGCATCGCGGCCGCGTGGGCCCTGCGCGAGGAGATCCTTCAGTTCCTGGCCGACCCGTACATGAACGCCTTCCGAGCGCTGGGGATGGGGGAGCCGACACTGCACTTCGCCAACCCCGCGGACATGTTCGTGAACTACATGATGATCGCCCTCGTCTGCGGCGGGATCCTCGGCAGCCCGTGGGCCTTCTATCAAGCGTGGCTGTTCATCGCGCCTGGCCTCTACCGGAGCGAGCGCGCCAAGGCGATCCCGTTCGTGGTGCTCTCCACGATCTTCTTCGTGGGCGGCGCCTTCTTCGGTTACCGCTTCGTGCTCCCTCCCGCCTTCGATGCGCTCTTGTCGTTCGGTGGCACGGTCGGCGGGCTGCGCATCCAGCCGACGATCATGATCAACGAGTACCTCGACTTCGCGCTGCGCATGCTCCTGGCGCTGGGGATCACCTTCGAGGTGCCGATCGTCATCGGGTTCATGTCGTACGTGGGCCTCGTGAACTGGAAGCAGCTCTGGGAGTTCAGCCGCTGGTGGGTCGTCATCGCTGCGGTGATCGCGGCCGTGCTCACGCCCTCGGGCGACGCCCCGACGATGCTGCTCGTGCTCACGCCGCTCGTCGCGCTCTACTACGTGGCCATCTTCTTCGCGTTCCTCGTCGGGCCCAAGCCCCCGCCCTCCGAGCCTCCGGCGCCCGACAAGACCGATGGAGCGCAGCCTGTCTGACGAGCGGAGGGCCCTGCTCGAGCTGCTCGGCGGTCGCAGGATCGCGGTGCTCACGGGCGCGGGGATCAGCACCGAGAGCGGCATCCCCGATTACCGCGGCCCCGAGACGCAGCGGCGCGCCCGCAACCCGATCCGTTTCGCGGACTACATGAAAGATCCGCACCTGCGCGCGCGCTACTGGGCGCGCAGCATGCTCGGCTGGCCGAAGTTCCGTGGCGCGCGCCCCAACCCCGCACACCTCGCGCTCGCCGAGCTCGAGCGCGCGGGGATCGCCGCGGGGCCGATCACGCAGAATGTCGATCGCCTGCACCACGCCGCTGGCAGCGGCGAGGTGATCGAGCTCCACGGCGCCCTCGCCGACGTGCGCTGCCTCGACTGCGGCGCGCGCGAGCACCGCGACGAGGTGCAGGGCCGTCTCGAGTCCGCGAACGCATGGCTCCTGCGCGAGGCGCCCGAGCTCGCGCCCGACGGCGACGCCGACCTCGACGCGACCCGCGCGCTCCTCGAGGCCTTCGTGCTGCCGCGCTGCATGCGGTGCGAGGGCGCCCTCAAGCCCGATGTCGTCTTCTTCGGCGAGAACGTCCGACGGGAGCTCGTCGAGGAGGCCTACGCCCGCGTCGAGGCAGCCGACGCGCTCCTCGTGATCGGGAGCTCGCTCGCGGTCTTCTCGGGATACCGTTTCGTCCGACGCGCGCACGAGCGGGGCATGCCGATCTCGATCGTGACGCTGGGGCCGACACGCGGCGACGATCTCGCGACGCTCCGGCTCGAGGCGCGCGCAGGCGAGCTCCTGCCATGGCTCCGCGACTCGCTGCTGCGCGGGCGCGACGCGGCGTTCCGGGCTCGGTGACCAGGCTCCGTGTTCGCCGCGCCCGCAACCTCGACCCTGCCGCCGCGAGGTGCTAGCCAGCCGCCGCGGTCGCGACCGGGCTCCGCGGAGCCGTGTCCTGGACGTCCTCTGCAAGAAGGGTCGAGCGAGCACGATGAGCCAAGTGAGCACGAGCCTTGCCGAGCGCAGCCCGAAGCCAGCGCGGCCGTTCTACCTCTCGAGCACCTTCTTCATCCTGCTCGCCCTGGTGCTCGGCGTGGTGCTCGGTGG
Organism: Deltaproteobacteria bacterium; assembly: GCA_046342295.1. GTDB lineage: Bacteria > Myxococcota_A > Polyangia > Polyangiales > Sandaracinaceae > JAFLCL01. The sequence continues at coordinate 58,832 of JBKDQC010000632.1, read as the reverse complement.
ATTCTTCCCGCAAGACGCGTTCCCCAACGTCTACGAGGGCTTCCGTTTCCTGTCGCGGGCCTTCATCGCGCTGATCAAGGGGCTCATCGTGCCGCTGCTCGTCTCGACGATCGTCGTCGGCGTCGCGCAGACAGGGGATCTCAAGGCCGTCGGGCGCATGGGCGCCAAGGCGCTGCTCTACTTCGAGATCGTGACGACGCTCGCGCTCTTCATCGGGCTCGGGGTCGCGAACTGGATCCGGCCCGGCGAGGGGCTGCCGATCGATCTCTCGGTGACGCACTCGGGCGTGGCGCCGGTCGCGCCGCAGAGCGGGTGGGACCTCGCGCTCCATCTCTTCCCCTCCAACTTCGCCCTCCACGCGAGCCAGGGCGATCTACTCCCGATCGTCGTCTTCGCCGTGCTCTTCGGCGTCTCGCTCACGCGCATCGGCGAGCGCGGCAAGCTCGTGCTCTCGTTCTTCGAGGCCGTCGCGCAGGTGATGTTCAAGTACACCGACATGGTGATGCGCCTGACGCCGCTCGGTGTGTTCGGTGCGATGGCTTACAACGTGAGCCACATGGCCGCGGGTCATTGCGCCCCGGCGACGGGACCGAGCGGCGGCCCGCTCGAGGCGTGCGCGGACGCCGACGTGCTCCGAGGCTGGCCCGCGGTGCTCTACCTGGTCGGCAGCTACGCGAAGCTCGTGGGCTCTCTGTACCTGGCGCTGATCCTCCTCTTCCTCCTCGTCTTCGTACCCGTCTTGGTGATCGTGCGCGTCAAGCCGCTCGCCTACCTGCGGGCGATCCGAGAGCCGGCGATCACCGCGTTCACGACGGCCTCGAGCGAGGCCGCGCTGCCGCGCTTGCTCGAAGAGGTCGTCCATTTCGGGGTGCCCAGGCGCGTCGCGAGCTTCGTCATCCCGGCGGGCTACTCGTTCAACCTGGACGGCTCGACGCTCTACCTGGTGCTCGCGAGCGTGACGATCGCGCAGGCCGCGGGCATCGAGCAGAGCCTCTCGGAGCAGCTCGTGATGCTCCTGGCGTTCATGCTGACCTCGAAGGGGGTCGCCGGCGTGCCGCGCGCGACGCTCGTCATCATCGCGGGCACCTGCGCGAGCTTCGGGCTTCCGGGAGAGGCCGGCGTCGCGATGCTGCTGGCGGTCGACGAGGTGATGGACATGGCGCGCACCACCATCAACGTCATCGGCAATGGCCTCGCGTCCATCGTCATCGCGCGGTGGGAAGGTGTGCTCGGGGAGCCCGGACGCAGCGCCGAGGTCGGCGACGCCGAGCCTCCCACCCCTACCGACGCCGACGCAGGCTGAGCTCCCGCGAGGTCGAGTCCGCGCCCCAGGTGCTCTCAGCCGGGGTGATGCGACGTCGCGCGCGCTCGAGCGCGCCAGCGCCGAGGCGCGAGCGCGACCACCGCGTTCACGATGGGCGCCCAGAGGGTCGAGAGCAGACCCTCTCCGTGGTCGCGCAGGTCCGCCGGCAGGCCGTAGCGCACGCCCTCGCGCGCCTCGCTCGTGACGAGGGTGCCCGCGGCCCAATCCCAGATCGCGAGGGTCGAACCGAAGTTGCGGTGGTACTGCGCGGGCCGGTCGCCATGGTGGATCTGGTGCTGGGATGGGCTGATGAGCACGTGCTCGAGCCACCGTGGGTATCCCAGAGGAATCTCGGAGTGGCGGAGCACCCCGCCTGCGAGCGTCCACGCGAAGCCGAGCGCATCGACGCCGAGGATCGTCCAGCCCGAGATGGGGCCATCGAAGAGCCATCCGAGAGCACCAGCCACGACGCCGACCGCGACCGCGCCACCGGCTCGGTTGATCACGCTCTCGAGCGGGTGGACGCGGTGGACCGTGAAGGGCGTCATCACCTCCGCCGTGTGGTGTACGCGGTGAATCGCCCAGAGCGGCCCGAACCGGTGGCTCGCGTAGTGGAGAGCGAACCTCGTGAAGTCCTCGGCGACGAAGGCGCCGAGCGTGAACACGCCCACCACGATCGCGGGATCGGTGCCCCCGAGCGGACCGTCGCCGAAGTGACGACGCAGCGCGACCACGACCCGCGCCGCGACGAGCAGCGACGAGACGACGAGCGGGCCGGTCAAGAGCAGCCGGACGATCGGCCGCGCGAAGACGAGCTTGTAGTCGAGGAGCGCGGAGCGATGCAGCCACACGCGCGCGGGGAAGATCGCGCGCACCCAGCCCTCGCGACGACCTGCGCGCCACCACACGAGCGTGGCGAGCACGAGCGCGACGAGGAGCGCGGGCGCGTAGTGGCGGCTCTCCGGATCCCAGAGCGCCCGAATCGGAGAGGAGAGCGCGCGGAGCAAGGCGTCGAGACCGGACATCGGTCGGCCTAGCCTGACCCGGACGCCGCGAAGATGCGAGCGGCCGGACCGTTCTCCTCAGCGGGTCTCGGTGGGGATCATCGAGTGGGAGAGGTTGCCAGACATCGAGAGCGCCAGCGCCAGCGCTTCGCGGAGCGTCACCGCGTCACAGGGTTTGTTGAGCACGACGCTCGCGCCTGCCTCGTAGAGCTCACGCTTGCGGACGTCGGTGACGAAGCCCGTGAGGAAGACCACCCTCACCTCCGGACGCCGTCGGCGCATCTCGAGCATCGCGCCGTAGCCGTCGAGCTCGGGCATGTCGAGGTCCATGAGCACGAGCTCGATGCTCTGTCCTTCGCGCCCGAAGACTTCGAGGGCCTCGCGCCCGTCGCCTGCCGAGAGCGTCAGGTGCCCATCCCGCGAGAGGAGCCGGCAGATGCTGCGGCGCGAGAGCGGCTCGTCGTCGACGACGAGGATCTTCGCCGTCGGGCGCGGCAGGTTGGGAGCGCGGAGGATGCCCGCCGGGGTGCGGGACTCCGTGCGGGCGGCCGCCATGAGCGCCGGGAGCACCACGCGGAACGAAGTGCCGAGGCTCGGCTGGCTGTGGCACTCGATGGTGCCTCCGTGCCCGGTCACCACGTCCATGACCGTGGCCAGGCCGAGGCCCGAGCCCTTGTCGGCCGACTTGGTCGTGAAGAAGGGCTCGAAGATCCTGGCGCGGGTCGACGCGTCCATCCCGATGCCGGTGTCGGCCACCACGAGACGTGCGTGATGCCCTGCGACGGCGACCATCTCGGACTCGACCTCGGAGGGGCGGGCGTAGCCGAGCGTGACCGTGAGCGTGCCTCCCTGGGGCATCGCGTCGCGTGCATTGAGAAGGAGGTTCATCAACATCTGCTGCAGATGCGCGCGGTCGCCACGCACGTGGACCTGCGGGGCGATGGAGCGCTGGACCTTCACCGAACGATCGAACGTGCGGCGGGCGATCTCGAGTGTGTCGTTGACGAGCGTGCTCAGGTCGATCTGGACGTGCTCGGCCGCACCCCGACGCGCCACGGCGAGAATGCGCCGCGTCAGCTCCGCCCCGAGCAGGCTCGCGGCGCGGAGATCGGCGAGACATTCGTGAACCTCGGGATCGCTCACGCTCCGGTCGCCGAGGCCGAGCACGTAATCGACGTTCATGAGGATGCCGCCGAGCACGTTGTTGATGTCGTGCGCGATGCCGGCCCCGAGACGCCCGATCGCCTCGAGCTTCTGTCGGTGGAGGATGCGCTCCTCGAGCGGGTCGGTGTGAGAGAAGAGGAAGACCGTCTCGCCGATCTGGATGTGGTCGCCGAAACGCACCGGATCGCGTCCCGCAGGCTTGCCGTTGAGCAGGGTTCCATTGCGGCTGCCGAGATCGATCAGCTCCCAGCTCGTGGCGTCGAGACGCTGGATGAGGGCGTGCCTTCGCGATGCCATCGCGTCTTCGATCTGCACGGTGCAGCTCGAGCCGCGCCCGATCGAGCTGTGATCATCGAGTGGATAGCGACGCCCGGGCTGCGCGCCCCGCAGCAACACCAGGCGGGCCTTCATGGCGCCGCCGCTCGCCGTCGATGCGCCTGCGGCCAACGTCCTCGGCACCCCGCGAAGGCTGCCGGTCTCGTCGTCCTCTTCGGTCACCGTGAGGTTGCGATCGTTTCGAGGGTCGCGCATGGGTCAGGTCCAGGCGACAGGGACTCGCACGACCAGCCGGTCGAGGTCTTGCGAGATCTCTGCGGGGCTCGGGAGCCGCGAGGTCGCCACGCCTACCGCCGCGCGCGCGTCTCCCGGTGGCGGTGGCAGGAGCTCGATGACGAAGCCCGCGGCCTCGGTGCGGATCGAGAGGTGGTGGCGACGAGAGCCCGAGTGCAGCTCGCGCGTCATCGCGACGACGAGCTCCCCGAGCGTCCGCAACAACTCTGGAGAGGGGATGGCGGCCCGGAGCTCGGGATCGAGCGCCAGCTCGACCTGGGCCCGTCGCGAGAGGTGGGCGCGACCGAGACGAAGGGCTGCACGGACGACCTCTTCGAAGGTCCCGCGGCCCAGCGGGAGCCCCGTGTAGCTTCGAAGGTCGCTCGCGAGCTCGGTCAAGCGCGCCGTCGCCATCTCGAGATCCTCGAGCACCTCGCGCAGCTCACCGCGCGAGCTCGGGTCCTCGGAGTCGAGAAGCTCCATGGCGACGCTCAGGTTCGAGGAGAGCGCAGCGAGCGGGCTACCGACGTCGTGCACGAAACCTCCGAGCAACGCCAGCGTGAGTGACTCGCGCAACGAGGCGTCCGACGCGGGATCCCCTTCATCGAGCTCTCGGGTCACCACCGGTCAATCGTACGCAAGACCCGCTCCTGGAGGAAGAAAAAGCCCGGCCGGCGCGGAAGCCCGGCGCGGAAGCCCGGCGCGGGCGTCGAGCCGACGCGTCTCTCACTCACGGCGGTTTCGGTAGGGCTGTTCGCGCCGGAGGATCGCGTCCGCGATGGCCTCCGGGTCGACGCGAAGAAGACCTTGGGCCCGCAACCGCGCCAGGGATTGGATGTAGAGCTCTCGGTCGGTTGGCGATCCCTTCGGTGGCGCCACGCGCGCGGGACGCGCCGGAGCCGGGATGCGGAACGAGTCGCTCTCGAGGAGATGGTTCATGGGGCCTCTCTCTCCCTCTCGGGCGAGAGCGGCCGGACCTTGAGCCAAAATCCTGACGCTCGTGCAGATTCCTTGACGGTCCCCGGGGACGGTCAGTCCGCGGGGCGGCGAGACGCGACGCCGAGGGCGAAGCGAAGGCGCCCGGTCGCGTCCGACAAGATCTGACAGACCCTGCTCTCCGTGACGCCGAGGAGGCGCCCGATCTCGGCCTGGGTGCATTCGTGTTGGTAGTAGAGCGCGAGCACCTCTTGCTGCCGGGCCGGAAGGCGGGAGATCGCCTCCGCGAGCCGGCGGCGCTCCTCCGACTCGGCGCAGATCACGCTCGGATCGGGCCCGCCTCCGGCGACCAGATCCGGATCTGCCGGCTCCGCGTTCGCCATGCCGGAGGCATGGGAAGCGCTCGCGAGCAGGTCCTGGTAGTCGCGGACGCTCATCCCGAGCGCCTCGGCCACCTCCTCCTCGCTCGGAGCGCGACCGAGCGCACGCTCGAGCTCCCAGGTTCGCTTGTGGACCTCCGCCATCCGACGACGACCGTACTGCGTCATCGTGTCGACCGCGCGCAGCTCGTCGAGGATCGCTCCGCGGATGCGGGTCTCGGCGTAAGGCTCGAAGCGGTCGCTCCGGCCGGGGTCGTACGCGCTCACCGCGCGAAGGAGCCCTTCGGTGCCGGCTCCGACGAGGTCACCGATGTCGACGTGAGAAGGCACGCGTCGAGCGACACCGTGCGCGACGCGGCGGACGATCGGCAGACCCACGGCGACGAGAGCATCGCGGTCCACGGTCGAGAGGGCGTTCATGTCGTCTCCGGACGAAGCGCCCGTCCACGCGACGGGCTCGCCACTCCTGAGCACTCCCCGTGCCTGCCCTCTGAACCCCAAGAAAGCCCAAGAAATGATGGATCGGGCGCGGACGCCACCGCCGATCGACGCCGGGCGACTGACGCCGCGTCAAACCACCGCCGACGCTCGTCGGGGCTGGCTCATTCCTCCCCGGGCCTCGGCGCGTCGGGCTGCGAGATCTCGCGCTTCTTGAGCTTCTCGACGAGCGTGGTGCGGTTGAGCTTGAGCAACGCGGCCGCGCGATTGCGGTTGCCTCCGACCCGCTCGAGGGCCTGCAGGATCAGCGCCGTCTCGAAGCGCTCGACCGCGTCGCGGAGGTCGATGCCCTCGTCGGGGAGCATCGGTGTGGCGTAGGGGTGCGCGGAGGCGGCCCGGCTCGCGGCCGCGCCGCGGATCTTCTCGGGTACGTCCGCGAGCGTCACCGCGCCATCGCCGCGAAGGAGCACCATGCGCTCGACCACGTTCTGCAGCTGGCGGACGTTGCCCGGCCAGGCGTAGGCGCGCAGGGCCTCGAGCGCCGCGGGCTCGAGGAGCGTCACGTTCGCGCCGCGCCGCGCGCACGCGTCGCGCACGAACGCTTGCACGAGCAGCTCGATGTCGCCCGCGCGGGACCGGAGCGGAGGCAGCTCCACACGGATCACGTCGAGGCGGTAGAGAAGGTCCTCTCGGAACTGGCGCGCCTCCACCATCGCCTCGAGATCCCGATGGGTCGCCGCCACCACGCGGACGTCCACGTGCACCGGGTGGTTCTCGCCGAGCGGCAAGATCTCCTTCTCCTGGAGCGCACGGAGCAGCTTCGCCTGCAGGGCCAGCGGCATCTCGCCCACCTCGTCGAGGAAGAGCGTTCCCTGGTGGGCCGCCTGAAAGCGTCCGACGCGCGCGCTCTGGGCACCGGTGTACGCCCCTTTCGCGTGACCGAAGAGCTCGCTCTCCATGAGCTGCTCCGGTACGGACGCGCAGTTGATGGCGACGAAGGGGCCGCCGCCGCGCCCGCTCGCGGCATGGATGGCGCGCGCGACGAGCTCTTTGCCCGTGCCGGTCTCGCCGGAGACGAGCACGGAGCAATCCGTGGGCGCGACGCGCCGGAGCACTTCGAACACCTCGAGCAGTCGGGGCGCGCGACCCAGGAACTGGGGGGCGTGCCGCGCTCTCCAGGCCTCGGCGGCGGCGAAATCGGGCGCCCCGCGCGGCTCGGGCGAGGCCTCGTGGGCGACGACACGCCGCAGCGTGGTGTCGAGCGCCTCCATCGAGAAGGGCTTGAGCAGGTAGTCGAGGGCGCCGAGGCGGAGCGCGCCGACCGCCGTCTCGATCGTCGCCTCGCCCGTCATGACGATCGTCGCCGGGCGCTTGGCCTCTGCCGGCAGACGCTCGAGAACCTCGAGCCCCGTGCCATCGGGGAGGTGCAAGTCGGTCACGAAGGCGTCGAAGCCGGGAGCGGTGCGGAGGGTCTCGATGGCCTCCTCGATGGAGGCCGTCGCGGTCACCTCCGCTCCGGAACGCTTGAGGTGGCGCTCGATGCCGCGTCTGAGACCAGCATCGTCTTCGAGGACCAGGATCCGCACGGAAGGACACTCTACACAGGTTCGCCCCCAGCGCGTTCGTGTCTTTCGCATCGACGCGTCCTCAAGAATCTCTCCGAGTCGGTCGAACCTATGTGGGTCCCGCGAGCCAGCGTGAGGAGGAACCCTTGTTGACCACGACCGAGCCCTCGCAGTCTCCGGTGCAGACCCAGCCCAACCAGATCCTCGTCGTCGAGGACGATCCGCTCGTGCGCCGCGCGTACGAGCGTGTGCTGGGCTCCGCCTACCGGGTCACGGCCGTCGAGTCCGGGCAAGAAGCCCTCGCGCACGTGGCGAGCGGTGTCTTCTCCGCCATCGTGTCCGACATCGACATCCCTGGGCTCACAGGGATCGAGCTGCTCAAGGCCGTTCGAAAGACCGACCTCGACATCCCGGTGGTTCTGGTCACGGGCTACCCGTCGATGGAGAGCGCGCAGGACGCCGTCAACTTCGGCGCGTTCTCCTACCTGACCAAGCCCGTCGAGCCCGCGGCGCTGCGCGACGTGGTCTCGCGCGCGAGCGGCCTCCGCTCGCTGCTCGCGCTCCAGCGCGCGGCCGACGACACCCTCGGGCGCACGAGCGAGTTCGGAGACCGGGTGGGGCAGGAGGCGCGGTTCGAGAACGCGCTCCGCACGCTCTGGATGGCCTTCCAGCCGATCGTCTCGGTCCAGCAGAAGAAGGTCATCGGCTACGAGGCGCTGCTCCGCACGGACGAGACGACGCTCAAGAGCCCCCCGGCGCTGCTTGGCGTCGCGGAGCGGCTCCGCCGCCTGGGTGAGGTGGGCCGCACGACGCGGATGCGCGTCGCCGAGGCGATCCCCGAGGCGCCGCCCGACGCGAAGATCTTCGTGAACCTCCACGCCCACGACCTCGAGGACGAGCAGCTCTACTCCGAGAGCTCACCGCTGGCGCCGTTCGCGAGCCGCATCGTCCTCGAGATCACCGAGCGCGCCTCGCTCGAAGACGTGCAGGATCTCGGCGAACGCATCGAGCGGCTTCGACGCCTCGGATACTCGCTCGCCATCGACGACCTCGGGGCCGGATACGCCGGCCTGACGAGCCTCACGAAGCTCGAGCCCGAGGTGGTGAAGCTCGACATGTCGCTCGTGCGCGGCATCGACGCGAGCCACAAGAAGCAGCACCTCGTGTCCTCGATGGTCCGCGTCTGCGTCGACCTGGGCATGACGGTCGTCACCGAGGGCGTCGAGACGACCGAAGAGCGAGAGACCCTGATCTCGCTCGGGTGCGACGTGCTCCAGGGCTACTTCTTCGGCCGCCCGCAGCGCGGCTTCGTCCCCGTCGCCTTCTGACGTTGCCACCGAGAGAGAACGGCGCGGCCCCACCGCGACGAAGGAGATACGTATGTCGAGCGAACCCAGCTACGTCGAGGCCTCACCGGCGAGCACCATCGATCGTCGGTACACGGTGCGACGCGAGATCGCGCGCGGCGGGATGGGCATCGTCTTCGAGGCGGAGCACTCCATCACGCGGAGCCCGGTGGCGGTGAAGGTCCTCACGACCTCTGCGCTCGGCTGGCCGGTCGTGCATGCCCGCCTCCTGCGCGAAGCCCGCGCGCTCGCCGTGGCTCGGCATCCGGGGGTGGCCGCCGTGCTCGATGCGGGCGTGTGCCGCAGCCACGGCCCCTACCTCGTGCTCGAGATGATCGAAGGACGCTCTCTCGAGAGCTTCGTGGTCGCGCGACGGACGCTCGACGTCGCGAGCACGGTCGCCGTCGCCCAGCAGCTCGGCGCGGCGCTGGCCCACGCCCACAGCCGCGGCATCGTGCACCGCGACGTCAAGCCGGGAAACATCCTCGTCACGCGGGAGGTCGGCCGCGAGGGCGATGTGCTCAAGCTCGTCGACTTCGGCATCGCGCGGGTGGGCGAGGAGGACGACGTCGTCGAGCGCAAGCTGACTTCGCACACCGACGTGATCGGCACGATCGAGTACATGGCGCCCGAGCAGATCCTCGAGGGCCTGCCGCCCACGCCTGCGTCCGACGTCTACGCGTTCGGCGTCACGCTCTACGAGTGTCTCGTCGGAGACGTGCCCTTCCCCGGGACGATGACGCAGGTGATGAGCACGCTGCTGACCGGCAAGCCTGCGCCGTCCATCCGCGAGCTTCGCGCCGACGTGCCTGCCGCGCTCGAGGCCGCGATCTTCCAGGCGATGCGACGCGACCCTGCGCAGCGCTACGCCAGCGCGATGGACTTCGCCAAGGCCTGCCTCGCGGCGTTCGGTCAGGCGCCTCGCAAGCTCGATCTCCTCGAGCCGCCGCGCCCGCAGGCGGATGGCATCTCGCGCCGACAGTTCGCGCGCGCGCCGTACGTCACGCCCGTGCGCGTGATCGGCAAGTCCGGCGCCTGCGACGGTCGCACCGAGGACATCTCGGAGCAGGGGCTGCTCGTCGTGACCTCCGGCAACTGTGCCGAGGGCGAGGAGGTCACCGTTCGTCTTCCCCTGCCGTCCTCGGGCCGCGTCGTGACGCTGACCGGCGTCGCGCGGTGGGCCAAGACGCAGCGTGGTCAGCGCGCGATCGGCATCGCGCTCACGGGCGTGCCGCAAGAGGCACGCGCCGACATCCGGAATTACGTCGCGCTCATGACGGGCGCGACGTCGACCCTGCGCCCCCCGGCCTCGAGCTCCTCGGCCGCATCCGCGGGGCTTCCTTGAGGAGCGCTCTCGCGCTCGCGCTCTGCGCGTTCGCGGGAACCGCACTCACCCTCACAACCGCTGCGCACGCCCGGGCCGACGAAGGGTCCGGCGGACGCGCGCTCGCGTCTCCGGTCGTGCCGGAGGCACCGCGTCGGCCGGAGAGAGCCCCGAGCTGCAGTGCGTCTTCCTCGCAGCCCGAGTTCGCGCTCGACGTGTCCGCGATCGCGATGCTGCCCCTCACGGCGGGCGCTCGCATCGCGATGGAGATGCCTGGGCACTTCGTCCTCCACGTGAGCGCGGGGCTCTTGCCCGTCGCGCTCATGGACGGCATCAACGACGTGGGCACGGGGTGGTCGCTCTGGAACGAGACGGACGCGCAGGTCGCGCGCACCATGCTCGGCGACGCGACGTGGTTCGAGGTCGGCCTGGGGATCCGGCCGTGGGGGACTCCGGGCCTCGAGATCTCCGCGGGCTACTCGCTCCTCTGGACGCATCGCCCCTCGACGCTCGAGACGATGGCCCCGAGCGCCATCGCGCTGGCCGGTTCCGCGGACGCGAGCGAGGTGGGGATCGACGTGACGATCGACGCGATCCACGCCGAGCTCGCGTGGCAGACCGAGCTCCTCGACGGTGTCTCGCTCCGCATGGCTCTCGGGTGGATCCACGCGTTTCGACACTCGGTGCAGATCGTCTCGGAGTCGCGTGACGAGCGCGTGATCTCGGCGCTGCGAGAGCGGAGCGCCTCGCTCGAGCGAGAGCTCGGCAGCCGCGCGTTCGGGCCGACGCTCAGCCTCGCGCTGGGCGTCCACCTCGACTGATGCAGTTGCGGCCGATCAACGGAACCCGTGCAGGAGCGAGCGCGCGCGATCGAAGAGCGGACCGGTCGAGGAGGCCGCATCCTCGGACGCGCCGAGGACTTTGGCGATCCGCCAGTCGGGCACCGGGGGGTCCTCCGTCATCGCGGTGGCGACGATCTGTGCGAGGCGCAGCGTGCTCGGGAGCGACAGCGGCTCGTTGTCGCGGCGCGGCGCCCCGAGGGGCGGCACGGACGCGTCGACGTGGGTGCCGATGGAGAGGCGCACGTCCGCGCCGAGGTTCCAGCGCGCGGCCAGGAGAACCCCGATGGAGCACTGGTAAGCGCTCGCGAGCTCTTCGAGGCGCCCGGCGGGGAGTCGGGGCACTTGGTCCGCGAGCGTCGCGAGGTAGAGGCGACCGAGCCCGTGCAGGAGGCCCGCGAGAAAGAGGTCTTCTCGCGCAGGGCCGGTCGCGAGGCTCGCCGCGAGCTCACCCGCGAGCTGGCACGCTGACCGGATGCGCTGCGCGCGCGCGCCGAGCACCCGCGCTTCGAAGGAGCGCGTGCGCACGACCGGCGTCGTGGCGATGCGGTACACGCGGTTGAGCCCGACGCGAACGACGGCCTGCTCGAGCGTGGCCGGGGGGCTCCCGAACGCCGCGGCGGCGCCTGCACGGAGCACGGCACGGACGATCGGCTCGTTGGGCTCGATCATCGCGGTCACCTCTCGCGCGGTCGTCTCCTTGGAGATCGCGTCGCGAAGCTCGAGCGCGAGGGCCGACATGGGCGCGACGTCCTCGAGGCCGCGCGCGATCGCGCCTTCGAGCAGCGAGAGAAGGCGGTCAGTCGCCGGATCGGCGTGCGCGCGCTCGAGGGGAAGAGTCTCGGACAGGCGCGCCGCGATCTCGTTCGCGGTGGTCGCGACCGCGGCGCGATCGCGGTCCCACGGCATCACCGCCCAGCTCGTGTCCTCGGGGGCCGGCGGGTCCGGCCGCGCTTCCCCCGGCCGACTCGCGCGCCAACCGGGGATGCGCGAGGGCCGCGCGGGCTCGGCGCGCGAGGCAGGCGGGGACGCGTCGCGCCCAGCGAAGCTCGACCGCACCCAGGACATCAGCCGTGAGAGCCCTCCCTGCGCGCCCGGATCCGTGGGGCGTTCCGAGGGGGTTCTCACCTCGCCGACCGGCGGCGCGCGCCGGATCGCGCGTCGCAGGAGGAGACGGACGAGGGCCGCGGCGATCGCGGCGCTGCGATGTCCGGTGGGAACCGCCGTGAAGGGGCTCTCGCCCCCGGCGATGGCTGCGAGGGCATCCTGTTCGCTGGCGTCGCCGTCGGTCGCGGTCGCGCCCTCGGCCACCTCGTGGATTTCCGTCGGATCGGCGAAGGCCGACAGCGAGGCGAGCCTCTGCTCCGTGATCTCCGAAGCGCGGCGGAGCACGACCTCCGCGGGGATCGCGGTGCACGGCCCCGTCCGGCGCGCGCCCGGGACGACCGTCACCTGAGGCTTGGGCCAGGCGAGCAGCTCCGCGAGGGCGACGGCTGCGCTGTCGACGTCATCGGAGCACAGCACGCGCCCGCGATCGAGCCACACCTCGCCGACGCGCGCGCCGCGGTCGAGGAGCACGAGCGCCGTGCGACCGCTCGAGGCAATGGCCTCGAGCGCGTCACGCGGCGCGAGCGTGGCGAGGTGATGCGGATCGAGCCGCTCAGGAGCCTGCCCTCTCGATTTCGCGCCGCTCACGCCCACGCCCTTCCGTTCTGCGCACCCGAGACGTCTCAGGGTTCCCTGAGAGAAGGTTCAAGACTCTCCCACGGCTCGCGCCGTTCTCACTCGCATCGATCGAGGCGAGAGTGACGCGCGCCCTCAGGAAGGCCCGAGCGCCTGAGGCTCGAGCGCCGCCAGGCGCTGCACGCGCGACGCGGCGCCCGCGTCGAAGGCCAGCCCGAACGCGCTGCGTCCTGCGTGCCTCACGACTCCTGGGAGCACGACCTCGGGCCCCCCCTGCGCGACCCGGAGCTCCACGCGCTCGCCGACGCGCACGGCGAGCTCGGAGGAGATGCGCGCTCCGCTCGGGGACAGATCGACGATGACGCCGGGAGACTCCCCGGCCGGGGCGTGCACGATGCATCCGAGGGACACGTTCATGCGCGTCTCTCGGCGCTGCCTGGCCCCGAGCTCCGAGGCGAAGCCGGGGAGAGGCTCACGCTCGTCCACGGCCGGCTCCGAGCCGACCAGGTCGGAGGGGCCCGGGTCTCGCGCGCGCCGCTCGCTCGAGACGACATGCTCCGCGAGGCGCATGAACGCCCGCGCGAGCGCGTGATCGGCGTGCGGTCCGACCACGGCGGGCGTTCGACGCCGAACACTGTCGAGCACGCTCTGGGCGCTCGGCAGCGTCGCCACCACCGGCAAGTCGACCTCGAGGAATTCGCGGCCGAGACGCGAGAGGGCCAAGAGCGGCTGCCGCTCGGCTGTCGCGCCGACCCGGTTGCCGACGAGCGCGGTCCCAGGCGCGGCGAGGTAGCCCCGGATGCGCTGCGCCAGCGCGGGCTCGCGCTCCTCCAGACGGCCGAGCCAGCGGCTCATGCGGCTGGTCTCGCCGTGGTCGAAGGCCGCCGACCACGCCTCGAGCTTGTTCTCCGACTTCGCGAGCGCCGCGATCTCGCGGAGCACCACCGCCTTCGTGAACACGTAGGCGTTCTGGAGCGAGGTCAGCTCCGGGGTCGCGACGACCAGCCTCACCTGACCCGCCGTGAAGAGGTCGAGGGTGTTGTAAGAGGTCCCGGCGCCGACGTCGATCACGACGGCGTCTGCGTCCATCGAGGCGATCTGGCGCAGCAGCTTGAGCTTCTCTTGGTGCGCGGGGTTGGCGTGCCCCGGAACCCCGCTCGCGCCCGCGACCAGCGAGAGGCGCGGCACCTCGGTTCCTACGAGCGCCTCCTCGATGCGGGTGATCCGGCGGTCGAGGAGCGCATGCAACGTCGGCCCGACGTTCGTCACCCCGAGGAGTGTGTGGAGGTTGGGCGCACCGAGATCGCCGTCGACGAGGACCGTCCGCAAGCCGAGCGCTGCGAGTGAGCAGGCGAGATTGACGGAGACGATGCTCTTGCCGACGCCGCCCTTGCCGCCACCGACGGATACCCGGATCGGATCTGACTTCATGGTTCCTCACGCCCCGGCGCGCCTGGCGCCGGAAGATCCAAGGGTGGAGGATCGATGCCTGTCGGGATGGAGACCGAGCCAGGCTCTGCCGGGACCCCGCCCGCGGCAGCGGGGCTCCCCTCGACCACGCCCGCGCGAGCCTCGCTGGGCTGTGCGGCCGTGGGTTCTACGACGACAGGCGGGGCTTCCGGCGGGGACGTTGCGTCGGGACTCGAGCCCTCCGACGCCCCCGGACGGCCACCCTCCGGCGCGCCCGGATTGGCCTGCTCCGACGCGGGCGCACCATTCAGCGCCTCGAGCGCGGCGCGCGCCGCCTCCGCCGCGGGCCTCTCCGGATCACCTTCGACGGTCGCCCTTCCGTGGGCCGCGGGCCGCTCGGCGCCAGCTCGGACTGCCAGGATGGAGAGGCGCCGGTTGCGTGGGTCGAGCGGGTCCTCGGGGAAGAGCAGGTCCGAGTCGGCGTGCGCGAGCACCCCGACGATCTGCCGCGGTCGGACGCCGTGGCCGTCCAGAAAGCGGCGCGCGGCGTCGGCCCGCGCGACCGACAAATCCCAGTTGTCGTAGGTCGCGCCCGGTGGGAAGGGCCTGGCGTCGGTGTGTCCGTGGATCTGCAGCTGGTTGCCGAGCCTCCCGAGGACAGGACCGAGCACGGCGAGGAACTGCTCGAGCGCCGGGGTGAGCGCCGAGGAGGCCAGATCGAAGAGGATGCCGTCGCCGCCATCGGAGATCTGGATGAGCAGGCCCGACTCGTCGAGGCTCACCGCGATCTGATCGCGCAGCGATGCCAGGTTCGGATCGTCGGCCGCGACGAGGTCGAGCACCTGCTCGAGCGCCTGGGCGGTGGCCTCGAGCTGCCGGGCGGACGCGGCGTCCCGTTGCCCCGCCATCTGCGACTGACCTCCACCCACGGTGGGCCCCCGACCGAAAGGGACCGTGTCGCCGATGACATGTCCGCTGCCCGAGAACGCGCCCGTCCGGAAGTAGCGCGACAGCTCGCTCTGCGTGCTCTCGTCCGTCTGCGAGACGAGCCAGAGCACCATGAAGAGGGCCATCATCGCGGTGACGAAGTCGGCGTAGGCCACCTTCCACGCGCCGCCGTGGTGCGCGTGGCCCTTGGCCTTCTTCTTGACGAAGATGACCTTGGCTCTTCCAGCCGACTTGTCGGGTTTGCCGGACATCAGCCGCCCGCCTTGAGCGCCTTGAACGCCTCTTCCATCTCCTTGGCGGAGGGGCGCATGTCCGTGAAGATCGAGCGGCGCGCGAATTCCACGGCGAGCTCGGGCGTGTTGCCGCGCGCCGCCGCGAGGATCCCATCCTTGATGCAGAGGAGGTAGCGGTGCTGGGCGCCGCCGATCATCTCGGCCGCGGTGGCGATCGGGCCGACCATGCCGTAGCAGAGGAGAATGCCGAGGAAGGTGCCGACGAGCGCCGCCGCGACGTGGTGGCCGATCTCCTCTGGGCCTCCGTCGAGGTGACCCATGGTGATGACGATGCCGAGGACGGCCGCGACGATGCCGAGGCCCGGCAGCGCGTCGCCGGCGGTGCGGATGAGGCCGATCGGCTGGTGCTCCTCTTCGTGGAGGGTCTCGAGGTCGGCGTCGAAGAGCAGGACGAGGTCCTCGGGGCTACAGCCGTCCACGAGCTGGCGGAGGGAGTCGCACATGAACTCGACCGCGTGGTGGTCCTTCAGCACCGCCGGAAACTTCTGGAACAGGCTGCTCTTGTCCGGGTCCGAGACGTGTTGCTCGAGGGCCAGGACGCCGTCCCTCCGCATGACCTGGAAGAGGGAGTACATGCAGCGCAGCAGCTCGAGGTAGTCCGCGCGGACGGGCGGTTTGCCCGTGAACGCCTTCTTGAGCGCGTGGCTGATCCGCTTGAGCGCCCCTCCTGGCGAGGAGATGATGACGGTCCCGATGGCGGCGCTGGCGATCACGACGATCTCGTTTGGCTGGATGAGGACGCCGAAGGGGCCCCCGGCCATGGCGTAGCCGCCGAGGACCGCGCCGAACACCACGAGGAGACCGACGATGGTGGTCATGCGAGCACCAGCGGACGCCGGGCGGCTTCCCTTGAGCCGCGGCGCGCGGGGAACGGGTGTACAGCACGAAAACAGCCTCAAGGCTCGGCCCGGAGCGGCCGCTGTGACATTCGATGGAGCCGCTCTCGCTGCCGCCGCTCTCCGACCGGGTCCCACGCGTGCTCGTGTGCATGGGCGTCGGAGAGCTCCGCGAGAGTCTCGTGGCTGCCCTCGAGAGCGAAGGGCACATCGTCTCCTCCGTGAGCCGGGTCGAGGGCGTCCTCGAGATGGTCCGGCTCACCCTGCCCGACCTCGTGCTGCTCGCCCTCGAGCTCCCCGACGGCTCCGGCCTCGAGGTCCTCGGAGACCTGCGCATGCTCGACCCCTTGCGCCTCATGCCGATCGGGCTGATCGCGGCGCAGCCGGTCGAAGAGGAGCTGGTATCCCATTGCCTGCTCGGGGGCGCCGACGAGGTGCTCGACCCTGCGCGCCTGCTCGAGCTGACGGCGCGCGTCGCGGTGCAGCTCCGGAACCGCCGTGACCGTGACCTCCTGCGGCGGGCCGAGAAAGAACGTGTCCGGCTCCTCGACGACATGCTCACGGACCCGCTGACGGGGCTGCGCAACCGCCGCGCGGTCGATGGCGCGCTCGCGGCCCCCCTCGAAGAAGAGGCGAGCGCGCTCGTGCTCGTCCTCGACATCGACCATTTCAAGAAGGTCAACGACACGTATGGTCACTCCGTCGGGGACGAGGTCCTGCGCGCGGTCGGCCACCGGCTGAGCCGCCTCGCGCGCGATGGCGACATCGTCGCGCGCTACGGTGGCGAGGAGTTCGTGGTGATCCTCCGGGACGCGCCGACCTCGACGCATCGCTCCATCGCCGAGCGTTTTCACGAAGGAATACGGTCACTCAGGCTGCGATCTCCGAGCGGGCCGCAGCGGATCACGATCAGCGTCGGGGGCACCTCGCTCGCCCCGGCCGAGACAGAGCAGGACCGAGCCGAGCGACCCCGGACGCTCGAGCCGCTCTTCGAGGCCGCGGACCAGTGCCTCTACCACGCCAAACGCGCGGGCCGTGACCGCGTCGTCCTCTTGCCCTTCGCGGACGCGTCGCGGTGCGAGTCGCTCGCGCCGTCACCGCTTCCGGTCGGGCGCGCACCCTGAGCCCCACGACCTTTCGGAGAACGACCCATGAGCACCCGTGACCCGAGCGAGCCCCGGCAGCCAGGAGCCGAGCCTTTTCAGTCCCGGCGCGCGAGCGCCGTCTTGCCGCTCACCTTCCGCCGAACGACCGCGAGCTCCTTCGGCCAGAGCCTGCCGCCACGGGGCTCGAAGACCTCGAACCCCTCGCTCCAGCCGACCCAGGAGGTGGATCTGCTCGAGGCCACGCGCGCCCACGTGCTCGGGCCCAAGGCCGACCTGCCCGTCCTCCCCGCGGTCGCGATGGAGGCCCTCCGCCTCGTGCGAAATCCGCGTGTCCGCACGGACGAGCTGCTCGCGGTGGTCGAGCAGGATCCCCCGCTCGCCGCGCGGATCCTGGCCGTCGCGAACTCGTCGTTTTACGCGCGCGGCGCCCTGATCTCCGGCCTCCGGCATGCCGTCGTGCGCCTCGGTCTGCACGCGCTCCGCGACGTGATCTACATGGCCGTGTACGCGAACACGGTCTTCGACGCCCCCGGGCTCGTCGATGTGGTGCGCGCGACCTTCGACCACTGCGTGGTGGTCGCGCGCCTGGCCCAGCGCCTGGCCCCTCAGGTCGGCGTCGACCACGAGACCGCGTTCCTCGCGGGCCTCCTCCACGACGTCGGTCGAGCGCGGTGCATCAAGGTCCTCGCGAAATTGCCCCAGGCGCGCGGCCGCCCTCGCATCGAGCTCGAGGCCGTCGCGGACGAGCTGCACGAGCCCGCGGGCGCCGCGCTCGCGGTGGCGTGGAACCTGCCGAGCGAGGTCGTCGAGGCCTGCGCGCGACACCACGAGCCCACGTCCGCCGTCGGCTCCCTCGTCTGCGCGGCCGACCTCCTCAGCCACCACCTCGAGGACCCGGAGAGTGTCCAACGCCAGGACGTCGAGGTCGCCATGGCCCGCATCGGGGTCAGCTCCGCCGAGGTCGAGGAGCTGATGGAGCCGCTGCGAAAAGACATGGAAGTCCGCGTCTCCGCCATGACCTGAGCCGCCGTTCGAGGCGCAGGCGGCTCACACACGATCATTTCTCCTCAAGACCCCGGGGTGCACTGCCGAATCAACGGGTGTCGACGGCGCAACGCGAGAGCGGGGGGCGCCGGAGATGGTGGGCCAGGAAGGCCCATCCCATCGCTCAAGGAGGAGTGACCCATGATCACGATCAACACGAACGTCGCGGCCATCAACGCCCAGCGCAACCTCAGCCAGACCCAGTCCCGCCTCGAAGGCAACTACGGTCGCCTCTCGACCGGTTACCGCATCAACCGCTCCGCGGACGACGCTGCGGGCCTCGCGATCAGCGAGCGCTTCAAGTCCCAGATCCGCTCCCTGGCGCAGGCTGAGCGCAACGCGAGCGACGGCATCTCGCTGACGCAGACGGCCGAGGGCGCGATGAACGAGATGACAGGCGTGCTCATCCGACTGCGCGAGCTCGCGGTGCAGTCCGCGAACGGCACGCTCGGCTCCACCGAGCGGCAGTACCTCGACGACGAGCGGCTGGCGTTGACGAACGAGATCACCCGCATCGCGAACTCGACGCGGTTCAACGGCCAGAGCCTCCTCACCGGTGGCTTCGCCTCCGGCGTGTCTCTGCAGGTCGGGCTTGGCGGCACGCTCGGTGCCAGCGGCTTCGATACGGTGGATGTCACGATCGCCAGCACGACGGCTTCGGATCTCGGGGTCTCGGGTCTCAGCTTCACCACACAGTCCGCGGCACAGGCTTCGCTCGCCGACCTGGACGACGCGATCAACTCGCTGAGCACCCGCCGCGCCGCGCTTGGTGCCGTCCAGAACCGCCTTCAGGTCGCCATCGCGAACCTCGGGTCGGCCCGCGAGAACATCTCGGCCGCCAACTCGCGCATCCGCGACGTGGACGTCGCGATGGAGACGTCGGAGATGACCCGCAACAACATCCTGGCCCAATCGGGCGTCTCGGTGCTCGCCCAGGCGAACCAGATGCCGCAGTTGGCGCTCAAGCTCCTCCAGGGCTGACGCGCCGCGAGCGCGGGCGAGGGCGTTGCCCCTCGCCCGCACCGGAGAGGTCGAGCGCCCCAGGGGCGTTCCCTTCGCCGGACACAACGGTCTGAATACGTGACTCTCCACGAATGTCGCTCTCCACTGCCACTCTCTCTGGGGGAACGTTCGCATCCTGTCCCCGCGAAGCGAATCCCACGCGCGTCGCTCGAGCTCGCCCTGCGCGGCGAAGTCACCGAACGCCGCGACGTTCCTCCCCGCACCCTGCGGCTCCTCCGCCGGATGTCGAGAGTGCCAGTGGAGACTGTGAGTCCGTCAGCACCCCTGACGGACTCACAGTCTGACTCCGAGCCCGGTTGGCCCGGAGTTTCGACTGACATTCTCAAGGAGGAGAGTCATGCCCATCAGCATCGGAACCAACACCCAGTCCCTCAACGCCCAACGCGCCCTCTCGCTCACCCAGAACCGTCTCAGCGGGAACCTCGAGAAGCTCTCGACGGGTATGCGCATCAACAACGCGGCCGACGACGCCGCGGGTCTCGCGATCAGCGAGCGCTTCAAGGCCCAGATTCGCTCGCTCGGCCAGGCCGAGCGGAACGCGATGGACGGCATCTCGCTCACGCAGACGGCGGAGGGCGCGATGAACGAGATGAGCGGCGTCCTCACCCGCATGCGCGAGCTGGCCGTGCAGGCCTCCAATGGAACGCTCGGTACGACCGAGCGTCAGTATCTCGACGACGAGCGCTCCGCGCTCACGAACGAGATCACCCGTATCGCCCAGTCGACGCGGTTCAACGGTCAGAGTCTCCTCACGGGAGGGGACTTCGCGTCCGGCGTGGCGCTCCAGGTAGGCCTCGGGGGTAGCCTCGGTGCCAGCGGCTTCGACACCGTGGACGTGGTGATCGCAAGCACCACGGCCGCAGACCTGGGCGTCTCCGGCCTCGACTTCACCACGCAATCGTCCGCGCAGGCGGCCCTCACGGACCTCGACTCCGCGATCGACACCCTGAGCAGCAGGCGCGCAGGGTTGGGTGCCATCCAGAACCGCCTCCAGGTATCCATCGCGAACCTCGGCTCGGCGCGCGAGAACATCTCGGCCGCCAACTCGCGCATCCGCGACGTCGACGTCGCCTCCGAGACTGCGGAGATGACCCGCAACAACATCCTGATGCAGGCCGGCGTGTCCATCCTCGCCCAGGCCAACCAGGCGCCGTCGGTGGCCATGAACCTCCTTCGGTGATCGCGCGGGCCCCGCGCCCGACCCCCCCGACCCCGGCGTAGGTCGCTCCTGCGCCGGGGTCGGTTTCTTGTCCGCGTCGGGGCTCGCCCTCAAGTTCCGCGGACTTTCGCCCGATGCGTGAGATGCCTCGGTCTGTCGTCCACGGTCTCTTCAAGCTCTTCACGCCGGAGCGCCCATGATTTCCTTCAGCGGCCTCGCCACGGGCCTCGACACCACCACGCTGATCAGCCAACTCGTGAAGGCCGAGGGCGCACCGATCGACCGCCTCAAGAGCAAGCAGGGCCTGATCGACTCGAGGAGCCGGAAGATCACGACGCTGCGCACGCGCCTCGACGATCTCCGCAACGCCGCGCTCGCCCTCGATTCCCGCCGAGAGGCGCTGCCCGCGGCGCTCTCGAGCAGCAACACCGCGCGGGTCCGCGGCACGGTGGCAGGCGGCTCGCCGCCCGCGCGCTTCGACCTCGAGGTGCTCTCGCTCGCGAGGGGCGCGCGCATGTACTCGAGCTCGTTCGCCTCGAGCTCGGCGGCCGGGCTCTTCGGGTCCGGGCAGCTCGAGATCACGACCTCGGCCGGCACCAGCACCGTCTCCGTCGATGGAAGCGACACCCTCGAGACCGTCCGGCAGAAGATCCAGGACCTCAACCTGCCGCTCACGGCCAGCGTGCTGAACGACGGCGCGGGCTTCCGCCTGCAGCTCTCGGGCTCCGGCGTCGGGGCCGCCAACGCCGTCACCGTCAACGAGGTCGGCACGAGCTTCGGGCTCGCGCTGCCCGCGAACATCGTCTCGGTGGCGAGCGACGCGAGCTTCCGCATCGACGGCATCTCGATGACCCGGGGCTCGAACACCGTCTCGGGGGCATTTCCTGGCGTGACGCTCGAGCTCTTGTCGGTCTCGCCCGTGGGAGAGCAGACGAGTGTCGAGGTCAGCAGCGACCCGGCGGCCCTCGAGGCGGCGCTCAAGAAGGTCGTCGACGCCTACAACTCGGTGAACAGCTTCATCCAGGGGGAGTCGACGTGGACGGGTCAGCAGAAGCCGGCCGACTCGCTGAGCGGTGACTCCATGCTGCGCTCGGTGCAGAGCCGCCTTCGCGGCGTCCTGAGCGCGCCGGTCGCGGGGGTCACTGGGCCGAACACGTCGCTCAGGAGCCTCGGGGTCTCGCTTCAGCGCGACGGTTCGCTGCTGCTCGAGAGCTCGAAGCTGCGGAGCGCGCTCGCCTCGAACCCCGAGGGCGTCGCGCAGGTGCTCGGCACGGCGGGCACGGGCGCGATGGCCCTGATCGCAAAGCAGGCCGATTACTTCACCGACGGCAGGGACGGGGTCCTCACCCAGCGACTCGACTCGATGGGCAGCGAACGCCGGAGCATCGACGACCGGATCGGCCGCATGCAGGCGCGCCTCGACAAGTACGAGTCTCAGCTCACCCAGCAATACGCGAAGCTCGAGCAGGTCGTGTCCGGGCTGCAAGGCCAAGGCCAGCGGCTCTCCGCGGCGCTCGGAAGCCTGCGCTGAGCCCGAGCCAAACACGACGAAAATCCTTTCAAGATCAGAGATCTCCGGCCGATAGCGAGGGTACGATGTCGTTCGCAGCACTGCAGTACCAGTCGGCCCGCGTTCGCACCGCGAGCCCCGTCCAGCTCGTCGTCTCCCTCTACGAGGGCGCCCTCCGCTTCCTCCGGGAAGCGCGGGCGCACCAAGAGGCCGGAGACATCGCTCAGCGGGGCGTCGCGCTCTCCCGGGCGCACGCGATCGTGAGCGAGCTCCGCGCCACGCTCGACCACGAGCGCGCGCCCGAGATGAGCGCGCAGCTCGATGGTCTCTACGACTTCGTGATCGACCGGATCAACACCGCGAGCGGCGCAGGGGACGCCTCGCTCGTCGAGCCCGCGATTGGGGTGCTCACGACCCTGCACGGCGCGTGGGCCGAGCTCGCGCGGAGGGCCCCGTGACCGACGAGCCCCGCTCGGCGCGGAGCCTGGTCGAGGAGCTGGAGAGGCTGGCGGACGAGCTCCCCGAAGACCCCGCGCTCGAGGAGCTGGAGCTCTACGTCGAGTCGCGCGAGGAGGTCGCCGGGGCCTTGGCGCGCCTCGACCCCACGGGCCTCTCGAGCGAGGAGAAGCGAGAGCTCGGGGGACGCGTCCAGGCCGTCCTCTCTCGCGACCAGGCGCTCGTGACCGCGCTCTTCGCGGTCAAGGACGATCTCGCCGCGCGCATCGCGGCGCTCCCCGCCGCGCGAAGGACCGTCAAGGGCTACGCGAGCGCTGCGACGGGCTCGCGCATGCTCCGGACGACGGCCTGATCCGACGGCGGGGCTCGGCTCGGCGCAATCGGCACGCGATGTGCTGCAGCGCGTCGCATGCGGAAGCTGCATCGACCGAGACCTTCGCTCCCACCCTCGCCAGCGTCGTTCTGGGCGCCGATCCAGGTGATCTTCGGCGCTGTGGTGCTGGCGAGCACCGTCATGGTGCCGACGCTGGCGCGGGCGGACCGTCGCTTCGCCGTCGATGCCCGCGCGGCCACCGGTGTCTCGGTCGGCGGTGGCGACGGACAGGCCACGGCGCATCGCACGCCCCTCTACGTGGAAGCAGGAGCGACCTCGTGGCTCGACGACGACGCGAACGTGCTCGTGGGCGGTGCGGTCCGCATCGAGGTGGAGGATCGCGTCAGCGTCGGCGGTGTGCTGCGTGCGGGCCTGCGCGCGGAGCTCGGCGCCCTCGAGCTGCGGCCGTTCATCGGGCTCGCGGCCATCCTCGCGCCGTACACGCTTCTCGGGCCGGAGGCCGGGCTGGTCCTCGCGATCGACCTCGCGCCACCCCTCTCGCTGCTCGCCTTCGCGTGCGTCGATGGTTGGCTCTTCGGGAGCGATCTCCCGCCCTCGAGCGTGCTCTTCATGGCCAACGGAGGGCTCGGTGTCGAAGTCGCGCTCTGAACGGCTCGGAGGCTGGCTCGCCTGCCTGGCGCTCGCCGCGCTCGGCGGTTGCACGGACGGAAGCACCTGCGTTCGAGAGAGCGACTGCCGTGGAGACACCGTGTGCCGCGTGGGGCGTTGCGTCGTGTCCGAAGACGCCGGCGCCGTGCCCGATGCGCCGGCGGCCGACACGGGAGATGCGCCGGGGAGCGCCGACGCGCCCGTCTCGAGCGACGCGGGCGCGCCCGTCGATGCGGCCGACGACGCTGCGGCCGACGACGCCGCGGTCGACGACGCCGCGGTCGACGGCGTCGTCGATGCCCCCTGAGGGCCGCCTCGCCGAGTGCCGGCTGCGTCAGGCGCGCAGGTCGCGCCAGAGCTCGCCCGACAGCGCCTGGAGCACCTCGGAGATCCGGTGTGCGCTCTCGGGAGGCACGGCGTCGAAGCAGAGCTGCAGGCCGGCGCGGCCGCGTCCACCCGGAGGCCTGTGGCCGGCGACGATCGCCGTCACGTCGATGACGCAGCCTGTCGGGAGCTCGATGCGGACTTCGACGCTCGCGCCGAGCGGGACCTGAAGATACGTCGCGACGAAGGCCCCGCGGTGCCCCAGGTTCTCGGTGTGACCGACCCATCGCTCGCCCTCGGCCACGAGCTGCACGTGGCAGCTCACGTCCACGCGGCGCGCGTCGGTCTTGGGGTGGGCGGTCAGCCAGGCGAGGAGCTCGTCCTCGATCGCGCGGGAGATCGCGCTCGCGCGGACGTCGAGCGAGCTCCCCGGGGCCGGCGGCCGGCCGGTGATGCGGGGACGGTCGAATCGAGCGAGCGCCGCCGCGAGGGCGGTCGTGTCTGCGGTGGTGATCTCGGAGGAGGAGCGAGCGGCACGCATGGCGGTTCCTTCCTAGGTCGTCGCGCCGATCCCTGGCGTGACTGGCGCTCCGCGCCGCGTCGACCTGCTCGGTATGCCCGAGTCAACGGCCGAACGCGCCGCGACTTGAGGCCGAGGTGAAGAGGTTTTTTCCCGGCCCCTCCTCGGAGATCCGGTCGGATTATTTCTGCCTGGGCCCTAAGGATTCCAGTGAGACCGCCGATGACCTGCTGCGTCCCGAGGGAGGTTGACCATGGTCACGAAGCCGGATCTCGCCCATCGAACCGCGCGGCTCGGGCGCCCACCCGGCATGGAGGAGCGCCAGGCGATGGCGCGCCTCTCGTTCGCGCTCTCGCACATGCTGCGGATCTTCCGCATGGCCTCCGCGGGGAGCGGCGCGGCGACCAAGGAGGTCGTTGCGCTCGAAGAGGCCCTGTCCAAAGCGCAGATGCCCGAAGAGTACGTGGAGGTCGCGCGCTCGGTCGTCCAGCTCCAGGCGCCGCCCGTCGG
Source organism: Deltaproteobacteria bacterium (assembly GCA_046342295.1). GTDB lineage: Bacteria > Myxococcota_A > Polyangia > Polyangiales > Sandaracinaceae > JAFLCL01. Next base: position 34,180 of record JBKDQC010000632.1, on the reverse strand, counting down.
GCCCAACCAGGGGATCTCGCACGGCATCCACGCGCAGTTCGTTCAGCTCCTGCGGGAGGTCGCGCGCGCGCTCGCGATGCCGAAGCTCGAGGCGGAGATCCGGGAGCTCGGCCTGCTCCCCGCGGACAGGCCGGTCGATCCGGGGCCTCTCCTCGAGGTCGGCAAGCGGCTCGTCGCCTCGGTGCTCGTGCACCAGAGCACGACGGAAGTGCTCGACGAGTGCCTGAAGAACGTCGACGGCGGCATCCGCAGGCTCGCAGAAGAGGAAGCGCAGGTGGGCAGTCGGGTCATCGAGGTCCGCCAACGCCTGCAGCGTTCGGATCCGGACGAGACCGAGCGGCTCCGACGCTCTCTCCTCAACGCGGCCTCGGAGCTCGAGCACCTGGTCCACCAGCGGCGTGAGCAGCTGCTCGACCTCCAGCGCAGCTCTCGCATGGCTCAGCGGCGCGCGGAGCGTCTGCTCTCGGCGCTGGCGGACGCGACGAGCGCCGCGCTGACGGCCCCGCTCACCGGCCTGGGCAACCGCAGGGCCCTGAACGAGACCGTCGCGAAGATCGCGACCACCTCCACCACGACGGCGATCCTCGCGCTCGACCTGGACCATTTCAAGCGCATCAACGACACCTTCGGGCACGCCGGCGGAGACCGCGTGCTGGTCCACGTCGCGGAGCTGCTGCGCGCGGACCTCCGTGGCAACGACACGGCATTCCGCATCGGCGGCGAGGAGTTCATCGTCTTGCTCGCCGACTGCGAAGCGGGCGGGGCCCTCTCGACGGCCGAGCGCATCCGCGAGCGGATCGCGCGCTCCCCGGTCTCTCTCCAGGGCGGAAAGACGGTCCAGATCTCGACCTCGGTCGGCGCGACCTTGTGGGGCGCGGGGATGAGCTTCGAGACCCGCCACGACCTCGCCGACGAGGCGCTCTACCAGGCCAAGGCGCACGGGCGGAACCGCACCGTCGTCCTCTGACCCCGCGCGTTGCGCGGGTCCTGGCGGCGCGCGGGTCCCACGGCGCCCTCCGAGCTCGCGCGTCAGCCAGCAAGCCTCGGGAGCCGGAGCTCGAAGCTCGCTCCCTTGCGATGTGGCGCAGTGACGCGGAGCTCACCGCCGTGGCGTCGGGCCATCGCCCGCGCGACGGTGAGACCGATCCCGAGGCCGTCCTCCTTCGAAGAGCAGAACGGCTCGAAGAGGCGCTCCGGATCTCCGAGGCCCAGTCCCGCGCCGTCATCGTCGATGCGCACCCAGGCGCCCTGGTCATCGCCGCCGGCCTCGAGCACGACCACCCCACCGCGGGGTGAGGCCTCGGCCGCATTCGCGAGCAGATTGAGGAGGATCTGGCAGATCTCGCTCGTGGTTCCCCAGGCCTCGGGCTCGTCGTGCACGGTCACCGAGAGCACGACGCCCTTCTGCTGTATGTGCCAGCGGAACAGGCGCACCGCACACTCGACGACAGGCTTGAGCACGAGCCGCCGCGGGACACCCGAGCAGCTCGCGTAGGTGCGAAGCCCGTCGAGCACGCCCTCGATGAGCTCGCACGCGAGGCGGGTGTCATCGAACATCGCCTGGGCCGTCGAGGAGAGCTGGCCGCTCTTGCGGACGTCCTCCTCGAGCACCCGCAGGTTGAGGACGAGGGCCGTGAGCGGGGAGCGGATGTCGTGTGCGACGCTCGCGAAGAGGGCGCTCGCCGCGATGATCTGGTCGCGGGCGATGCGGCGGCGCTCGGCGTCGACCGCGAGACACTCGGCGTCGGCGGCCGCTGCGCGTTCGGCGTGCTCGACGGCGACGGCGCGCGCCGCGCGCAGCTCCATCTCGTAGGCGATCCTCGACGCGCGGGCGGTCTTCGGGAGCCGGGCGTGCTCCTCGCCGTCGCGTCGCTCCGAGCGCAGGCGGGCGAGCTCGATCGCTTGATCGACGACCTCCGCGCGTGTGCCGTCCACGTCCGGCTCCCACACGACGTGCACCCATCGGTCCCGGCCGTCGAGCAGGAGCTCGACGCAGCGCTCCGCCAAGCCGTGTCGCGTGGCGGTCGGCTGCTCGAGGGCCTCGAGCGCGAGCAGCCAAGGCTTGCCCTCCAGCGAGGGCAGCACGCCGAACAGCTCCGAAGACAGCGGGCTCTGCGGACGAACCGAGGAGTGGGCCCGAGGCGCCGGCCGAGAGGGGACTTCACGGAGCGCGCGGGGCGCCGGATTGGATCTCTGGGCCACGGGTGCCTCCTCGAACGCTTCTCGGCGTCGTGAGGAAGATCCTTGAGGGTGGTTCGAGATCGGCGACGCAGAAACATCAGCAACAGTCACCCGATGGGAGCACCATCACGCCATGACGGCGTCCGAGAGGAACTGCGTGCGGCTCTCGCGCTGGCCGACCGTCGCCGCCTGGGCGAGCGCCGCCGGCGAGGCGCGGGTCGAACGCAGCCCCCATGGAAACGAGGACGTGCTCGTCGTCGATGGCATCCACCTCGTGGCGCCGCTCGACCCAGACGCGGAGGCGGCCCGGCTGGTCGAGGAGATCGATGCGGACCACGAAGAACTGTGGGCGTTCGGGCTCGGCGAGGGGCGCGCGATCCACAGGCTCCTCGAGCGCCGAGGGCTTCGAAGGTTGCACGTCGTCGGCCTCTCGCAGCGCGCGACGAAGGCGACGCTGGACCACCTCGACGCGCCCTGGATGGACGATCCGCGGGTGCTGTTTCATGCGCCGAACGAGGTGTCCGCGGGCTCCTTCGCGTCGAGTCGCGGGGCGCACGTGCTCGCATCCGCCGAGCTACGCCTGGCGGAGCCGAGCGCGTTGCGAGACACGATCCTCCTCGAGCTCGCGGCGCCGCTCCAGGCGCGGTGGCTCGAGGGCGCGCGCGCGGCCCGCGCGCAGCGCGCCAGCGACAACGCCGCGCGTTTCTCCTCGGACGGGGACGTTCGCGCCCTCTTCGGCACCAGGATCGGCGCGCATGCCGTCGTGGCGGGAGGCGGCCCGAGCTTGGTGCCGGTGGTCTCGGGCGTGCCGCGCTCGGAGATTCTGCTCGTGGCCGTGAGCACCGCGCTCGCGCCGCTCGAGAAGGTCGGCGTCATCCCCGACGTGGCCGTCATGGTGGATGCGCATCCGCTCCTCCGCGCCCATCTCGAGGCCCTCGAGCGGCCCGAGGCGCTCGCCCGGGTGCCGCTCGTGTACGCAGCCGACCTCGACCCGGAGGTGCTCGCGGCTTGGCCCGGCCCGCGGCTCGCGGCGCACCTCGCGTTGCCCGGCTACGCCGAGGCCTTGCCTCGCCGTGGCGAGCTCTTCTGCTCCGGTACGGTCGCGCACGCGGCCATCGATCTGGCGGTGAAGATGGGCGCCGCCGTGGTTCGGTTCGCGGGCATCGACCTCGCTTACCCGAGCGACACGACCCATGCGGCGGGCGCTGCGCTCGCGCGGCCGAGGACGCCAATCGGCATGGAGGTCGAGAGCGTGCGGGGTGGGGCCGTCCGGACGGACCTCAACTTCCTCGGCTACTTGCGGGACCTGGAGCGCTACCTCCAGCGACATCCTCGGGTGCGTTTCGTGAATGGGAGCCTCGCGGGCGCCCGCATCGAGGGTACCGTTCACGAGCCGCCACGAGAGGAGCGACGGTGAACGCCCGGGCACCGTTCTCCACCGTTCTGGACGAAGGAGTCCCCGAGACCACCGAGGAGCTCGCCGTGCGCTGCCTCGCGATCGCGGAGCACTTCCGCTTCGGGCGCGATGGCGAAGGCCACGCGGCCCTGCCCGGAGCGCTCGCCGGCCTCGAACAGGCTGTGCGGCTCGGGATTCTCAGCCCGGAGTCGGCAGCGCCGGTGCTCACCGCGATGCTCGCGGCGTTCGAGCGGCAGGATCTGCTGCTCGTCGCCGACTTGCTCGAGTGGGTGGTCGCGCCGTCGCTCCGGTGAGGCCCGCCCCGCGAGCTGCCGGAGATTTCCGGAACGGATGCGACGCGAGTTAGGCTGCTTCCCAGGTGCGCGTCGGTGCGCGCATCCGAGGAGTCACGATGATCGCCGACTGGAGTGTTCTGATCACGGGTGGCACGGGCTCCTTCGGGCGGGCGATGGTGCGGCGGCTCCTCCAGCTCGCCCCGAACATCAAGCGTCTCGTGATCCTGAGCCGTGACGAGCTCAAGCAGTTCGAGATGCAGCAAGAGCTCCGCCCGGACGCCTTCCCCGGCCTGCGCTATTTCCTCGGAGACGTGCGGGACGCGGCCCGTGTGCGGCGCGCCCTCGAGGGCATCGACACGGTGATCCACGCGGCCGCCCTCAAGCAGGTGCCGGCGGCGGAGTACAACCCTGTCGAGGCCATCAAGACGAACATCCTCGGCGCGCAGAACCTGATCGAGGGCTGCCTCGACGCCGGCGTGCGGCGGATCGTGGCGCTCTCGACCGACAAGGCGGCGGCGCCCATCAACCTCTACGGAGCCACCAAGCTCTGCTCGGACAAGCTGTTCACGGCGACCAACAACGTCCGCGGCAGCCGAGACCTCCGGGCGAGCGTCGTGCGCTACGGCAACGTGATGGGCAGCCGGGGCTCCGTCATCCCCTTCTTCCTCAAGCAGCGGGCGAGCGGGATCCTGCCCATCACGCACGCCGACATGACGCGCTTCCACATCAGCCTCGACGAGGGCGTCGACATGGTGCTCTGGGCGCTCGAGCACGCCCAGGGCGGCGAGATCTTCGTCCCCAAGCTCCCCAGCTACCGCATCCTCGACGTGGCCGAGGCGGTCGCCCCCGAGTGCGAGCACCGGATCGTGGGCATCCGCCCCGGCGAGAAGATCCACGAGGACTTGATCACCGAGAGCGACGGCTGGAACAGCGTCGACCTCGGCCCCTACTACGCGGTGTTGCCGGCGCTGCCAGGCAACGATCGCCGGCGCTACGCGGAAGCCCGCGGCGGCTCCCTCGTGCCGGAGGGCTTCGCCTACAACAGCGGGACGAACTCCACGTTCCTCACCGTCGACGAGCTCCGGGCGCTGATCGGCCGTCACATCGATCCTCCGCCGGAGGTCCTCCCCGCCCGCGTGGCCGCGACGGAGCCCCGGTGACCGTCGACGCGACCACGAAGGATCTCGAGCTTGCCTGGCGCGACCTGGATGCGCAGTCGGCGCTCTACCGCCCCAGTGTCGTCTGGCGCGGCGCGTCGGAGACGCTCGTCGAAGAGGTCCGCGCCAAGGGCGTCGAGGGCTTCCGCGCGTCGAAGACCGCCCTGGGCTTCTTCGTGCCGACCTACGGGCCTCCGGCGAACGGGTGGTCGCCCGAGGCGGTCGATGCCCTCGAGGCGTGGCACGCCGGCCTCGCGGCCACGACGCCCAAGCAGCGTCTGACGCTCGCGCACCACCTGCACGGCGGGGCGCAAGCGGTCGCCGACTACCGCGTGCTCGTGGCGGCGGAGGACTCCTCGCAGCTCCCGCGGCTCGATCTCTTCTCGGAGTCCACCTTCGGCAGGCCCGTGGAGCAGTTCGAATTCGAGGGCCGTCGCTTCTCGCGCTCGTCCTTGAACTACCTGCTCGGGCTCTCGTTCCTGAAGAAGCATCTCGGCGGCGAGGTGCCGCGGGTCGTCCTCGAGATCGGCGGCGGCTTCGGGACCTTGGGGGAGATCCTGGCGGCCTCCGGCATCCCGAGCTTCCGCTACGTGGACCTCGACATCCCGCCGCTGCACTTCGTGGCGCAGCGCTACCTGGCCTCGGTGGTGGGTGAAGAGAACGTCTCGACCTACTCCGGAACGCGGGACCTCGAAGAGATCCCGCTCGAGTCGCTCCGCCCGATCAGCGCGCTGTGCCCGTGGCAGCTGCCGCGGCTGCGCGGGACCATCGACCTCTTCGTGAACTTCATCTCGTTCCAGGAGATGGAGCCCGACATCGTCGCCAACTACCTGGCGGAGGTCGACCGCCTCGAGGCCAAGCACGTGCTCCTTCGCAACCTCCGCGAAGGAAAACAGATCCGGCGGTTGGGCAGCGACCTCGGCGTCGAGACGCCGATCGTCGCGGACGACTACGATCGCTTCCTCCCCGGATACGCCCTCGTCGCGACCAACGTGCACCCCTTCGGCCATCGGACCGTCGATGGCTTCCATTCGGAGCTGCGCCTCTATCGACGGCGCTGAGTGGCCTGGAGGGTTCCGTGCGGACTCTTCCCCGACGTGGTTGTCGCGGGAAGCAGGCCCGCGGCCTCAGGTCTCGCCCGTGTCACGGTCTGGGCTCGGACCTCCGACCAAGGACCACTCGAGGGGAGTCCCGGCAGCGATGTCCCGGCCCGCGACCCGTCCGAGAATCTGCTCGAAGAACTGCGGATCGAGGCCATCCGCCGGGCGCACGCGCCGGAGGTTCTCGCGTGTGAAGGGCTCTCCTGCGCGAACGTCCCTCGAGACGAAGATCGATCGGCGGTAGCGGAGCGACGCCAGCTCCGCTCGCGTTGGACCCACCCTCGGCGTGCCCAGCGCTTGCCAGGCACGCTCCGTCTCGACGACCAGTGCTCGCAGCTCGGGCGGCTCGAGCGAGAACGCAGCATCGACGCCACCGGCGGCACGCGAGATGGTGAAGTGTTTCTCGATGAACGTGGCGCCGAGGGCGACCGCTGCGACAGCCGCACCGACCCCACCCGTGTGGTCGGACAAGCCCACCTCACAGCCGAAGCACTCGCGGAGCAAGGGGATCGCGCGGAGGTTCGTATTCACCGGATCCGCTGGGTAGGTACTGGTGCACTTGAGGAGCACCAGCTGCTCACACCCTGCAGCCCGAGCCGTCTCGACGGCTCGCTCGATCTCCCCGAGGCTCGCCATCCCGGTCGAGAGAATGAGCGGCCGACGCGTCGACGCTACGTACCGGATGAGAGGCAGGTCGATGCACTCGAAGGAGGCAATCTTGTAGGCCGGCGGCTCGAATTCTTCGAGGAAGTCGACGGCCTTCTCATCAAATGGCGTACTGAAACAAAGAATACCGCGTGTCCGAGCACGCTCGAAGAGCGGTCGGTGCCATTCGAGCGGCGTCTTGCCCTCGTCGTACAAGTCCCACAGGCGTCGCCCACCCCAGAGGCCATGTTCGGCGTCGACACGAAATGCCGGGGCGTCACTGCGAAGGGTCATCGAGTCCGCGTCGAACGTCTGCAACTTCAATGCATGCGCCCCCGCATCCGCTGCGGCATCCAGGATGGCCAGCGCCTGCTCGAGCCGCCCATCGTGGTTTCCAGACAGCTCCGCGACCACGAACGGGCGGTGTTCGCGCCCGATGAAATGCGAACCGATCTTCAGCGTCATGGATGACCTCTCCGGTGCCCCGGGTAGCTCGGAAAACTCGGGCGACGTACGTAGGCCGCAGCCTCCTCGACGCCACACTGAGCGATGACATCGATCACGGACATGTACGGAACGAAGTCCGTCGCATCGCGCTGGGGGTACGGAGCTGGCACGAAGTTCTGGAAGTGCAGCGCGACCCGACCGCTGGCTGCGAATCCATCCTGCTCCAGGTAGCCTGCAGAGCCCGAGGGGGACAGGTAGTCCGTCACACCCAGGTGCTCGCAGATGGACAGTAGGCGCTCCGAGCGCTGGCCGCCGACCTGTAGCTCCGAGGCGAGCCGGAGCGGGGTTCGAATGTTCAGCACGCCGCAGATGGACCGGATGATCGCGAGGTTGAGGTCGAGGAGGCGACGCGGTCGACGGTTCCACGCCTCCTCGAGCAGCTCGAGGACGGTCGGCCCACCCGTCGTCGCCCCATAAGCCTCTCGAACTCCATCTTCGTGTTCACGTCGCCAGTCGCGACTGTAGTCGATCTCAGCCTCGTCGATGGCCATGAGGCGGCCGCGGCTGAGAACCGGCACGGACAGAAACCGTGCTGTCCCCGAGATCAGAATCTGGTTTCGGCAATGCCAGGACTTCCGCTGGAACTGGGCATCGTCCAGGAACACGAAGACATCCGCAGTCGAGAGAAGGTTGAAGTAACCCGACCACGGGAGATACGTCGGCTGCATGATGGCGCAACTCGTCAACGTTCCGCCCACCGGCGAAGGTTGCTCAGGACATGCGCGATACGCGGGTCACGACCGTACGTGTGCCAGCCCCCAGTGACGAGCCCGATCCCAACTGCATGCTCCTCCAATTCGCGCAGGACCTCCCGGTCTCTCTGGGTGAGGAGCACGAACCTGCGATCGCTCACACGGCGGAGTGACTCGGCTGTCAAACCGAGTCCCAGATCGCCCGAGATGCAACGAACGGACTCCTCCAACTCGGTCGCGGGCGTGTCATCGTCGAACGCCTCGAACGTTGCGAGCGCACGTTCTCGAAGCCTGTATGCGTAGACCCGCACCAAAGGAGAGCCACGAGCGAAGATCTGCCAGTACATCGGCTGTGCGGGCATCCCGCTCTCGACCTCACCCAACAGGTTGAGCATCCGTGTGACCCATGAGTCGAGTGGACGCAGGCCGAGCGCGGTCACGAGCGGGTTGGGGTTCGCGCACCAGACCACGAGATCCGCGGGAACGATCTCACCTCGCACGGCTACCTGCAGCTTGCCCTCTGGGGAAAGGGACGGTCGCACGGTGCTGCGGCAGCGAAGGACGGCGCCTCGGCGCTCGAGCGCTGCCGCGATTCGAACCATCGCTGCGCTCCAGCCCCCCACAGGAAGAGCCGCAGGCTCGATGGATGCGGCACGCAGCGTGCGCGGTAGACCGTACAGTTGGTCCGCGACGACGGACGCGAATCGCTCCTTCCGCACGCCCTCGATGTCGTCTGCGAGCAGGACGCGGCCGACCTGAAGGGGGTTGGCGTTGTCTGCATCGAGCAACGTCAAATCGCCGTAGCGAGTGGCCCAGCGCCGGATGGGCTCCGAGACTCGCGGCGGATAGGCTCGCAACCGGTCGTCGAGCGACGCAAAAGAGAGCGTGCCGTCCATCGGCGACGCAAGCACGCCCCGCACGACGGGCTGAGCGAAGTCATTCCACCAGACCTTGGTACCGAACAGATCGTTCCACGAGCCGTAGTGGTGGTCGAACACCTCGAGTGGGAGCTCCGCGAGGGTCGCGAGCCACTGCACCCAGGGTTGGTCAGGGTTCAAGTACTGGCAGTTTCGGTACCAGCGATGGCCATCGAAGTCATGGTCCCCGAGCACGCCGCCGATGCGGGCAGCAGCCTCGAGGATCACGACGTCGTGTCCGGCTTCGGCTGCAGCCAGTCCAGCGACGCAGCCGCTCATCCCTGCACCAACGACCACTACCCGCACGCAGGGCTCCAGGACGGCAATCGGTACGCATAGACGGCAAACTCGAAGGGCACGGGCGAGCTCTTCACGACATAGTCGTTCCGAACGGTCACATACGGCGTCAGAGACTTCATGAAGGAGAAGACGTCCTCGGGGCGCGCGTACCAGAGCCCGGGGTCCTGGTAATCGACCCAGGTGCTCATGAGGTTGAACGCGATGCCTCTGTCACACCGAGACCAGAGCGCGCGCAGGTTGTCCTGAAAGAAGCTCAGGTTGTCCTCGCGCTTGTTGTTGAACACGCCGCTCACGAGGGCCCAGTCGAAACGTTCTCCTTCGAAGTCGTCGAGGGCGCCGAACCGGTGCGAGGGATGCTTGACTCTCGCCACGCCCAGCAGCTCCGGTACCACATCGACGCCGGTGTACCGACAGTCGATGCGTTGCTCCGCAAGCCACGTCGCGAGGTGGCCAGTCCCACATCCCCAGTCGAGCACGTGAGTGCCCCCGAGCGGAGCGACCTGCGCCAGAATCGCGTACCGAGCCTCCTGGGAGGCCTTCGAGGAGTACTGTGCGGCTGCAGGTCCGTCCCCATGCTGCGCCAACAGCTGCGCGTAGTGTGCGCGGATCCGTGCTTCGCTGGGATCACTCATCGGCTGTCTCCAACAGGGCATCGACGGCCGTCTGTGCGCCATCGAGCGATACCGGTCCAGGGGGAAGCGCCTGAGGCAGAGCCCAGGCTCGGGCCCACGCCGCTGCGACGCTCTCGGGGTCGTCGACCTCTGCTGGCGTCAACACGACGGCTCGCCCGAGCGCTTCGAACAAACGTGCGACCTTGTGTTGAACCTGACTCAGGGGAATGAGCAAGCTCGGTATGCCGAGCGCTTGCGCCTCTACGGCAGTCATTCCACACGCCCCGACGAGCAGGCGGGTTCGAACCAAGCGGGAGGCGACCGCGTCGATGCCGACCTCGACCCGAACACCGTGGGCATCCGACCAGCGGCGTATCGCGTCTTCGTTCGGATTGAGGTGCCCGAGCACCAGGAGAAGGGGGTTCGTACTGAGCGGCTTGACGAGGCGAGCCAGCGTGAGGGTCAGGTTCTCGGAGTCGGTGCCACCCAGGAAGAGAGTGATCGTGCCTGGCTCCTGGGCTGCCCGATGGCGCTCGCGCTCGACGGCAGCCTCCTGGAACTCCTGCCGGAGGAGCGCGTATCGGCCGCCGAGCAAGAGACGAGTCTGCTCTGGGACCAAGCTCGGATAGCGATCGTGGTGCTCGAGAACGAGGTTCTGGTCCAGCAACGCATCGCAGGCATGCGGGCGATCAGCGAGATCGTCGACGACGAGCAGAGGCACGCCGGCCGACCGGATTGCGCGCTCCCAGCGAGCGTCCAGACCGTAGTGGTCGACCACGATCCATCTCGGCGGGCGACTCTGGGTGCTGAGGCACGCGAGCGTGGCGGCAGCGTCCGTGATCGCGTCAACCGCCTTTGCCTCAGGCACGGCGCTCTCGTCGAGGCCGGTCCACTCAAACCCGCGGCACCGAATGGCCTCTCGCAGGGTCAGGGGGCAGGCCGCCGAGACGAACAAGACATCGTGACCCCGAGCGTGGAAGGCCTCGGCAAGCGACAGGCAACGCATCACATGTCCGCTTCCCAGGGCTTCGCTCGCGTCGACGCGGAACAGCACCCAAGGGCGCGCGCGGGATGTACGCGAGTGACTTGCCTCCAGTCGGGCGAGTTTCTCGACGGCTCGCTCCCAGTCCTCTGACGTGTCGATGTCCTGGACACGGTCGGACGGCAGGATCAGCGGGAGAGGCCGGAGCTTCATGAAGTCGCGGCGATGCTGGAGCTCTCGGACGTCGAACGCGTACCATTGTCCCGCGTCGTGCCAGGCAGCAGGAAGATCTTGGCTCCGCGTCTGTGCGAACTCCGGGAATGCGAAGCGGGCAGCCCCGTCCGGATCCGCGACGAGGGCGCGCCAGATTGGGCTCTCGAAGGCAGTGACTGGCAGCATCGCACGTGCTGCACCGTCTCGGATGCTCGCTACCGCGGAGGAGACATCCTCGGGCTGGGCCAGGACCGCGGTCGGGTACAAGCACACCGCGCGCGACCAGCGATGGCCCATGGAGTCCAGTTGGTCGAGTACCTCGTGGACAACGTCGAACGTGGTCGCGTGGTCGTGCGCTGTCGACGGCGATCTCAAGAAAGGTACCCAAGCCCCGTGACGACGGGCAAGCGACGCAATCTCCTCGTCGTCGGTGCTGACGAAGACCTCGTCGAAACAACCGGCGCGCCGCGCGAGCGCGATCGCGCGAACGAGGGTGGGCACGCCCAGGAACGGACGGAGATTCTTGCGGGGGACACGCTTGCTGCCTCCCCGTGCGGGAATGATCGCGAGACATCGGTCCGCGGTGTGGTGGGTGTCCGTCACGAGTCATTCTCGTCGACGCGCCTCGCGGTCGCACGATCTCGAGGGTCGGAGCCGGTCATGCGCACTGGATGTGTCTCCAGACTTCCCGAACTCGCTCGATGGCCGAGGCGTGCTCCTCGTCGCTCAGACGCGGGTACAGCGGCAGCGAGAGACAGCGTGCGTACCAGGCTTCGGCGTGGGGGCAGGACACGGCCGCGTAGCCATGGTCCCGGTACCAGGGATGTCGGTAGACGGGCAGGTAGTGCACCTGGACGCCGAGACCGACCGCGCGGAGGGCCTCGACGAAGGGGCGACGAAGGGCCGGGTCGACCGTGCGCACGACGTAGAGATGCCAGCCGCTCTCGACGCCGGGCCGCACCTCCGGGAGAATCAGCCCCGGGAGATCGGCGAGCGCGGCCGTCCAGCGAGCCGCGAGCTCCGCGCGCCGCGCGAGGAACGCCTCGAGGCGGGTGAGCTGGCTCGCGCCGAGCGCCGCCTGGATGTCCGTGAGCCGGTAGTTGAAGCCCAGCACGTGCTGCTCGACGTGCCACGGGCCCTCATCGCGGTTCTCGAGCCGGTCGGGATCGCGCTCGAAGCCATGGCTTCGGAACGACGCGACCGCGCGGGCCACCGCGGCGTCTGCCGTGAGCACGGCGCCGCCTTCACCGGTCGTGATCGGCTTGACGGGGTGCATGCTCACGACGGTCGCGTGGCAGAGCCGACCGACGGGTGTCCCTCCGAGGCGCGCTCCGAGGGAGTGGGAGGCGTCCCCGACGAGCGTGACGCCGCGCGCGTCGCAGATCTGCTGGAGCGCGGGGTAGTCGGCGGGATGTCCCGCGAAGTCGACCGCCACCACGAGGCGCGTCTTGTCCCCGATCGCGGCATCGAGGCGCTCGGGATCGAGGTTGCCGGTGCGGGGCTCGACGTCGACGAAACGGACGCGCGCGCCGAGGTAGTGTGCCGCGTTGGCGGTCGCCGCGAAGGTCAAGGGCGAGGTCACGACCTCGTCGCCCGGACCGACCCCGAGGGCGGCGTACATGGCGTGGAGCGCGGCCGTGCCGGAGTTGAGCACCACCGCGTGCGGGACCCCGACCGCCTCGGCGAGCGCTCGCTCGAACCGCGGCACCGCGGGCCCCGTCGTGAGCCAGTCGCTACGGAGCGCGGCCGCGACGGCATCGACGTCTTCCTCGCTCACCCATTGGCGACCGTATGGCAACACCGGAGGCGGGCCCGACATGACTCGAAGGCTATCGGCTCGAGCCCGGCCAGAGCAAGACTGTGGCGCTCCGACGGGCTCGAGGACCCTCACGCACCGCGAAGCCGCTGGAGCGTCGACTCACACGCCGTCTTGAGCTGACCAGCCGTGGTCGAGACGGTGCGGAACAGCAGGCGCTTGTACTGGACCTTCTCGCTCGCGCTCTCGCGCCGGGCCTGGTCTTCGACCGCCCGAATGGGTTGCTGCAGGGCGAGGGTCAGGTCTCCCAGGGGGCGCACCGTGTCCGCGAGCTTCTTCTCGAGTCGGGTCTCGAGGTCGTCGAGGGCGGCCTCGTCGCTCGGCGACGCGCGGCGGCCCTGGCTTCTCGCCGCGATCGCCTTCTCGAGCCCGAGCTTGTTTCGCTCGATGTGCTTGACGCAACGGTCCGCCAGGAGCTGTGCCTCGGCGCAGCCGCGACGCTGTGCATCGAGGTTGGCTCTCAGCCGTTGGAGGGCCGCCTCTGGGCGGCTGGACGCGGTGGCAGCGCGCAGGGCAGCGTCCACGTCGAATTTCGGGCCGTCGGGGAGCTCGGCGAGCACGTCCGCGAGCGTTCGATGCTCGAAGCCGTCGACGTGCACGCCGCCCTCGGTGGCGTTCACGAACCGCTGCTTCGGGTAGTCCTTCGCCAGCCTCTCGAGCCAGCGTCGGAAGAGATCGAACTGCACGCTCGTCTTGACGGTCGACCCGCCCCAGCCAGGGGCATCGAGCAGGTTCATTCGGAAGGAAGCCTCGGCCATGAGCGCCGCGGAGCCCCCGTAGCCGGTCGCCTGCGCCACCCCGTTCGCGTCGATCTCGACCCGTACTGCGGGATCGATGGTCGTCGAGGCGTACAAGCGCCCCCCCGGAAAGGACAAGTCCATCCCGATGAACACGATCGGCGTGCAACCCCACACGAGTCCGAGCCAGGCCGCCGCGTGGGTCACTGAGCCGCCGGTCACCACCCGTTCGACGGGGCGCTCGAGGGAGTCTCGCAGCCAGCTCGCGTGGAGCCCGTTGGAAGCGAACGCGATGTGGCGATCCCCTGCGACACGATGCAGTTCGGGGTGGACGCCGATGTCGAGCGCGACGGTTCGGAAGCTCGTAGCGTCGACACCCGCGAAGTGGGGCCGGCAGTCTTGGGGATCGAGGCTCACGACGACATCGGCGACGACGCCGGCGCGCGCGAGCGCGTGCAGAGCATGGCTCACGGCGACGATCACCACCCGGCCTTCGAGGCCGCGGAGCTGCGCGATGTTCTTCTCGAGGGAGGGCCCTGGGCAGACGACGACGAGGGGTCGGCCGGCGATCGGCTCGCGGAGGATGCTCGGCGGGAGCGCGCTCGCGAGCTCCGGTGCGCTCGCGATCGTCTGAGTCGCCCAGAGAACACCGAAATTGCTTTGCGTGTTGCGCGAGACGTGGAGCCGTGTGAGCACACCATCGACCCAGACCTTCACGGTGTCGGTCGAGGGCAGAGACGGGACCGGCGCTCCCCGCTCGGCGTACACGACGCGCAGCGGTGGCAGCGACGCGAAGCCTTCACAGACCGCGCGGATCTTGTCCTCCGTGTGCTCGACCCAGGCGCCGGCCACGGGACCGCCGTCGGAGATGGCGAGGATCCGCGCGAGGCCGCGCGAGGCGAGCCGCTGCGCGGCGAGGCGCGCCTCGGCGCCGGTGACGACGAGGAGGTCGCGGGCGTCGTCCCAATCGGGCGGCAGCTGCGGACGCTCGTCGACCTTTGGGGTCTCTTCGGTCATGGGCCCTTCCGTCGAGGCCTGCGGGGCGTGGAGAGAGCCACCGGACGCACGCGCAGAGACGGGAGCATGGAGCGACAGGGGCGTGACAACGCAAGGAGAGTCACCGTCGGGGGGTCTCGCCGTCAAGCTTCGCAGCAAGTCCGGCTTCCTGCGTTCAGGCGAAGGCGGTTTGTCGACGGTGGCGACGACCTGTTGACGCCCCGCGGCGGCCGGACCGGATGGGGTCGCGCGCACAGCGATCCTCCGAATCTTCGAAGAAAACGAGGAGCGGGCCCGCGCACGCGTCGGGGGATCGACCTCGCTACGGACGGGCACGCGCATTGCTGAAGGACTTTCTCGTGGCGATTGGATCCATCTTCCGCGGCGTCGAAGTCGGGCACCAGGCCCTCGACTACCACCTCGAGCGCGCGAACGGGCTCGCGGGCAACGTCGCGAACATCGACTCGCCCGGCTTCCGGCCGCTCGAGCTGGTGCGGCCGAGCGAGTCGCACGCCGAGGGGCGGCTGGCTCTCGCGGTCTCGAGCCCCGGCCACATTCCGTTCTCCGGAGCCCGCGCCCCCGGCGCGCTCGACGTCGTCGAGGAGGGCGTGGTCTCGCCCGGAAGCGACGGCAACTCCGTGAGCCTCGAGCACGAGCTCGCGAAGATCTCCGCGAACCAGCTCCGCTACGACAGCGCCGCGCGACTGGTGCAGCTCCAACTCGCGCATCTCCGCTACGCCGCCAACGACGGCAACGGCGGCTGATCTTCTCGACCCTCTGGAGGACCCCCATGAGCATGGATTTCATGAGCGCGATGGAGATCACGGCCTCGGGCCTCGGAGCCGAGCGCATGCGGATGAACGTGGTCGCCTCGAACCTCGCCAACGCCCGCACGACGCGGACGGCCGATGGGGGCCCCTACCAGCGCATGGACGCGGTCTTCCGGGCGGTGCCCGCCGCCGAGCGCATGCAGCTGCACGCGCAGGATCCGACGGCGCGCTTCGCCTACCTCGTGGAGGTCCCCGAGATCCGGCAGGACGGCACGCCGGGTGAGCGCGTCTACGACCCCGGTCACCCCGACGCCGACGGCGAGGGCTACGTGACCCTGCCGAACGTCAACGTCGTCTCGGAGATGGTCAACATGATCACCGCGTCCCGGGCCTACGAGGCGGGCGTCACGGTGATGGACACGCTGCGCACGATGGCGCGCTCGGCCATCTCGATCGGAGGCTGATCATGACGGCGCCGCTCTCGCTCGGAAGCGCACTGCCCTCCACCCTCACCGGCCCGCTCACGCAGGCGATCGGCGGGCCGGGCGTCGGCGCGGGCACCGCGCTCGGGGGACTGTCGGGGCTCTCGTCGACCGGAGGGGTCGGCGCGCCCAGCGCGCCCGACTTCGAGGGCATGGTGCGCGGCGCCGTCGGGGAGGTGGCCGCGATGCATGACCGCGCGGCCACCGCAGCCGAGGGTTACGTGGCCGGCGAGCACCAGGACGTGCACGGCACGATGATCCTCATGCAGGAGGCCGACGTCTCTCTGCGGCTCGCGGTCAACGTGCGCAACCGTGCGATCGAGGCCTACCGAGAAGTCATGCGGATGGGGGCCTGAGCGGTGGCCGAGCTCACACAGCTCTGGGCGCGTCTGCGCGAGCGGTGGGCCTCGTGGCCGCTCTCGTGGAGGGTCGGCGCCCTGGCCGCGCTCGCGACGCTCGCCGCAGGAGGCGTGCTCTACTCCGCGCGCTCCTCGACGCCGGAGATGGAGATCCTCTTCTCTGGCCTCGACGAGGCCGACGCGGCGGAGATCGTCGAGAGACTGCGCGCGCAGCGAACGCCCTACGAGATCGGCCCCGACGGCACCACGCTGCGCGTGCCGGCGAGCATGGTCCACGAGACGCGCTTGTCGCTCGCGGCCGAGGGGCTGCCGGCCGGTGGGGGCGTGGGCTTCGAGATCTTCGACACGCAGCGCTTTGGCGAGAGCGAGTTCGTCGAGCAGGTGCAGTACCTACGCGCGCTCGAGGGCGAGCTCGCGCGCACGATCGGCGCCCTCGATGGCGTCGAGTCCGCGCGCGTGCACCTCGTGCTCCCCGAGCGGTCGCTGATTGGCGGGCGCGGGCGGACGGCGCGCGCATCGATCGTCGTGGCGATGCGCGGCGTGAGGCACCTTCGCGAGGACCAGGTGAGGGGCATCGTGCATCTCGTCGCGGGGAGCGTGCGGGACCTCGACCCGGCCAACGTCACCGTGGTCGATCGCGAGGGCAGGCCGCTCTCGCGGACGCGGAGCGAAGAAGACGAAGCCGGCTCCGCGACCGACGCCGAGTCGCTCCGCGAGCGCATCGAGCGCAGCCGCGAGCGTGCGATCCAGGACATGCTCGATCAGACGCTCGGAGCGGGCGCGTCGGTGGTGCGCCTGAGCGCGGATGTGTCCTTCACGCGCGAGGAGCACCTCGAGGAGCGCTACGACCCCGAGCAGGTCGCGACGCGCAGCGTGGAGCTCACGACCGAAGGCCCCGACCCGGGCGCGACCGGGACGACCGCGGGCATCGCGGGCGCCGTGTCGGCGCTGCCGGGAGGCCCGGGCCCCGAGACGACGACCGGCGCGGTCGGCGAGGGCGGGCGACGCACGGAGGTGCGCAACTTCGAGGTGACCAAGACCGTCCGCCGCGCGGTCGAGCCCGTCGGCCGGGTGACCCGGCTCTCGGTCGCGGTGCTCATCGACGGCCGCTGGGAAGGGGAGGGCGAGGAGCGTCGCTTCGTACCTCGCTCGGAGGAGGAGCTGACCCGCATCCGCTCGATCGTGTCGAGCGCCGCGGGCATCCGCGAGGACCGCGGTGACATCCTCAGCATCGAGTGTGTGCCGTTCGTCGTGCCGCCGGCGGCTGCGGAGGACTCGGCAGCCCTCGCGGGCGCCGACAACACGATCGTCCTCGGCTCGGCGGCGGCGGTCGTGGTCGCGACGGTGATCGGCGCGTGGCTCTTCCTCCGGCGCCGACGCGGGCAGCGCGTCGAGCCGCAGCCGCTCGCCGCAGCGCTGACTGATTCGCTCGGGCCCGGAGCGACCAACGCCCGCAGCGACGCGGGCAACGCCTCGAGCGCGCTCGCGCCCGCCTCCGATGTAGATCCAGACTCGGTGCGGGTGCGGGTGATCGACTTCGCACGGCGCGAGCCGGAGCTCACCGCCCGCGTCGTGCGCGCCTGGCTCGCGGCCGATGCCGCACCGAGCGAGAGCGCGGAGGGCGGCTCGTCCGGCGCGCAGACGGCGAGCGCCGCCTGAGGGCACGTGGCACTCGGATGGATCGTAGCGGGTGCCACGGGCTCGAATCGGCGGGAGGGAGGCTCTGGCCGATTCACTCGGCGAGAGGGAGGGGCTGCGGGCAGACCCTCCGGCAAGAAACGTCAGAGCATGAGTCAATCCAAGTGACTCATGCTCTGAGATGAGTCGGCCTTCTTCGCGAAGCGGGGCGCCACAACGCCGAGCGGGTCCTCGTTCCCAGCTACACAGGATCGGCGAGCCGCCGATCCATGTGTAGCCCTTCTTCCCGGCAGGTCTGATGCAGACCCGCCCCCCGCCCGGCAGAGCCGGCTCGGGGCCCCCCACCCAACTCCGCTCCGCGACACAGAATCGCCGCGACGCGGATGATCCACTCTCTCGGCGATTCTGTTTAGCCAGAGGGGCCCTCACTCGCGGATGACGATCGGATTGTGTCCGCGTTCGCCCCGAGGATACGGCTCGTCGCGGTCGTCGGCCTCGGTGTCTTCATCCGTCGGAGGGCCGTACTCTCCCATCACCACGGCCACCGAATCTCGCCGCTCGTGATGTGTGGTGACGGGGACCTGGGCAGGGTTCGCGCGGGCCTCGCGGGCCTCTACGGTGGCGAGCGCGCCGCCAACGACGAGCGCGGTGGCGATGGCTGCGGCCGCGGCGAGCGGGAGCGCGCGCGAACGCAGCCGCCTGGGGCACGCGTCCGCGGTGACCAGCGTTCCATCGGCGCGGGTGCTCATGCGCACGCAGGGGCCGCGTTCCTCGCCGTGCGCGAGCCCGCGCGCCTCGAGGAACGCGGTGACCTGCGCGGAGGTCAGCTCCGCGAGGTCGTACACGTCGCGGTCACACACGCTGCAATGGCGCACGCGCGCGTCACCGACCATCGCGTTCCAGTCCTCGGTGCAGGGGCTCAGCACCCGCAGCGACCCCACGTGCCGCACGCCGTCTCTCGCGGAGCTCCGAGGCGAGGGCCGACGCAGCGCGCCGATGGCACGAACGAGGCGACGCTCCTCGGCCTCGAGCGCGCGTGCTTCGCCCCGGTCGTGCGCGCGGTCCTCCCGGACGCGCGCGAGCTCGCCGGCGAGCCGTTGACGTTCGCCCTCCCCGGGGTCGTGCCTCGTGCGGTACGCGCTCATCGGAGCGAGTAGACAGCGCCCTCGGACCGAGGTTTCCGCCTCTGCTCGGGATCGGACCTCACGACGCCTCGCGGGCGACGGCGCGTCAGCATGCGCGAGCCTCGATCCAATCGAGGACCTTCGCGGCGAGGTTCACCCCGTCGAGCCGCGACATCTGCTGGATCCCCGTGGGGCTCGTGACGTTGACCTCCGTGAGGCGGCCTCCGATCACGTCGAGGCCGACGAACACGAGGCCATCCTCGCGGAGCTTGTCGCGGAGCGCCGCGACGATGCGCCGGTCGTGCTCGTCGAGGGGTGCCTTCTCCACCGTGCCGCCGACGTGGATGTTCGAGCGCACGTCGTCCTTGCGGGGCACCCGCAGGATCGCGCCCAGCGGCTCGCCGTCGAGCAGGAGCACGCGCTTGTCGCCGTGCACGACCTCGGGAAGGAACTCCTGAACCATCGCCATGCGGCGGCCGACGTGCGTCACCGTCTCGATGATCGCGTTCACGTTGAGGTCGCCCGCCTCGAGGAGGAAGACCCCGTCTCCGCCCGCGCCCGAGAGGGGCTTGATCACGACCTTTCCTCTGTGCGCATGGAGGAATGCCTTGATGTCGTCCTTGTCGCTCGAGACGAGCGTGGCCGGCATCTGCCCCGGGAAGTGGAGCGCGTAGAGCTTCTCGTTCGCGTCGCGGAGGCCGCGTGGATCGTTCACGAGCAGCGTCGTGCCGCGCGCGAGCTCGAGGACCTGCGTGGCCCAGAGGTAGTTCGAGTCGAACGGCGGATCCTTGCGCATCAGCACGGCGTCGAGCTCGTCGAGCCAGACGCGCTCGGCGGCGCCGAGCGTGACGGGCCGCGCCGCGGGATCGCGCGACATCGAGGCCTGGCGCACGCGCGCGCCGGCGCGACGCGTGCCCGTCGAGGGATCGGCCGTCGCGAAGAGATCGGTGATCAGGCAATGATCGACGCGGTGCCCGCGCGCTTGCGCTTCCTCCATGAGCGCGAACGAGGTGTCCGCGTCCACGAGCACGGTCTCGGGAGGATCCATCACGACGAGGATGCGCAGCGACATGGCGGGACCTTACACAGAGCTGGCCGGCTTGGGGACCCCGCGCGGCTCCGATCGCGCCGGGTGAACAATTCGGCCCGGGCTCCTATGCTCGGCCGCCCCGGGCCCAACACGCCCGAGGCCGACGGATCCGATGCGAAACACACTCTGGCTCTCGGTCATGTTGCTGCTCGCCGTCGCGGCGCCGGGGACGAGCGCGCGGGGCCTGCGCGCGCCCATCCGGTACACGCACGCAGCGACCTTCGCGCGCCATGCGGTCGCGGCCGATCACCCGCTCGCCTCGGAGGCCGGCGCCAGCGTGCTCGCCCAGGGAGGCAACGCCGCGGACGCCGTCGTGGCCAGCGCGCTCGCGCTCGGCGTCGTGAGCCCGGCCTCGAGCGGGCTCGGGGGCGGAGGCTTCGCGCTCTACTACCGGGCCTCGGACCGCTCGATCACCTTCCTCGACTTTCGCGAGGAAGCTCCGGCCGCGGCGGGACCGGAGATGTTCGCGCAACGCGAGGGTGACACCGACGCGCAGGCGGAGGAGCGATCGCAGATCGGTGGCCTCGCGGTCGCCGTCCCCGGAGAGCCCCTCGGGCTCGAGACGGTGCTCGCGCGCTTCGGCTCGGGCCGCGTCTCGCGGCGCCGCGTGGCCGAGCCTGCAGCGAGGCTCGCGCAAGGCGGCTGGCCCGCGAGCCGCTACACGAGCACGTACGCCGAGCCGATGGCCGAGTCGCTTCGGACCGACCGCGTGCTCGGCGCGTTCTTGCCTCCGGGCGCGGCGACGATCCCGCGCGGCCAGACGCTGCGCAACGCCGCGCTCGCGCGCACGCTTCGGCGCTTCGGCGCCGAGGGCTCGCGGCCCTTCTACCGAGGCGCGATCGCGCAGGCGATCGTGCGCGAGGTGAGGCGGCGCGGAGGCATCCTCACGGCCGCGGACCTCGCCGCCTACCGCGTGCGCGAGCGCGCGCCGCTCGAGGGCGAGCGCTTCGGACGCCGCTGGGTCGTGGCCCCGCCGCCCTCGGCGGGCGGGTTCACGATGCTCGAGAGCCTCGCTCTTCTCGAGCGCTGGCTGCCCCGCCCGCGCGAGGGCGCGCGCTTCCGGCACGCGCTCGCCGAGTCGTGGAAGGGGCCGTTCCGCGACCGCGCCCTCTACGCGGGCGATCCGGACTTCGTCTCGGTCCCCGTCGAGCGGCTGCTCGACGCGGCGCGCCTCGAGCAGCGCGCGGCGCGCTTCGATCGCTTCGCGGCGCGTGCGATGGCGGACTACGACGTCCCCGGCGAGTCGTTCGGTGCCGCGGATGCGATGCCGCGCGATCATGGCACGAGCCACGTCTGTGTCGTCGACGCGGAGGGCAACGTCGCCTCGCTCACGACCACGGTGAACCTCCCCTTCGGGGCGCGCTTCACCGTCGAGGGCATGGTGATGAACGACGAGATGGACGACTTCGCGCGCGAGCTCGGGGCGCCGAACGCGTTCGGCCTGCCGGGCGGCTCGGCGAACTTGCCCGGCCCGAGGCACCGGCCCGTGAGCACGATGTCTCCCACGATCGTCTTCGAGGCAGGCCTGCCGATCCTCTGCGTCGGCGCCAGCGGCGGCAGCCGCATCGTGACCGCCACCGAGCAGGTCGCGCTCTTCCAGCTCCTCCTCGGCGACGACGCCGGCGCGGCCGTGCGCCGCGCGCGCGTCCACCACCAGGGCGCCCCCGCGACCCTCAGCCACGAAGCGCACATGGCTCCCGACCTCGTCGCGGGCCTGCGCCTCCGCGGTCACGAGCTCGTGTCCGTCGAGACGAGCGCGAACGTGCAGACCATCCGCATCCGTCGCGACGCGGGCACCGGCGCCATCGCCGCGCTCGAGGCCGCGAGCGATCTGCGCAAGGACGGCGAGCCCCGCGGAGAGTGACGGCGCTCCGCGCGGATCGCGTCGCCGCTCCGCGCGAAGCGATCCGTCACTTGCTCGGTGCGGGCAGGCTCCGATCGAGCAGTGTCGGCTCGCGGTGGACGACCTCCACCACGGCCCTCGCGACGGTGCTCGTCGCGGCGGACTGGAGGGTGTCCGGGTGTCGTACGAGCCAGACCGCGCGCGCGTTCTCGGGCCCGAGAACGAAGAGTTGCTGGAGCGTTGGCAGCGTGCGACCGAGGCCGAGGGGCAGGATCGCGACCGCCTCCGCCGCCACCGCGAGGGCGGCCGCGACGCCGAGATCGTTGGTCCGTAGCGGGGCCGGAAGCGCGCCGCCGGCCAGGAGCCGCTCCGCAGTGAAGGCGAGCTCTGCGAGCGGGACCACCACCGGTGCTCGGCCGAGGCCGCGCTCGGTGGTGATGGATCCGTGGCGTGCCAGGAAGGCCGGGCTCGCGAAGGCTCCGAAGCGCACGTAGCCGACCCGCTGGACCTTGAGCGCGCTTCCCTTGCGCGGCGCCACCATGCGGAGGGCGAGGTCGGCCTCGGCGCGCGCGAGGTCCGCGAGGCGTGCGCTCGTACCGAGCTCGAGAACGAGCCCTGGCCAGTGGGCGCGGAGGTGCGCCGCAAGGCGACCGGCCAGGAGCGCGGCGAGCACGCTCGTCGTCGAGAGACGGACCGTCCCGGAGGTCTTCGAGCCGCTCGCGCTTCTCAGCCGCGAGACCACGAGCGCGCGGCTCTCCATCTCGGCCGCCTCCGGCAGAAGGAGACGACCCGCAGGCGTCAGCGCGACTTGTCGCGCGCCTCGGAGCAACAGTGGGGTGCCCAGCGCGCGCTCGAGCGACGCGACCCGGCGGCTCAGCGTGGACTGCTCGACACCGCTCTGCCTCGCCGCCTCGCTGAAGCTCCCCGCGCGAGCCACCGCGAGGAAGTGACGGAGGTCGTCCCAGTGGAGGTCCGAGGCGGGAACGTGCTTCACGTGCGCGACCGTACCCGCCCAGATTCGAGCCTGCCAGTCTCCACGTCGGTACCTCGAAGCATGCGCGAATGCATGGCTGTGATGCTCCTTCGACATGCTCGCATGGGGACCGAACATTTCGATGAGGAGGCGATCCATGACGCGAGCGACACGAAGCCGGCGAGAAGGCCGGGAGGGAAGCTTCGGGCCGGTGTACGCCGTGCTGGTGGCGCTCGCCGCCCAGACGCAGGGTTGCGAGCCGGAGGTGGGGCTGCGCGAGGTGGACGCGCACGGCGGGAGCGCTGCCGATGGCGAGGTCGAGGACGCGGGCATGGCGACGGAAGCCTCGGGCGCGGAGCGCGTGCTCGAGTTCGTCGGGATCCCGGCCGGAGAGTTCGACATGGGATCGACGCGCTCGGAGGCTGAAGGACCTATTCATCGAGTGCGCGTGTCGGCCTTCTCGATGACTCGCTTCGAGGTCACGCAGCGTGACTTCGCCGCGGTCGTCGGCTCGAATCCGAGTGAGTACGTCGGAGAGGACCTGCCCGTCGCGCACGTGAGCTGGTACGACGCGCTCCGCTTCGCGAACGCGCTCTCGATCGCCGTCGGGAGGAGCCCGGTGTACCGCTTCCGCGAGGACAGCCCCGTGCCCGACACCCCGGAGGTCGACTGGGACCGCAGCGCAGATGGCTTCCGCCTCCCGACCGAGGCCGAGTGGGAGTACGCGGCGAGGGCTGGCTCGACGGAGGCGACCTATGCAGGAGAGCATCCCGCGGGGCCTACGTGCGCTCCCGACGCGACCCTCGAGACGATCGCTTGGTACTGTGACAACCGCGAGACCGGTGGTCACGTGGTGGGTCAGCTCAGGCCGAACGCATTCGGCCTCCACGACATGATCGGCAACGTGTGGGAGTGGGTCTGGGATTACGAGCCCGACTTCGTCCCGATCCCCTACGAGGTGACCGGCCCGCTCATGGTCGACCCGATGGGGCGCGCGGGCAACGGCAGCGGCGCCCGCGTCCTGCGGGGCGGCTCGTGGCTCTATCCGAATTCGTTCCAGCGCAGCGCAGCGCGGATCGCGCACGTGGTCAACGAGCTCTACACGCACACGGACTTCGGCTTCCGTCTGGTGGGGCCGGCGGACGCCGCAGGGCGCGTGACCCTGCCGCGAGGCGTCTTCTGCGGAGAGACGGCTTGTCCTCGGGAGCCGGTGGTCCCGGACGAGAGCCTGACCGACCTCGTGCTCGTCGAGGGCGGGAGCTTTGCGCGTGGTCCGGGTCGAGAGGTGACGGTGTCCTCGTTCCTCATGACACGCACCGAGGTCACTCAGGCGCAGTACCAGGCCGTCCTGGGCCAGAACCCGAGCCACGTCGTGGGCCCGACGCTGCCGGTGCTCGAGATGGGCTGGTATGACGTGGCCCGCTTCGCGAACGCGCTCTCTCTCGCGGAGGGGCTCACGCCGGCCTACGCCATCCGTGAAGGGGTCGAGGACCGACCGGGCCAGCCGCCAACACCGGAGATCGTCGCGTGGGTCGAGGGCGCCGATGGCTACCGCCTGCCGACCGAAGCGGAGTGGGAGCTCGCGGCGCGCGGAGGGACGAGCGGCTCAACGTACGCCGGCGAGCGGACGCTGCCGGTCGACCGCTGTGGTGCCGACCCGGTGCTCGAGCGCATCGCCTGGTATTGCCACAACGCAGGGCTCCGACCGCACCCGGTCGCCGAGCTCGAACCGAACGCCTTCGGGCTCTTCGACATGCTCGGCAATGCGGCCGAGTGGACGTGGGACTGGAACGGTCCACCGCCCACGATGTCGGCGCTCGACCCGCGCGGTCCAGCCATCCCGGCGGCAGGACGCTTCAAGGTCGTGCGGGGCGGGTCCTTTCTCGGAGCGCCACGGCTGCAGTCGTCGGCCGCCCGCGGCAGCCACATCATCAACGCCTTCTACGGACACCACGACTACGGCATCCGGCTCGTGCGCCGGGCCAGCGATGCCAGCGTCCGTGTCGAGGACTTCGACGACGGTTCCTTCGGAGCGTTGGTGCAGCGATTCGGGCCCCGCGACGATCCCTCCACGTCGGACCCGGCCTTCACGGCGGAGGTCGACGGCTCGGAGCTGGTGTTGCTCGCACCCTCAGCGGCGCCCGGACCGCGGCTGAGTGGTTTCCTCGACCTGCCTCCCGAGGCGACGCCGATCGAAGGCCCGCTCGCCTTCGAGTGGACCTTCACCCGCCCCGAGGAGCTGCGCGCGCTCGCGGGCTCGCCCGCGCTCGCGATGGCGGGGCTCTACCTGCGGGGCGAGATCGGCGCCTGGATGGGTGGCATGCTCGGCGACCTCTGGGTCGGGGCGGGGTCGAGCGACGGGTCGTTGCGCAGCGTGATTCGTCGCGGAGCTGTAGACCTCGCGAGCGTCCCGCTCGAAGCGCGAGGGCCGGTGCGATACCGGGTCGAGAAGCGCGGGGCGGAAGTTCGGCTGTTCGTTCGCGATGGGTTCGGACCCTTCGTCGAGGTCGGTCGAGCTGACATTGCCGTGAACGAGGGACGGACCGCTGCCGTGGAGGTCATGCACGTCCGCGTGCTCGACACGAGCGGGCGAGAGATTGTCGTCCATGCGGATGATTTCGCGTGGACGTTCTGGCCGAATGACGACTGAAGTGGGAGGACGACATGCGCATTCCTGAAGACACCACCTGGGGTCGAGCTCGGCCTCGCTCAGCCCGAGACGAGTCGCAAGCTCGCCGATTTCGCACGACGTACCGCCGCCTGGTGAGTGGGGGGGTGTGCCTTCTCGTCGCGTGCTCCGGAACCGATGAACCTCCGATGATCGATGGGGGAACGAGCTCCGACGCCGCGACGACCGACGTGCCCGATGCGTCCGAGCCGAGCACGGGAGACGCGGGCGATGCGTTGGAGGCGGATGCCGCCGTCGTCGATGGTGCGACGGCCCGGGTGACGTCGCTCCGCGCGGCGTTCACCCGCGCGTATCAGTCGCCGGGCCCCGACTACGTCAAGGCGATCGCTACGGCGCAGAACGGCGACATCCTGGCTACCTCGCTGTTCACCGGCACGATCGTGGTCGACCCTTCGGGGACGGAGCTCGTGGCCGATCGAGCGATCGACACCGCCGTCGTCGTCTACGACCCGGACACTGGGCTGGCACGAGCCGCGTGGGCGTTCGGCGGGGCGGGCAACACGGTTCCCCACGGGATCGCGGAGGATCCCGAGACGGGAGATGTCGTCGTGATCGGATACGTGGGCGGCGGCGGACCGTCGGTGGCGAGCTTCTCCACGGAGGCGAGTGGCGACCGCGCTTTCTCGGGGGCAGAGAAACCCTTCGTCGCCCGATACGACCGCGAAGGAAACCTCGTTTGGGCTCATGTCCTCGATGGCACGGACGCGACGGGAGCGGCGGCGTTCTCTCGCGCCTGGGATCTCGCGGTGGACTCGGAAGGCAACAGCTACGTCGTCGGTCACTTCCAAGGCACCTTCGACCTCGATCCGGGCCCTTCCGAGCACGCGCTTACGTCGGTGGGCGGCAGTACCGACCTGTTCGTGGTCAAGCTTTCGAGATCGGGACTGCTTCAATACGCGTTCTCGTTGGGAGGTCCGGCCTCGGATGCGGGGAACGTCGGCTCGCCGGTCTCCCCCGGTGGCAATGGTGAGTGCGCGGTCGCGATCCACGAAGGCTCGCTCTACGTTCAGGGGACTTTCGAAGCGTCCATGGAGATCCGGGGCGCAACGGGAGACGGTCGCGCGGATCTGCTGTCGCGTGGATCGGCCGATCTCTTCGTGGCTCGCTTCGACGCGAGCGACGGATCCTTCATACAAGCGCTCCAAGTGGGCGGCCCCAACGACGAGGTGGCCGGTCGGCTGTTCTTCGCAGCTCGCGCTGACGGCGCGATCGAGTGGGGGGGCGTCGGCAGCGGCTTCACCCCGGGAGAGGGGAGCGCGGTGTCGGTGGTCTCCCTCGACGCAGGCCTCGGGTTTCGATGGGCCGCGAGGCTCGCGTCGACGGGTCGCGAGGACGGGATCCACCGCGTCCTGCCCGCGGACGATGACCGCGTCTTCGTTGCGGGATGGCACTCCGGACGGACGGATTTCGATCCAAGCGCAGGCGCCGCGACGAGGGCCGCTCCGCCGCCGGGTGGGGCGGGGACCGACCCGTTCCTCCTGTTGCTCCGCGACGAGGAAGACCACGCCTCGTTCGTGGCGCTCGCAGAATGGAGCGCGGCGGTGGAACACGAGACCACGGGCATTCCGGCGGGGCTCGCGCTCGACTTGGACGGGCGCGCGTGGGTTGGAGGGCAGTTCTTCGTGGCGTCGGACCTCACTCCAGGCGTGGACGACGGGGCGGTGACGGTGGCCGGTGCGAGCGATGCGTTCGTGACCCGGATGGACCTCGTGACCGACCCGGAACGCTGACAGCCAGTCGACGATGGGTCATCGCCTCGAAGTCAGCACGGCGCGGCGGGCGTCAGTCGCGGATCTCTCCGCGGTTCAGGCGCTCGGCGTAGTCGTAGGCGGTGTAGGCGGCGACGAAGTGGCAGATCCAGCCGAGCATGCCGCCGCTGCCGATCCAGAAGCCGGGCGTGAGCACGAGCCAGAAGAGCCCGCGCAGGAACGCGCCGTTGTAGATCTGCCCGACGCCCGGGACGACGAACGAAAGCACCGCTGCGACGCCGGGGTTCTTCTTGGGCTGGGCCATCTCTGCGCTCTCCCTTCCTGCGGCTCGGCCGCAGGCCTCGCGCGACCGAGGAGCTCGACCGCGCCGGCATCTTACGCCTCCGGAGGCGATTTCATTTCGTGCCACGCGCCGGCTCGACGCGCCGCCGGCTCCGCGCGAGGCTCCAGCCGCATGAGCGAACCGATCACCGCCTGGAAAGAGATCCTGCTCGAGAACGAAGACGCGGTCCTCGCAGGCCTCGCAGACGAGATCGCGGCGATGCAGGCGGCGCGCGATGCGCGCGAGCCGGGCAAGCACCGCGCCCTGCACGCCAAGCAGCATGCAGGCTTGCGCGCCCGCCTCGAGGTCCTGCCCGACCTGCCGGCGCCCTACGCGCAGGGCCTCTTCGCCAAGCCCGGCCGCTTCGAGGCCTTCGTGCGCCTCTCGAACGGCACGGCGCGCGTGCAGCACGACAAGCAGCCGGACCTTCGCGGGCTCGCGATCAAGGTGCTCGGCGTGGAAGGCGAAAAGACGCTCTTTGCGCACGAGACGCAGGACTTTCTGCTCATCGACGAGGATGCGCTGCCGTTCCGCACCCCCGTCGAGTTCGTGACCTTCCTCCGCTGCGCGCAGAGCCCGGCGAGCTTGCCGTTCACCCTGTTCGCGCGGCTCGGCTTTCGCGCCTTCGGTCTCATCGCCGCGCTCGCGAAAGGGGTCAAGGGCAACCGCGGCTCGGTGCTCGACCTCGAGTACCACTCGGTCGCGCCGCACGCGTGGGGCCCCTACGCCGCGCGCCTGCACCTCGTGCCGAGCCACCAGGCTTCTCCTCATGCGCGGCCCCAGCGCGAGCCCGACTACCTCCGGCACGAGCTCTCGCCGCGGGTCCGAGCGGGGGGGATTGCCTACCGGGTGTTCGTGCAGCTCCACGCCGATCCCGCGGAGTCCGTCGAGGACGTCACGCGGCCCTGGACGAGCCCGCGCCGGGAGGTCGGCGTGCTCACGATCGTGCCGGACGACCTGAACAGCGCCGAGGGCAAGGCGCTCGAGGCGTTCGTGGGATCGCTGTCGTTCGACCCCTGGCACTCGCTCGCGACGCACCGGCCGCTCGGGCTCGCGATGCGCGCGCGCAAGCCGGCGTACTACAAGAGCAACCGCGCCCGCGCCGCGGCAGACGAGCCGGAGCGCGGCGCCTGGTCCCGCTTCGGCGAGGTGTCCTGAAGCGCGGGTGTCGCGAGCTTCCTGCGCGGGTCGTCTGGCGGGGGCCGGCGAGGGCGACTAGCCTCCTCGGCCATGCGACCTCTCCGTCTCTCGTGCGCGGCCGTCCTCGCGGCTGCTCTGGCCTCGAGCGTCTCGGCGTGCGCGACCGTCGCGCCCTACCAGCGCGGCCTCCTCACGCGGCCGGCGATGAGCACGGAGTTCGAGCAGACGGAGACGTCCTTCCGGGCGCACGTGCACGACTCGCGCGAGGGCGCGACGGGCGGCTTCGGGTCCACGGGCGGCGGCTGCGGTTGCAACTGAGATGCGCGCCCTCCGTCCTCGCCCGCGGTCGCCGTCGCGCGCCGCGCTCGCGCTCCTCTCTCTGGCGCTCGGCCTCGGCGTCTTCGGAGCCGACTGGCTCGGGGCGCGGCTCGCCGCGGACGAGGCCTCGGGCACGTGGACCGGCGAGGTCACCGTGCAGGGCAACTACTACTGGGAGACCTCCACGCGGGTCGTCGCGCCCGAGGTGGGCATCCGGCTGAGCTCGCCCGACGGCGTCGAGATCTCGGCCGACTACCTCGTCGATGCGATCACGAGCGCGTCGATCGCGGCGGGCGTGATCGAGGACATCCGCTTCACCGAGGTCCGGAACCAGGGGACGATCTCCATCGGGCGCGAATTCGATCTCGGCGAAGCGCAGCTCCGCCTCGGCGCCTCGGGCCGCATGAGCCACGAGCCCGACTACCTCGCGACGAGCCTCGGGGTGAACCTCGCGCTCAGCCTCAACCAGCGCACGACGCTCCTGCTCGGCTCCATCGGCTACATCCACGACGACGTCGGGGCGGTTCTCCGCGGGATGAACGCGGCCGCGGTCGATCCGATGGGCCGCATGCTCTCGAACCGTGGCCGCATCGGGGAGCTCGAGGGCGTCAACGCCTCGTTCACGGTGCAGCAGATCCTCCTCCCGAACCTCTGGATCTCCGGCACCTACGACCTCGTCTACACGCAGGGCTACCTCGCGAACGCCTATCGCTCGGTGATGGTCCAGGGCCTGCTCGTGCCCGAGACGCATCCGGGCTCTCGCATGCGGCACGCGGTCTCGGGGCGCCTCGCGTACTTCTTCGAGCCCACGCGCACCGCGGTCCACGTGATGTTCCGCAGCTACTTCGACGACTGGGAGCTCGGCGCGCTGAACCCCGAGGTGCGGCTCTACCAGGAGATCGGGGACGCGGTGACGCTGCGCGCGCGCTACCGCTTCTACGGGCAGACCCGCTCGTTCTTCTGGCGTCCCGCCGACATGTTCATGAACGACGACCCCTTCGTCACCGCGGACCCGAAGATGGCCGAGTTCTCGAGCCACCTCCTCGGCTTCCGCGGGCTCGTGCAGCTCGGCTTCCTCGCCGGCACGCCGCTCTCGTTCCTCGCGCGAGGCTACTTCGACCTCAGCTTCGACTACCTGTGGCAGGGCAGCCGCTTCGGCGACGCCGTGATCGCGCAGTCGGGGCTGCACATCCCGTTCTGAGCGGCCGAGAGGCTCCGGCGGCGAAACGGATAGGTCATTTCTGCGCGGGGCCTCAGGCGCTCGGTGGAGCCGGCGGCTTCGGGGCCCACATCGGGCCCGCGATCGGGAAGACCGTGCGGCCGGACGCTGGGTTCACGAGCATCGCGAAGGCGATGTAGAGGGCGATCGCCATGAGGAGCAGGGTCGCGACCGCGATGCCGAGCGAGAGCGTGCCGAAGAGCGCGTCCCCGGGCGCGGTGAAGTGACGCGCGATGCGCAGGACGTAGAGCAGATCGATGTCGAGGAGGAACGCGAAGAGCAGCTTCGAGAAGAAGCCGAACGCGTAGGTGAGGACCACGAAGATTACGAGGAACGTGAGGTCGACCGCGAGCACGATCGTCGGGTCGACCATGCGCCCCTCGGACGCCTCGCGGAGCGCGTACCAGTTCATCACCCAGTTGAACGAGAAGGTCGTGAGCAGGGTGCCGCCGAGCGTGTTCTTGTTCGCGAGCGACATCATGCCCGCGAGGAACTGGCAGCCTGCGCCGAAGAGCAGACAGAACCACGCCGCCGTGGAGAAGAGAGCCGCAGCCCGCGCCGGCTCGGGCGGGATCATCCCGAAGGCGATCGGCAGGAGGGCCCCGCAGCCGATCGAGAGGCCGAGGAGGCCGAGCGGGGTGGGCTCGCCGAAGGGCAACGCCCCGGTGGGTGACGCCGAGCTCTGCATGGCGCGCGCGTGTACCGCGCCCGGGGGCAGGGTGCACGGCGGACACTGGGGTCTGGCAAGACCGGTGACCGGCTACTCCAGTGTCCGGCGGGCGCGCAAGCCGGGCGCGGACGGGCGCAAATCGCGTGGATTCGAGGGTGATCCGCGTCGTGGCCCCCGGTGGGGAGGGTGGCCTGGAACCTGCATAGCGCCGCGGCCATGCACACCTCCCGTCTCGTTCCGGTGAGTCTTCGATTCCTCGCGGTCGCGGGCGCCTCGGTCCTGGCCAGCGCCGTCTCGGGCTGCAACCAATCGCCGACGGGTGACGATCCGTTGACGTTCGAGGAGGCCCAGGTCTCCGAGCTCTCGTCCCTGATGGACGGTGCGCCGAGCAACGACACGCTGGCCGAGGAGAGCAAGGCCGACGAGCGCTTGCCGGCCCGCTTCGACCTCCTCGCGATCCAGTCGCCGGTGCGCAACCAGGGTCGTCGCGGGACCTGCACGATCTTCTCGACGACCGCCCTCATGGAGTCCCTCTACATCCAGGAGGGGTCCGTCATGAACCCGGACTTCTCCGAGCAGTTCCTGCAGTGGTCGACCAAGGTCGAGCTGCGGCGCTTCACCGACGGCGAGGGCTCGAACAACGAGGTGAACCTCCAGGCGATCTCGCGCTTCGGCACGGTGCGCGAGCAGGACTGGCCGTACGAGACGGCGGCGTGGGGAACCTCGAACGACCCGGCGTGCACCGGCGAAGAGCGCATGCGTCCCACGCGATGCTTCACGAACGGCGAGCCGCCCGCGACGGCGCTCATGGCGCAGCGGTTCACGCTCCCCGCGGGGCGCTGGATCAACTCGCGCGCCGCGAGCATCCAGAGCTACATGGTGAACAACCGCTTGCCGGTCGTGGTGTCGGGCACCTTCTTCTACCAGGCGTGGAGCCACGGCGGCTCGATGCTGCCGACGAGCGCCGAGAACAAGAGGCGTGGCATCGTGCAGTACCCGAGCGCCGAGGACCAGACGGACAGCCGCCTGCGCCCCGCCGGCCACGGCATCCTGCTCGTCGGCTTCGACAACGAGATGCGCGCGCAGCGCGTCAACGCCATGGGTCAGCCCGAGGTCGACGCGATGGGCCAGCCCGTCTACGACGTGGGCTTCTACCTGTTCAAGAACTCGTGGAACAACACGTGGGCGACGGAGCAGGTCCCTGGCACCACGGAGCATCCCGCGGGCTTCGGGTGGATCTCGCAGCGCTACGTCTCGGAATTCATGCAGGCCTATGTGTCGGGCCTTCCGCGCATCGCGCAGCGCGAGGTGTGTGACGACCGCCGCGACAACGATGGCGATGGCCGCACCGACTGCATGGACAGCGACTGCACGATGGCCGCTGCGTGCGCGATGCCCACCATGGGCGAGACCACCGCGTCGCCGCGCGCCGCGATCCCCGACAACAACCCCACGGGCGTCTCGAGCGAGATCACGATCACCGAGCCCGGCCAGATCGCCTCGCTCGCGGTCGACGTCGACATCGCCCACACCTACCGCGGAGATCTGCGGATCCGTCTCGAGCACGCGGGCCGAACCGTCACCGTCGTCGATCGCCAGGGCGCGGGTGAGGACAACATCCGCGAGGCCTTCTCGCTCGCGGACTTCAACGGCACCGAGGCGATGGGCGTGTGGCGCATGACGGTCATCGACGCTGGGCGCGCGGACACCGGCACCTTCAACACGTGGGGCCTCCGCATCACCCGCTGCATGGGCAGCAGCTGCGGCGGCTCGATGGAGACGACGCGCCGCTACGAGAACACCACGGCGCGTGACATCCCCGACAACAACACCACGGGTGTCTCGAGCGAGATCTCGGTCCGCGACCGCGGAACGATCCGCAGGCTCACGGCGACCGTCACGGTCAACCACGCGGACCCGAGGCAGCTGAGGATCGCCATCCGTCGCGTGGGCGGCCGCGAGGTGGTGCTCTTCGACCGACAGGACGCCGCTGGGCCGATGCTCACGCAGACCTTCACGGTCGATGGCTTCAGCGACCAGGAGCTGCAGGGCAACTGGCGCCTCGTGGTCTCGGACCGCGCGGCACGCGACACCGGTCGCCTGGTGAGCTGGTCGCTCGACGCCACGACGCGTTGAGTGCCGTGGAGGGGTCGTTCGGCCCCTCTCCCACGCGCTCTGCCGCCGGATCGCGGTCCCGGAACCGATGCGCCTCCCCAGGGCTTCTGCCCTCGGGGGGCGCGTCCGTTTCAGCGGTGCGCCATCGCGCGCACGTGCTCGAAGTGGGCCTTCGTCACCGGAGTCACCGAGAGGCGCGTCCCCTTCTGGAGCACGATCATGCCCGCGAGCGCAGGCTCGGCCTTGAGCTCGTCGAGCGAGAGGGTGCGCGGGAGCTTCTCGACGAAGCCGACGTCGACCATCTTCCAGCGCGGATCCTCGCGGCGGCTCGCCGGATCGAAGTACTCGCTCTTCGGGTCGAATTGCGTGGGATCGGGGTAGGCGAGCTTCACGACCTCGCAGACTCCCGCGACGCCCGATGGGGCGGCGTTCGAGTGGTAGTAGAGCGCGAGGTCGCCGAGCTGCATCTCGAGCATCGCGTTGCGGGCCTGGTAGTTGCGAACGCCTTCCCAGCCGGTCGTCCCCGCGCGCGCGAGGTCGTCGATCGAGAAGACGTCCGGCTCGCTCTTCACGAGCCAGTGGCGCACTTCGCGGTGCGCGGGCGGGGACGCGACAGGCCCCGCGCTCTTCGACGTGCTCTTCTTCGTGGCCATGGCGCGCATGCTCGCCCATCGCGCGCGCCGCTGGGAAGCGGTACGAGAGGCGCGTGTACCGCAAGCCGTCGCTCACCGTGCTCGAGGCCCAGCGCCTTTGCCGGGACGTGTGCCGCGCGCTCTGTTGTCAGGGTCCACAGGTGCTCGTGCTCGCGGCCGACGAGGTCACGCCCATGCGCGCGCACGCGGCCCGGCTCGGGGTGCCGCTGGCGCTCCATTGGCACCCGGACGGGCGAGCCTCCCTGCGCTTCGCCGAGCACGCGGGCGAGCGCTGTCCGATGCTCGATGAGGGACACGCGTGCCGCATCTACGACGCGCGCCCCGCACGTTGTCGCGCGTTTCCGGAGGGCCCGCGCCCCGGGTGCATGATCTCGAGCGACTGAGAGCACGTGGCACTCGGATGGATCGATGCGGGTGCCACGGGCTCGCATCGGCGGGAGGGAGGCTCTCGCCGATTCACTCGGGTGCAGATCGCACCGCGTCACGCCGCCTTATTCATCTGGGGCAACTCGGCCGCGGT
>JBKDQC010000631.1:0-2429 GCA_046342295.1 Deltaproteobacteria bacterium | reverse complement strand
GCGTCGGGTCGTCCATGGCCGTCGCGTCGTCGAACGCCACGGGCTCGTGGCCGAAGAGCGGAACGCCCGTCCTGGCGCGCACGGCGGCGTCGAGCTGCGCCATGTGCGCGTCGAGCGCGGGCACGCGCAGCGTGCGGTCCGGTGCGGGCGGCGCCGACGGCGGTCGGGGGACCTTCGGAAGCGGTGACGCACCTCCGAGAGCGGGGGGTGGCGGCGCGGACGGCCTCCGAGGAGGGGGCTCGCTGGGCGCCCTCGGAGGCGCGGGCGCGGGCGACATCGCGGGCGGTGGGGCGCTCCGGAGGCCGCGGTGGGCGACGACCGGTGGCAGGGCCAGGGGCTTCGCGTCGCCCCACGGCAGGTCCGCGGCACCCGCGCGGTGCGGCGGCGGCCGCTTGGTGGCGGGCGCCCGCGTCGTCGGTGCCTCGAGCGGCGGAAGCTCGGTGCCCCGCGGTTCCGGAGGGCGCTCGAGCGCGCGCGCGGTCTGCGGGCGCTCCGGAGGCAGCTCGATGCTCGGGCGCGTGCCGCCTCGCTTGCGCGAGTCGCGTTGGCGAATCTGCCAGACCTCGAAGGTGAACGAGTCGCTGGGCTCGTCGTCGAGCGCGATGCTGCGAGCGCCGAAGGGCACGAGCGCCGCAGCGAACTCCCCCGCGTTGCGGAAGCGGCCGTCGGGCTCCTTCGAGAGCGCGCGCTGCACGACCTCGTCGAGCATCGGCGGTACGTCCGAGCGGAGGCTCGTGAGGCGAGGCGGCGGGTCGTGCTTCACGGCGCGCGCGAGGTCGCGGAAGGTCTCCCCGTCGAAGGGGCGCCGGCCCGCGATCATCTCGAACAGCACCACACCGATCGAGTAGAGATCCACGCGGGGGTCGCGCCGATCGTCGCCGCGGAGGCGCTCGGGGGAGGCGTACGCCGGGGTCCCGACGAGCGTGCGTGCGGGCGTCAGTGTCTTCCCGTCTTCGGCGCTCGTCGGTCCCATCAGCGCGGCGAAGCCGAAATCGCAGACCTTCACGAAGGACTTGTCCCCGAACCGTTGAACCAGCATCAGGTTCGCCGGCTTCAGATCGCGGTGCAGGATCCCGCGCTCGTGCGCCGCCGCCAAGCCGGCGAGCGAGTGCCCAGCGATCGCGACCGCCCGCGCGATCGGCAGCGCGCCTTCCACGCCCAGCACCTGGGAGAGGGAGCGCCCGCGCAGGTACTCCATGACCATGTAGGGGCGTTGATCGACGCCGAAATCGAGGATGTCGATGATGTTGGGGTGCCCGATCGCCGCGGCCGCGCGTGCCTCTCGCTGGAACCGCTCGACCGCGGCCGGGCGCTGCGCGACCGCAGGGTGGAGCAGCTTGATCGCGACGAAGCGGCGAAGGACCTGATCCGCCGCCTTGTAGACCGCGCCCATGCCGCCGTCTCCGAGGAGGCGCACGAGCTGGTATCGGCTCGCGAGCGTGGTCCCGACGAGCTTGGGGTCCCCGCCGATCGGGAGCCCGGTGGTGGGACAACGCGGCTCCTGCTCGTCGTGCGCGGCACCGCAATGGGGACAGGCCTGGACCACTCGGCTGTGAGGATAGCCCAAGCTCGCGCGTGCTCGCACCTTCGGAACAGGCCGGCCCGGCGAGCGCCTGCTACGTTCCGAGCGCCGCGATGGCCCAGACCGCACCGCGCGAGGCGCGCCTCCTGCCCTTCGTGGGCCCGCTGCTCGTCGGCTACCTGGCCGTCGAGCTGCTCGCGAGCTCGCGCCCGCTCGACGGCGTCTCGGTCGCCCTCCTCGTCATCGCCGCGCTCGGAGCGCTCAGCCCGCGCTGGTTCCTCCGCGCGAGCGAGCTCAAGCCCGTTCGCCGCGCGCTCACCCCGATGGACGCGAGCGCTTCCCGGCCCGAGGGGCGCCGCCGCCTCTCCTGGCTCGCGCTCTGCATCGCCGCGGTGGCGGTCGCGCGCGCCTCGACGGGACCCGCGACGGCCTCGGGCAGCCTGCTCCTCGAGGTGGTCGGGGGTGTCGCGGCCCCGTGGATCGGGGCGCTCGCGGTCGATCTCGCGCTCGTCACCCCCGACCGCATCGGGCGCCCGCGGAGCGCGCGCGGCCTCGACCCGCTGTCCGGCGTGCGGGTGTCGGCCTACGTGCTCGCCGGCCTGGTCGTGCTCATGGAGATTGCACGCTCGTCGGAGGCCGTGGTCGTCGATGGGGTCGGGCTCGTGCTCGTTCCGCACACCGCGGGTTGGATCACGGTCGGGCTCCTCCTCGTGTCCACGCTCGTGGCCATCGCGGCGCGCGTGCTCCGCCGGGCTGGACCGAGCGAGCCCGAGGCGCTCGCCTCCAACGCCTGGGCGCTCGCGGGGCTCTGCGCGCCGTGGCTCGTCGGGGCGATCGCGCTCCTCGTCATCGTCCCGGGCCCACGCGAGGTCGCGCCCGGGATGCGCGCGCTGGTCGCGGCGGCGCT
>JBKDQC010000630.1:0-1427 GCA_046342295.1 Deltaproteobacteria bacterium | reverse complement strand
GTGTCCCCGTGCAGCGCTGGAACGTCCCCTGGCACGTCGACGTCGGACAGCGCGTCCCCCTCGGCGACGGGCGCGACCAGGTGCCCGAGCGCTTCGCGCTCTCCGTGAAGGCGACGCTGCTCGACGCCTACGTCTCGAAGGTCTTCCCGAAAGGCTCGGTGCTCGGCGCCACCGCGAGCGCGGGCTCGTCTGGCTCGCCCGGCGTCACATCGGTGCGAGGCTGACCTCGAGCCAGTCGACCTGGAACGCGAAGCCGAGACCGAGCAAGCCGAGCAGCGCCGCACTGATGCCGGTCCCGAGCAAGATGCCACCTGCGGTGGGGGAGATGACTTCACGAAACGAATCGCCAGAGTCGATGCCGATCGCGATCGACCCGAGGATCGTGGCGAGCACCCCGTAGCCCGCCACCAGGGTGGTCGTGATGGCGCCGCTGATTCGGGTGGCGGACTCATCGCGGTAGTTCAGGACGAGCTGCGTGTCGATCGTCAGCGGCACGAGCGAGAGGGCGTACGCGTCTCCGCCACCTGCACGCGAGACCGAGGCGCTGTAGGTGCCGCGTGCATGTCGCACCTCGCACGGCGCTTCGCACACCACTTCGCGCTCACCGATCGGGGTGACGACGCCCATCGTCGTCACAGGAGCCGTGGCATCCTGATGCCCCCGTGCGAGCGAGACGCGAGCGGTGGTTCGAGATCTCGGACGAAGGCCTCGTGAGCCGCGCGCGTGAGCGTCCGCTCGGGCGCCTCCTGCTCGAGGCCGTCCAGAACGCGTTCGATGCAGGCGCCTCGAACGTGTCGGTCGAGCTCGGCCCCGAGGAGCTCGTCGTGCTCGACGACGCCCCCGTCGGCATCAGCGACGAGCGCCTCGTCTACACCGTGTTCCTCAGCGACAAGACGGAGACCCCGACCCGCCGTGGTCGCATGGGTCGCGGCCTCAAGGAGCTGCTCGCCACCTGTGATCAGGCCCGCGTCGAGAGCACCGGCGCGACGATCGTGTTCGACGAAGAGGGCCGCCGCCGCGAGCCGAGCGTGCGCGACGCGGGCACGCGCCTCGCGCTCCGCCGGTGCACGGGGGACGATGAGCGCGCCCGCGCGCTCGAGCTGCTGCGCCTCACGATCCCGCCGCGCGGCGTCACCTTGCGCCTCGATGGCCGCGTCGTGCGTCGACCGCGCCCCTTGCTCGGTCTGTCGAGCTGCGAGCTCGAGACCGTGGCCGTCGAGGCCGGCGTCGAGCGCGCCGTCACGCGCGCGACCGCGCTCGCGATCTACGTGCCCCGCAAGGGCGAAGAGCCGCGCCTCTTCGAGATGGGTGTCCCCGTGCAGCGCTGGAACGTCCCCTGGCACGTCGACGTCGGACAGCGCGTCCCCCTCGGCGACGGGCGCGACCAGGTGCCCGAGCGCTTCGCGCTCTCCGTGAAGGCGACGCTG
>JBKDQC010000629.1:0-4758 GCA_046342295.1 Deltaproteobacteria bacterium | reverse complement strand
AGGAGATCGTCGATCGCGTCGAGCAGCGGAGCGCGCTTGAGGAGGACGTCGAAGAGCTCGAGGGTGCGGGGCGCGGACCTCGCGAGCGACGCGCGCCACGCGGCGAGGCCCGCGCCGAGACCGGAGCGATCCTCCGGCACGATCTCGGTGCCCGGAGCCCACCGTGCCTCGAGCGGCTCGTAGGTGAGGAGCTCGCGACAGAAGCCGTGGATCGTCGAGATCGTCAGCTCGTGGAAGCGGTCGAGGGCCGCCTCGAGCTTCGCGCGCGCTTCGTCGCTCTCCGCGCGCGCGAGCCGCTTCTCGAGGGTGTCGCGCACGCGTGATTCGAGCTCGCCGGCGGCCTTCTCGGTGAAGGTGATGGCGGCGAGGCGCGACGGCGCCGTGCCCGTCGCGAGGTGCTCGGCGATGCGCGAGGCGAGCACCGTGGTCTTGCCGGAGCCCGCGCCCGCGGAGAGGGCCAGGGAGGTGGCGAGCTGTCGAATGGCGCGCTCGCGTTGCTCGAGATCGACCGGAGTCATTCGTCACCTCCCGCGGCAGCGGACGCCAGGGTGGCCGGTACCTCGAAGCCCCAGGTGCTCAGGGTTCGAGGGGGCTTGGCGGCGCCGGAGGCCGGATAGAAGCCCGCGCGCGCGAGCGTCGTGGCGAGACGCAGTTGCTCGGTCAGCGTCGCGAGATGGTCGGGCAGCTTCGCGTCGAAGGATGCCTTCTTGCCGCGGAGATCGTGCAGCTCCATCGACACGAACTTCTTGGCTTGCGTGCGCGCGAGCGCCTCGATCAGCTCGGCTGGAGGCGGGACGGTCTTCTTCTCGATCTCGTTCACCACCCAGTGGAGCGAGGCGCCGAGCGCGCGGGCGTCGCCACCGCGGAGCGTCCATGGGAGATCGTGCCCCCCGCCGACCGCGCTGGAGAGCGGCGCGGCCTCGAGGGCGTGGATGGGCCCCGCGGGAGGGTCGGTGCCGAGGAGCGCGGCGATCGACCGCCCCGCCATGCGCGCGAGCCGCTGCGCGGCGTCTTCGTCGCCCACACCCGAGCGCTCGAGCTCTTCGGCCGTGCGGGTGACGAAGGCCTCGCTGAGACGCTCATGCAGGCGCTCCGCGCGCTCGAGCACGGAGCGGCTCTCCTCGAGAAGGGTCCGGTGCACCCACCACTCCGCGATCGGATCCCAGCCGTCGCGGAGGCGAGGCGCCTTCCACGCGCCGAGCATGCGCTTCAGAAAGAAGGTCTCCGGTGACGCGAGGAGCTGCGCGAGCGCGTGCGGTGCGAGCGGCGAGCCGTCGAGGCCGCGACAGGCGAGGACGTCCGGACCCACGAAGCCTGCGTGTGCGCGTAGGCTCTCGTGGCGCTCGCCGCGGGCGAGCCGTCCCGACGCCCAGGCCGAGTCGAGCAGCCTGCGCGAGAGCGCGTGATCGACGAGCGCACCGAGGGCCTCGGTGCGCGGGCTGGCCGCCTCGTCGCCATGGAGACGCGAGAGCAGGTGCTCGAGCGAACCGAGCGCCGCGGCCGGATCGACGGGCCAGCTCCGGCTGCGACGACCGACCTGCCTCAGGCGCGCCGCGAGCTCCGAGGGGCCGACGCGCCGGCCCGTGCGCTCCGACTCGACGGCGAGAAGCAGCGAGCCAGGAAGGAGCGGGCGGCCCTCGAGCATCTCCATCGCCGGCGCGCTCAGCCACAGCGTGCCCGCCGCGGCGCTGCGGACGGCCGCGAGACGGCGCTTCTCGAGGAGCACCCGATCGCCCGAGCGGAAGAGGCCGGCCGCTGTCACGCGCTCGATCGCGTCGAGGATGGCGTCCGAGAGCAGCGCGTCCTCGCGCGGCCGCGCGGGGAAGCGGCCCTCGTTCATGCCGGTGACGAGCACCACGTCGAGCTCGGCTCCGAGGAGCTGCATCGGAGAGAGCACGCGGATCGACGCGTCCTTGAGCGAGCCGGAGAGGGCCTCGGTCGACTCGAGCGTCTCGTCGAGCGTGGCCAGCATCTCCGCGAGGTCGACGTGCGGTCCGCGCTGCGAGCGGCCCCAGCCTTCGAGGAGGCTCGCGAGCACCTGCTGATCTGGTGAGGGCGTCCACCATCGACGCAGGAACCCCCGCAGCGCCCGTGCGTGCGACCCGACGCTCTGCGTGACGGTGAGCGCCTCGAGCTCGCACGCGAGCGTGCGAATCGTCAGCGAGAGCGCGTCGATCGACGCGAGACGCGCCTCCGCGGCGTCCGCCGTCTCGTCCTCGCGCACCTCGTCCCGCAGGCGCTCGACCTCGCGCACGATGCGTGACGTGCCCCGGATCGCGCCGGACGCGTGGAGGAGGCGGCGCCACCGACCGCGCCCTCGCGACCCTGCCTCGCCGAGGACCGCGCGCAGGCGCAGCTCGCTCTGGCGGAGGAGATCGTACCAACGAAGGACCGTGTTTGCGGCTCCGCGCTCTCCGAGCGCGAGCTCGATCGCGTGCCGGAGGAAGCGTGCGGCCGGTGTGGTCGCGAGCGGCGGCCCGGTCATCCACGTCGCAGGGATCGACGCGCGCGCGAGCGCGTCGGCGAGGGCGGAGGTCTCGCTCGGATCCGGAAGCACGATCGCGATCTGGTCGAGCGGCACGCCGCGCTCGATCGCGGCCTGCGCCTCGCGCACCGCCTCCGCGAGCTCGCGCGTCGGATCTGGCGTTCGTACGAGCCGCACCTCGGGCGCGCGCGCAGGGAGCGCGACGGCGCGCGCGTGCGGGGCCGCGGTCGTGAGCCCGTAGGGCTCGGGGGGCAGCGTCGCGAGCTCCGCCGGATCGATCCGCACGACCGGTCGCTTCGCGAGCCACGCGCCGAGCACCTCGAAGGTGGTCCGCGCGAGGCGCGCGTCTCCGAGGAGGATCGCGGCTCGCGCCACGTGGGCGGGCCCCTTCGCGTCCTCGCGCGCCGCCGCGAGGGCGGCGTCCGCGAGCTCGATGGGGCCGGCGATGCGGTCGTGTGCGCGTGCCTCCGCCACCCGCGCGGCGAGGTGCCCGAGCGCGGCGGCCCGCTCGCGCAGGCCCTCGCCGAGGGCGAGCGTGCTCAGCGCCGCGGCCTCGACGCGCGCCCCTTCGAGCGCGTGAAGCGAGGACACGAGCGCCGCGGCCCACCCCGGCTCGCGAAGCACCTCGTGGTATCCGCCCGGCAGCGCGTCGTCGCGCACGATCCGCGTGACCGTCGCGCGGAGCCACCCCGCGGGCTCGAGCGCCCATCCCGCGCGGCGCAGGCCTTCCTCGGCCAGGACCGACTCGAGCTCCGAGGGTGTCCACATCTCCACGCGGAGGAAGCTCGTCGCGAGCGCCAGCGCGCGCCGCGCGAAGGTGCCATTCACCGACGACGGCGTGATGATCGCGATCGGCGCGGTCGTGTCCCCGAGCTCCGCGCGCAGGGCGCGGACCGCGCTCGCGAG
Organism: Deltaproteobacteria bacterium; assembly: GCA_046342295.1. Lineage (GTDB taxonomy): Bacteria > Myxococcota_A > Polyangia > Polyangiales > Sandaracinaceae > JAFLCL01. The sequence goes on along the minus strand of JBKDQC010000629.1, from coordinate 1,367 downwards.
CGCAGGCCCGAGAGCCTGCGGCGCCGCAGCCGACGTCGTTTCCTGGACAGTCCTCATGAGCGAGCTCCCTCCCGGCCTCGCGAGCCTCGCGCGGTGCGCCGGTCGCGGGCAAGCGCGGCGTGGTGCGTCAGAACGGGATCTCCTCGTCGTCCTGCGCGGGCGTCAGCCGGAGCGACGCGTCGGCCAGCGAGGACGCCAGGTCCGCGAGCAGGCGCACGTCCGGGTCGGCATGCGCGGTGAGCGTGCGCAGCTCGCTCTCACGGGCACCTCGCCGCCGCGGGCCGGGCTCGCTCACACGCGCGCGTAGGTCGGCGAGCCGGTACAGCGTCGCGGAAGTGCACACGAGCCAGCGCGCGATCATGTCGTTGGCGGGCAAGTGGCGCAGAGGAACGTCGGAGTCGAAGTGCGGAGACTCGAGGGGAGTGGCCATGTCCGCGAGACGACACGCCGTCGGCGGAACTGACACGGAAGGTGCTGAATTCGTTGACTAAACGTGCGTTCAGTCGGAAGCGGGCTCGCCACCGCGTGCGACGCCTCGCGGCAGGACGCAGGGAGCGAGGGCCGCGTTCCATCAAGCCGTGGCCGGCTTCCATCACGCCGTGGCCGCTGACCAGGCTGGCAGTGATCGCGTCACGGGAGGCAGATGCAGGTGAAGCCGGCGAAGCCTCCCACGCAGGCCTCGTTGTCGGCGCACTCGGGGCCGCCGCCGCAGGTGCAGCCGTCCGGACCGCACGCGTCGGCGCGGGCGCAGCGCCCCTCGGGCGGCACGCAGCGCGCCACGGCGACAGAGCCGCCGAGCCCCGTCGCCCACATGGCGCAGCCCGCGATCCCGCGACCGTCGCAGACACCGGCGACGAAGTCGGGGACCGGAGCCCCGGTGCAGCTCGACCCCGAGGCGTCGGGCGCGTCCGCAGCGCCGGGGGCGTCGGGGGGGCCGAATGCATCGGCGGCGCCCCATGCATCGAGGGCGCGGTTCGCGTCGAGGTCCGTCGGCGCATCGAAGGCCGTCGGCGCGTCGAAGGCCGTCGGCGCATCGAGGTCCGTCGGCGCATCGAGGGCGCGGGTCGCGTCGAGAGGCATCGGCGCGTCGAGGGCGCGTGTCGCGTCGGGGGCGCTGGCCGCGTCGGCGCCGGAGCTGTCCGAGTCCGGGCAGCCGGAGAGTGATGCAGCGACAATGAGAGAGACGAAGAGAAGGCGGTTCATGGACTCAGAGCATGAGTCACTTGGATGACTCATGCTCTGATGTTTCTGGCCGGAGGGTCTGGCCGCAGCCCCTCCCTCTCGCCGAGTGAATCGGGTGCAGATCGCACCGCGTCACGCCGCCTTGTTCATCTGGGGCAACTCGGCCGCGGTGCGCTGCTGAAGCC
>JBKDQC010000628.1:0-11403 GCA_046342295.1 Deltaproteobacteria bacterium | reverse complement strand
GGCTTCGCGAGCTCGACCCGTCGAGCGCGACCTCCGCGGGCCCGCAGTTGCTCGGGCCCGGCGGCGGCGCTCCCGGCGAGGGCGGGGACATCGATCCGGCACAGCTCCAGGAGCTGATTCGTCAGCTCCAGGCGCAGCAGGGTGGCGGCGGAGGCGAAGGCGGAGGCGAGTGAGCGCCGCGTGGCCCAAGCTCGCCGCAGGGCTTCTCTGCGGCACGGTCGCGGTGGGCTGCGGTGGCGCGCTGCCCGAGATCGCCCTCTACGCGGAGCGCCTCGACCGAGGACCCTCGGTTGATCCCGTCGGTCGACTCACCGTACGGTGGTCGCGGCGTCTCGCGCCTGATCTCGAGGGGCCTTACCTCCCGATCGAGCGCGCCGTCCCGGCGCTGGATGCTGTCCACGACCGAGTGTACGTTGGCTCGAGCACGGGGCAGGTGTGGGCGTTCACGGGGGCCGGAGCCCGCGTAGGGATGTATCAGGCCGCAGGAGGCGTGGGCGCTCAGCCAACGCTCAGCGTCGACCGTGAGACCCTCTACGTCGGTAGCGACGACGGTTACCTCCACGCGCTTCGCGCAGTCGACGGTGCCTTGGTCTGGCGCACGGAGATGCGCGGCGCGCTCGGTGACGCTCCCCTGGTCACCGACGACGTGGTGTACATCGCCACCGAGAGCGATGTCATCGAGGCCTTCGACCGAGAGCGCGGCGAAGCGCTCTGGCGGTACGAGCGACAGGCGCCCGAGGGCTTCTACGTCACCGAGCACGCGGGGCTGACGCTCGCGGACCGCAGGCTTCTGGCGGGGTTCACGGATGGCGCCGTGGTCGCGCTCGATCCCAGCGACGGACGGGTCCTCTGGGTGCGTGATACGACCGCGGACCTCGCTCCGAACGCATCCGACGAGCTGCGCTTCACCGACGTCGACACGACTCCGCTGGCGGTGGGAGACGTCGTCTACGCCGCCTCCTTTGCAGGGGGACTCTACGCGCTCGAAGCCTCGAGCGGCTCGGTGCGGTGGCTGCGCAGCGAGTGGACCGGCGTGACGGGGATCGCCGAAGCGCCCGGTGGCCAGTTGGTGCTCTCGTCGGGTGATCTGGGCGTGATGGCGGTCCGGGCGCGCGATGGCGAACGCCTCTGGGCCACCCGGGTGTGGCGCGGTTCGCCGACCGCGGTGCGTGTCGAGGGAGATCTCGTGCTCTACGGTGAGTCGGAGGGCGGACTGGTGGGCTTGACCCTCGGGCGAGGCCGGGAGGTCGGCCGCATCGAGGACGGGCACGGCTTCGCAGGTCAGGTCACGCTCGATCACGGGCTCGGAGCCGCCATCTCGAACACGGGCGCGCTCTTTGTGTTCGCGTTCCGCTGAGCCCGTCGGCGCCTGGAGAGACTCGGCGACGCTGCTCTCAGACTTCGCAGAAGATGGATTATGTCAACTCGGATCCCGGGTCGGATGGGGACCGCCCAGAAACAGGCGCGCGAGCTCGGACGCATCCACCCGCCCGGTGGACACGAGGATCTCGACGAGGCCCTTGCCCAGGCGCGCGACTTCGAGCAGCGCTTCGACCCGACTCCGCTGCAGCGCGATGCGCGCGCTCTCAGGCTCGCCCCGCAGATCCTCGAGAGCGGCTTCGAGCGCCACCACCGCTTCGGTCACCTCCAGCAACTCCCGCTCCCGGAACACCCGCGACACCATCTTCCAGAGGTTGAGCTCGGCCTCGAAGAGCTCTGCTCTGACACCAGGTTGATACGCGCCGCGCACGACGCCCCAGCGCTGGAGCTCGGTCAACGTCATCGACACCGTGCCGACGGACAGGTCGAGCCGATCGCGGATCTCCTTCGCGCTGAGGGGCTGCTCGCTGAGGTAGAGCAGCGCCCAGGTGCGGCCCATCTGCCGCTTGAAGCCCCAGAATTCCATCAGCCGCCCGACCGTCTCGGTGACGCGGAGCTCCGCGGGGCTCAACACGGGCGCCTCACGGGATGCATGCGACGTCGAGCAGCCCGCCCACCGGAAGCTGTCGCGGGAACCCTTCGCGTCGCTCGAGCTCGACGTGGTTCCCGTTCATCGCCCGAAGTACCGAGCCATCGTCGGCCAGCTGGAGGACGCGGAGACGGTTCAATCCCGCGACGAGGGGCGTGGGGATCGAGAACGATCCGTCGCTCGCGCTCGTCCCTTCCGCCACCCTCTCGGGTCCCGTGGGTCCCAACCGCTCCACCCGGAGCGTACTGGCCGCCGGCGCGACGCCACGAACCTCGAATGAAGTCTCCGAGGTGACCAGATCCGCGGACGCGAACGTGATCCTCGGAAAGTCGACGCCGCCGACGAGCACTCGGCCCGCGCCCCCGTCGCCCCCGTCGCCGTCGCCCGCGCCGCCTTCCACCTCGGCGCCCACATCGCATCCGAACTCGGAGGCCGCGACGAGTGCCAGGCCACCTCCGCCACCTCCGCCGCCCGTTCCGGCCGCCGCATCGCCCCCGCGCCCTCGTACACGCTGAATGCATGCAGTGCCGAGAACCACGATCGATACGCTTCCGCCGCCGCCGCCTCCGGACCCGGTGCTGCCTCCGCCCCCGCCGCCGCCGCAGCGGCCCGCGAAGAAATCGGCAGCGCAGGAGGGATCCTGCGCCGTCGCCGCCGCCGTGGCCATCGCCCCCGGTTCACCCGGCTCCGCCGAGGCTCCACCACCGGCGCCCGCGCCTGCGGCCGCGGCCGCGCCGCCGGCAGGCCCCTCGCCTGGCGCTGCCGCGCCGCCTGCACCGAAGCCCCCAGCGCCTGCAGCCGCGCCCTCCGCGGACACGTCGAAGGCTTCGAGGGTGGCGGAGCCGAAGACGACCCAGCGGAGGGGATCGGCGCCGATGCCGCGGACCCTGCTCCCGGCTCCACCCGAGACCGAGGCCGCGAAGTATGTTCCGCTGCTCGTGGTCGCGCCCGAGGCTGTCAGCGCATCCGTGGGGAACACCTGGACGAGCCCCTGCGAAGCGCCCGCAGCCGCGTCGACCCGCAGGAAGTGCCGCATGGCGTCGATCGGCGCCGGAATGCTCTGGCCCGTGTTCCGCATCGTGTCGGGAACCCGCGCGACCACGCCGCACAGGCTGGCGTTGCAGCGCTGCGACGAGATCTCGAGGCCCCCGGAAGTCGCGCTGACGGTCGCGCCCGTCCAATCGTCCCCAGGCGACTCCAGCACCGTGACGAAGGCCTCTTGTCCCTCGTAGGCGGCGATGTTCTGGACGGACGCGGCCGATGGTGGCGGGGGGCCTGAGTCACGCGCGGGCGGGCTCTCGCCGCCGCAGGCGCCCGCGGCTCCGAGCGCCACCGCAAGCCATCGCGTGGGTCCGCGCGTCAATCTCGGACCCGCTCGACGAAGAAGCCGTCGTAGGCGTCGCCGTAGTCGCCATCGCCGGCCGCGAAGATGACGATGCGGGTGTTGCCGCGCTGCAGGGCACGGAGGCCGAGCGGGTAAACGACAGTCTGCGTGTCGTCGGCCTGCTCCGTCGTCGACTGCTCCGCGGCGACCTGTTCTTCGCCCGCGGCTCCGCTCATGAGCTGCTCGAGCGTGGCCTCCTCGGACGCCGCGCCGTCGCCCTGCGCCGCCGTAGGCTCCGGCGTGGGCGGTGCGGTCGCGCTGCCGCCATCCCCGCTGCCATCCATGCTCGTGGTGGTGTCGGCCTCGTCACCCGAGATCGGAGAGGATTCGCCCACGGGCGCGACGGGCTCCGGGACGAAGTCGATGGCGCGCGCGCCGGTCGCGACCTCGGCGAGGACCGGTTCGACTCGCTGGAGGGCCCACTCGATCGCAGCCATCCGCGCCTCGGGGTCTTCGTCGATCACGACAGTGCGGTTCTCGAGCTCGAACCATCGGGAGAAGCCGTGGTTGGGCAGGAGCACTTCGATTCGCTCGACGCGGCCTGCATCGAGCCCGACGCGCAAGACGAGATGCATCTCGCGCTCGAGCCTGTTGCCGCCCGGGACGGGGATCGCGTAGTGCGCGTGGTAGTGCTTGATGCACCGGTCCGGTGTGCAGGCCGGCGCAGGGGCCGCTCCGAACGCGCGCGAGAACTCCGGATTCACGCGGGCGACTTGCCCGATCGGAGAGCCGTAGTTCCGCACGCCGACCAGCGTGCGCATCCAGAACTGCGCAGCACGCGTCACCCACTGACGACGCTCCTCCGCCTGCCGCTGCGCCTGCTGCTGCTCGAGCTCCACCTGGCGCTGCTGGGTCTCCTCGCGACCGACGTTGACCTGCTGCAGCGCGGTCTGCCTCGCCCTCGCCTGCTCGACGTAGGTGCCGTCGGGGTACGCTTGGAGGTAGAAAGCGAGGCCTTCCGCGGAGCTGCCGTTGCTGGCCCACACCTGGCCTTCGTTGGCCTCACGCTCCGCCCGGATGTTGGTGATCCAGGCGCCGTCCCCGTAGCGCGTCGCGTACTGCGCCATCGCCACCAGACGCGCGTTCGATTCGCCGGTGGTCCGGATGCGTCGGTAGAGGGCGACCTCCTCGTGGGAGACGAACATCGAGCAGCCCGCGACTCCGAACGCGAGTCCCATCGCCGCGGCGCGGACCGCGCGTGGACAATGCGAGAAGATGTTCGTCATACGCCACCTCCGCAGAAATCGCATTGCTGGATGTCGTCCGACCGCACGCTGACGTCCGTTCGCGCCAGCGCGTCGATGCAAGCGTCCGCCGTCCGCTGGCTCGGCTCACAGCCAGGCGTGAACGCGAACCGGGAGCAGTACGTGAACGGGTCGCCGGAGTTGGGTCCTGTGCGCTGGATGCAGGCCTGGTACTCGGAGGCCGGCAGGCGCCCGCCCATGAGCTCGCGCGCGCAGTAGTAGGTGCGGTACCGCTCGCAGAAGTCCGCGGCACCGGCGAGCTCGGCGCTCCCGTCGCAGCTGCCGATGTGGCCAGGGCTCGGGCCGCCGAGCGCGAGCACGAGGAGCGCTCCGACGGCGATCCGGAGGACAGGACGGCTCTTCTTGGGACTCTGCGGGCTCATGGCAGCACCTCGTAGTCGAGCACGACGCCAGCGTCGGCGCTCAGCATCGGCTGGACGAAGGAAGCGAAGTACGTGGAAAACGTGACGTGCGCGTAGACACCGAGCCCGGCGAGAAACTTGTAGACGAAGCCCCCCGCGAGCTCGAGGCCGAGGCTCTGGTAGGTGCCCGAGAGCCCGAACGGCACGCCAAATGACGCGAGAATCTGCACTTCGTCGGACAGCCAAGCTCGAAGGAGATAGCTGGGAGCGAGGGTCCACTGACCGAACTCGAGGAAACCGTCGGCATAGGACAGGTCCGTGGGGTCGGCGGTGACGTTCGGGGAGATGCCCAGGCCGAGACCGTGTTGGAGATTGCCCTCGCCCTCGAAGAAGTATCCGACGCGAAGCTGGAGGTACACGGGGCCGGCGAGGTCCTGTCGCAGGGCGTCGGGGTCGTAGAAGAGCCGCAGCGAAGCGCCAGCACCGAGGGAACCGAAGACCCTGCTGAACCGATGCGTCTCGGGACCGGACGGCTGCGAGCCGTCGCTCCCGCCCTGGCCCCATGCGTAGCCGCCCCGCCCCTGCCCGGGCACTGCCTCGTCGTCGAGGCTCTCGTCGGGAGTCCGCTGCGCCCTGGCCGAGGTCGGGACGGTCGAGAGAGATGCAAGGGTCACGAGCAGCGCGTACACGAAGCGGAGGCCATGACCTCGCGCTCCGCTCGGACGCCCAGGTTCGTTGGGGGAAGAGGGACACATCACGGTCGGCCAAGCTAGAGGACCGGTCCAACCCGGTCAAGGTTGGAGGCGCGGTTCGCGGAGCTCGGGCCGCGCACGGGATGTTATAAGTCCGGAGTGGCAAAGTTCGTCTCTGGCTTCGGCCTCGCCAGCGTCCTCTGGCTGCTCGCGGGCGCTGGGCTCGTCTTCGGGCTCGGGTGGGGGCCGCCGGCGCCGGCGCCTGAGCCCCTCGAAGAGATCGCCGCCGTCGAGGTTCCTGACGCCCCCGAGGCGCCTGCCCGACGTCGGGCGAGGCGTTCGCGCAGCGGAACGGAGCCCGAACGAGGACACAGCGCGCCCACCGGGGACGCCACCACGGGAGACGACCTCGGCGAGGGCGAGATGCGCACGATCGATGGCGAGGGCACGGGCGGAGAGGCGCAGCTCACGAGCTCGCAGATCGAGGCAGCGTTCGACGGTGCGATGCCGAGGATCCGACGTTGCTTTCTTCTCGCCGCCGGCGACGAACCAGTGCGCGGCCGGCTCACGTTCGGCCTTCGAATCCGCGGAAGCGGAGAGGTCGCGGCCGTGAACCTGAGCGGCCCGGCCGCCGGGACCAGCGGCGAGTGCGGTGACTGTCTTCGCGCCGCGGCCCGGGGCATTCGCTTCCCCGTCTTCGATGGGCCCGAGATGGTCGCGCGTTTTCCCATCACACTGGAGTGAGCTTGGTCTCTCGGAGCCGCGACGAGCGCCTGCCGGACCCTGGGGAACGGCCGGTCGAGTCTCCCGCCCCCGACCCGTCGTGGACGACGCGTCCACGAGCGGTCTTGGTGCTGGTGCTCCTCACCTGCGCGGCCTGGGCGCGCGCGGTGTCGAACCCACTCGTGCCTTCCTGGGATGTCGGTCACTTCCTCGACCCGGAAGCGAATCCGACGTTGGTGCCGTCGCTCGGGTCTTTCGTGTCGGCTTGGAGCGAGATCCGCTTCGACGCGTACCAACCGCTCCACCTACTCTCGTACTGGATCGACGTGCCGTGGCTCGGAGCGAGCGGCCCCGTGGTGCACACGACCAACCTCGTCCTCTGGCTCGGTGTGGTCTTGCTGCTCGCGCGCGCGCTCGAGCGTCTGGGACTCTCGCTCGCCGCCTCGACCGCGGCCGCGGCGGTATTCGCCGTCCACCCGACGGCCATCGAGATCGTGGGCTGGGGAACGGGCCGCAAGGACCTCGTCGCGTTGCTCTTCACCCTCGGGGCGCTCCACGCGCACCTGTACTCTCGCGGCCCCTGGGATCGCGCCGCTTGGTGGAGCCGCGCGCTCTTCACCCTCGCCATGCTCGGCAAGACGGCCTCCGCGCCGCTCCCACTCGTTCTCTTCGCCCTCGACGTCTGGTGTGTGCGCCGTTCCGTGCGCGAGGCCGCGAAGCAGCAGGCGCCTGCGGCTGCCATCGCGCTCGTGCTCGGCCTGCTGGTGCTCTGGATCTGGCGCTCACACGACATGATCCGCGGGATGGGCTCGGATCCGTCCACGATCGACTGGTCGCTCGTCCCCTCCACGCTCACGCACTACCTCGGCGTGGCGGTCTTTCCGGACCGCCTGACGCCCATGTACGCGTTCGAGCGCGACGATCCGACGCCGCTCTGGCAGACCGTGATCGGCCCGGTTGGGTTCGCGGTTGCGCTCGCCATCGCCTGGCGAGCGCGGGGGACGGGCCCGCGCGAGGCGCTCCTCGGCGCGGGCCTCGTCGTCGCCCTCCTCTACTGGGCTCCGGTGTCCAACCTCGTGCCCCTCTACTTCCAGTGGGCGGATCGCTATCTCGTGTGGATCTCGCTCGGACTCGCGCTCTCTCTCGGCGCGGCGCTCGATCTCGTGGTGGGGGCCGGACGCGCCCGCGCCGACAGCCGCATCGCGATCGTCGGGCTGGTGCTCGTGATCCCGCTCGCAGCGCGGAGCATCCAGTACGCGCACGCGTGGTCGAGCGATCTCCGGCTCTGGGGGCACGCGGTCTCGGTCGAGCCCCGCGACTACTACGCTTGGCTCAAGCTCGGCGAGGTGCGCCGCGACGCTCGCCAGTACGGGCCGGCGCTCGACGCCTACGCCCAAGCCATCGAGATCGCGCCCGACCTGCGGGTTGCTCACGCGGCGTTCGTCTACACGCTCGGGCTGCGCGATGAGCAGCGCCATGCGCTCGCGCCATCGAACGCCCTGACACACTCGGAGCGCTACCTGCGAGCGATCGACGATGCGCAGGCCCTTCGCGACCTCGCCTCGGAGATGACCGACCAGGGCTATCGGCAGGCGATGACCTACGTGCTCGCGCGCTCGCTCGACCTCGAGCCCGTGCGAGACGACCAACTCGAGCACGCGATCGCCGTGCAACTGCAGAGCGGCAACCGTTGGCTCGCTCGCTTCTACCTCTCTCGCATGCACAGCCGACCGCTGTCGCCCGCGGTCAACACGTTCTGGCAGGCGGAGCGCAACGCACACGAGCGGACGCACGGACGGCACGAGCCGATGGACGAATCGCTCGGAGAACGTCGATGAGCTCGGCTCGCGACTCTCACTCCCCCGTGTAGACGGGCTTGCGCTTCGCGGCGAAAGCGGCGAGCGCTTCGAGGCGGTCTCTGGACGCGAGGGTACGCTCGTAGCAGGTCCGCTCGTAGGAGAGCCCATCTTCGAGCGTGCGATCGTCGGCGGCGTCCACCGCGTCGAGGGCTGCGGCGATGGCGATCGGTGCTGCCTCGAGCAGAGGGGCGACGAACCGCTCCGCGGCCGCGAGCGCACCCTCCCCTTCGTTGGCGAGCGCGTTCACGAGACCGATCGCGTGCGCCTCCGTGGCGCCGAGTCGGCGCCCGAAGACGATCAGCTCCTTGGCGCGGCCCGCGCCGACGACACGAACGAGGCGCTGCGTTCCCCCTGCTCCCGGGATGATCGCGAGCGAGGTCTCGGTCAGGCCGAGCTGCGCGGTGCGAGACGCGATCCGGAAGTCGCACGCGAGCGCGAGCTCGAGCCCGCCACCGAAGGCGACACCGTCGATCGCAGCGACCACGGGGGCGGAGAGGCGATGGATCGCCCCGAACGACGCGCGGTACAGGGCGAGGAAGTCCCGGACCTCGACCTCGTCCATGCTCTGGCGCTCCTTGAGGTCGGCACCCGCGCAGAAGGCCTGCCCGCCCGCACCCGTGAGAATCACGGCGCGCAGCGTGGGGTCCGTCGAAGCTTCTCGTGCGAGCCGACCGAGCTCGCGAACGGTGGCGCGCGCCAGCGCGTTGCGACGATCCGGACGATCGAGGGTCCACACCTCGAGCGGACCTCGCCGTTCCACCTTCACGCCCGCGCTGCCGCCGGCGGCCTCGATCTCACGCTGGGATGTGCCCGACATGCGGGCGTGCTTACCACCGCACCTGCCGCTCTTCGAGCCTGGAGTTGCGCCGGGTCAGCGCGCCGGAGCGAGGCTGGCCCCGCGGTCCTTCCGGGGCACTCAATTCGCGTAGCCGAGCGCGCGGAGCTGTGCGCGGATGGTGTCGTCCATCTCCGCCTGCTCGCTCTGCAGTTGCTGACGCTCCTGCTGCGTTGCCTGCCACCAGTGGCCACGGTCCCGCGAGCCGAGGTACTGGCCGAGGTGGATGCGGAGGAAGCGAGCGGCGATCGGATGCCGCGTGAGGTCGGTGATCTCGTTGCGCTCTTGTGGGTCCTGGCCGAGGTCGAAGATCTTCGCGTTGATCCCGCTCAACACCATCTTCCAACGTCGAGAGCGGATGACCCGCTTGTCATCGAGCATGTTCGTGAATGCGAGCATCGGATGGCTCGGAACCAGGCCATGCATGTCCGACACGAGGCTTCGGCCCTCGGCGGCACGCAGCCCTCGGACGTCGGCGAGCTCGAGGATCGTCTGCGAGACGTTCATCGTGGAGACCGGATGCGGCACGCGGCGACCCTGCGGGACGAGCCCGGGGCGATGGAAGACGAGCGGTACCTGGATGAGCTCCTGGTAGACGCTGTGCCCGTGGCCGAAGCTCCCGTGGTCGCGGAACTCCTCGCCGTGGTCCGAGGTGATCACCAGGAGCGTGTCGTCGGCCACGCCCATCGCCGCGAGCCGCTCGAGGAAGCGACCGAGCTCGCGGTCGTGGTAGCTGATCTCACCGTCGTGGAGCGCGGTCAGGCGGGTCAGATCGCTCTCGTCGAACACCACGCTCGGGCGGTTGCCCTTGGCCGCCTCGAGGAGCTCGCCCGTGCGCCGCGGCTGCACCTGCCCCGCGTAATCCGTCCGCGGGTCGTACATCTGCAGGAACTCTGCAGGGGGATCGTATGGGACGTGAGGGTCGATTGTCTGGACGTACACGAAGAAGCGCTCGTCGTGATGCTGCTCGATCCAGTCGCCAGCCTCTCGGAAGACGTCCTCGGCCTCCGTCGAGCGTCCCTCGCGGATCATGTTCGTGTAGTGGTCCCAGCCCTGGTCGAAACCGAAGCGGTCCGACACGTAGCCGTTCGCCAGGAACGACGCGGTATGAAACCCCGCACCGTCGAAGACCTCGCTCACGAGCTCGGCGCTCGCCGGGAGGCGGGCCTCGGTGGTGATCGCACGGTGGGTCGACGGGGTCAGCCCGGTGAGGACCGACGCGACGCTTGGCTTGGTCCAGTTCTCCTGCGAGTGCGCGCGCTCGAAGAGCGTTCCTCGCTCGACGATCCCGTCGAAGATCGGCGTGCGGACCCGCGATTGCGGGTTGTACGGGCGAAGCTTGCTCGCGCGGAGCGTGTCGATGAGGAGAACCACCACGTTCCGAGCGGGCGCGGTCGGAGGAGCCGCCGCGGGCGGTTGCACCATGACCGACGGAGCCGACCAGGCGACACGTGTGCCCTCGCTACCCTCCGCGAGGAGGTCGATGCGAACGATCTCGCCAGCGAAGGGAGCGAGGTCGAGGGATTGATCGCTCCAGCGAGCACCCACCGCTCCCGTCCAGAGCTCTCGGGGCTGGCCACCCTCGGCCTGAACCCTCACGCGCGCGGTCGCGCCCGTCGCGCTCGAGTCGGTGCCGACGCCGAAGACGAGGCGCGCTCCCTCCGGAACATCGACGTAGTACGTCAGCGACGTCGGCGCGCGTGCGAGCAACGCCGGGCGCTGGGTCTCGCCAATCTGGACACGCGTGACCAAGCCATCGTGGAGGGGCTCGACCCACGCTTCCCCTGCAGCGGGCGCTGAGCCTGGGATGACACGAACGGAGGACATCGCGACGGAGACGTCCTGCCCGTCGACCGGCGTGGTTCCCCCGAAGGCGAGCTGGACTTGGTTCTCACCGACCCGCACAAGGTCGCGGGGAATCGCGATGTCGTAGTCGCGGAAGTCGGAGCCCTCCGCGAACTGGACGCCACCCTCCGGCAGCGCCTGAGAGCGCCCGTTCAAGTAGAGTTGAACGCGCCGCGTGCCGTGCGGCCTCAGGCGGAGCCGCAGCGTGAGGTCGCTCTGCTCCCGCACGTCGAAGTACAGCCGGGCCATCCGCCCGGCGTAGGTGAACGTCTCGTCGCCGTCTGCGCCGTCGGCGAGCCAGCCGGTGCCATTGCCGTTCGTCGGGCGCCAGTTTCCGAGCGTGTACTTCTGTCGGGCCGGGGTCCCGAAGTCGATGTAGAGGCCGTGATGGTCGACCTCGGCGAGGTGGGACAGCTCGATCAGGTCGAGGTGCATCCGCAAGCTGTCCGCCTGCGCAGGCCGGGGCCCGTCCCGCCGGGCTCGCTCGTGG
>JBKDQC010000627.1:0-16503 GCA_046342295.1 Deltaproteobacteria bacterium | reverse complement strand
GCCCGCGCCGCGCGGCGCGCGCGGCTGACGGGTCGGGCGCTCGGGGCGGGGCTCGATGTCCGCGCTCTCGGCGAGGTCCCTGCGATGCATGCGTTGCTTGCCGCGAGCGACATCGTCGCGCTGCCCACCGACTCTCTTTATGCGAAGGTCGACCATCCCCTCGTGCTCCTCGAGGCCATGCACCTCGGTCGTCCGGTGCTCGTCTCCGAAGGCAGCGCGGCGTACGAGCTCGCGGAGGACGGCGGCGCGATCGGTGCCGCGTTCGAGGCGTCCGCCCTCGCCGCCGAGCTCGATCGTCTCGCTGGTGACTCCGCCCTTCGCGCGCGCTGGTCGGAGCGAGCCCGCGGCCTGGCCGGACGCCGAACCGTCCGCGCCATGGCGCTCGCGTACGAGTCGATCTACAGCGAGCTCTCCTGATGAGCGCCTCCGACGTCCGCGCATACTACGACGACTTCAGCCGCAACTACGACCGTGGTCGTGATCGCGGCTACCACGCCATGGTCGACGACATCGAGGCAGGCGCGGTGATCGATCTCGCTGCCGGTCGTGACGTGCTCGAAGTCGGATGCGGGACGGGGCTCGTGCTCGAACGGGTCGCGCGCGTCGCGCGTCGCGCGGAGGGCGTCGACCTCTCACCGGGCATGCTGGAGCACGCGCGGCTTCGAGGCCTCTCGGTGAGAGAGGGCGACGCGACCGCGATCCCTTGTCCGGACGCTAGCTTCGACGTCGTGTACGCGTTCAAGGTCCTCGCGCACATCCCCGACGTGGACCGCGCGATCGCGGAGATGTTTCGCGTCGTTCGCCCCGGCGGTCACGTCCTCGTCGAAGTCTACAACCGTCACAGCCTGCGCTTCGGGTCCCGCGCGCTCGCGGGCGCGAGACGGATCGGTGCCTCGCACGCGGAGAGCGACGTCCCGACGCGCTGGGAGACCCTCGCGCAGGCGCGCGCCCGGCTCCCGCGCGATGCGCGCGTCGAGCATGTCGTCGGCGCCCGAATCCTCACGCCCCTCGCGCAAGCGCATGCGATTCCGCTCGTCGGCTCGCTCTTGCGACGCGCGGAGCATCGTGTCTCCCGCGGGCCGCTCGCGCGGTTCGCAGGGTTCGCGATCCTCGTCGCGCGCCGTGCCGTTTGAGCCTCGCGTTGCCGGCGTTTCGTCGGGGCAGTAGAAGGAGCCGGTGAGCCACGGCGAGAGCACGGCGACACGTCGCTTGCGCGAGCAGATCGAGCAGGCGCTCGCGAGCTCGCGGAGCCGAAAGGTCCTCGAGCCGCTGCTCGAGAGGTTGGCCGCCCTCGCGGCTCCAGGCTCCGAGTCCTCGCTGCTCGCGCACCGCCATCTCGCAGAATATCGCCTCCAGGATCATCCCTGGCGGGCGCTTCTGCACCTCAAGCACGTGCTCAAGGCGCGCCCCGACGATGATGTCGCGCACGCGATGCAAGGGCTCGCGCACGCGATGAGCGGTCACTACCGGTCCGCGGTGGCCGCTTACCGGGCTGCCGCCGCCGCAGCTCCCGAGAACCCGTGGTACCACCACAACCTCGGGCACATCCTCGACGTCGCCCTCGACCAGCCCGCGCCTGCGCTGCCCCATCTCCGCGCAGCGTTCGCCACGCTCGGCGAGGAGGAGCCCGAGGTCGCTGCGTCACTCGTGCATTGCCTCGCGCGCTTGCCTGGGCGTGGCATCGGAGCGCACGGTCGCGGCGAGGCGCTCGCCATTCTCTCGAGCGCGCGGCGCCGGCATCCCAAGCATCCGAGCCTCCTCGAGCTCGCCACCAAGCTCGGCGCGGGGCCGATCGCTGCCGACGCTTCGCCCCGGCGCTCGCCGCGCGCCGTCTCTCCGATCCCCCTCCAGCCGCGGGCGCGTTCGCGCAAGGCCGCGGCTGAATCGCGCGAGCGGGTCGACGAGGATCCAGTCATCGTCGCGCTTCGCGCGCGCCTCGGCGCCCACCCCACACGCTTCGACACGGCGAAGGAGATCTGGTCTCGCTACTGCGAGACGCAGCCCCGTGCGCGACGCGGCCGGCCTCGCAACACCGATGTCCTCGCGGCGGCCGTTCACCGCATCGTCATGCATCGCACGTCGGGTGGGGGGGTCACGCTCGCCGCGATCGCGCGCGCCTACGGGGTCGACCCGAAAGCCGTCGCGCAACGATCGCAGGAGATCGAGCAACAGATCGAGCGCTGATGTCGAGACACCGCGCTCGGACCGGTCCGAGACACGCTCAATACGCGTTCTGGCGAACCTTCCTCCCGAAGACGGTGAGAAAGATGATCCAGAGATCGAAGAGCAAGCCCCAACGGCGGATGTACTCGAGGTCGTGCTCGATGCGTTTCTCCATCTTCTCGAGCGTGTCGGTCTCTCCGCGCCAGCCGTTCACCTGCGCCCAGCCGGTGAGGCCCGGCTTGACCTTGTGCCGCAGCATGTACCGCTTGATCCGCGTGCGGTACTCCTCGTTGTGCGCCACGGCGTGAGGCCGCGGCCCCACGAGGCTCATCGTCCCGGTGACGACGTGAAAGAGCTGCGGCAGTTCGTCGATCGACGTCCTCCGGATGAAGCGGCCCACGGGTGTGATTCGGTCATCGTTCTTCGTGGCCTGCTTCACCACCGCACCGTCCTCTTGGACCCGCATCGAGCGAAACTTCAGCACCTCGATGACTTCGCCGTTGAGCCCGTAGCGGCGCTGCTTGAAGAACACGGGCCCTCGGCTCGTGACCTTGATGGCGAGCGCGGTGGCCAACATCACCGGTGATGCCACCAGGACAGCCAGGCTCCCGAGCACGAGGTCCTCGATTCGCTTCACCACTCCGTCGACTCCGTAGAACGGCGTCTCGAAGATGCTGATGAGCGGGACATCTCCGAGCAGGGTCCAGCGGCCATGGAGCAAGTCGAATACGTAGAAGTCAGGCACGTAGTAGACGCTGGCCGTCGTGTCCGCGAGACCCTCGAGCAGCGCGCTCACGCGCGCCTCGGCGCGCATGGGGAGCGCGACGTACACGCACTCGATGTCGCCGCCTTTGGCCTGCTTCACGACGTCCTCGAAGGAGCCGACCAGCCGGCCCGCGTCTGCGGGGAGCTCGGGAAGCCGCTCGGGCGTCCGATCGTCGTAGAAGCCCACGAGGCGCATGCCGAGCTGGGGTGTGAACTGGATCCGGCGCGCGAGATGGATGCCGATCTCCGTCACGCCGACGATCGCGACGAAGCGCAGGTTCCTACCCCGCGCTCGCGCCGACGCGAGCACGACGCGCGCACCCGCGCGGATGGTCGCCACGAGCGTTGGTGCCCCGAGGATCCACGACGTCACGACCACACGGGAGAACTCCTGGGTGGTCTTGAGCGCGAAGCCGACGATGAGGAGCGCCCCGGCCGTGGCCGTCCAGGCGCCCCACACGCGGCCCACCTCGACGAGCAACGGGACGCCTCGGAACCCTCGGTAGAGGCTCATCGCATTCGCGAAGAAGCCGAAGAGGACGATGCCCAGAAGCACGGCGACCGCGTCCGGGGCGCGAAAGCCAGGCTCGTAGAGCTCCAGGGGCAGGTAGTACGCGACGACGAGCGCGGCGGCGTCTGCCGCCCGCGCGAGCGCGCTGGCTTCGTCGCCGGTGGGTCGGAGATCGAAAAAGCTGGACTCACGCGGCATGTCGACCGGGTCGCAAGCTGCCGGACTCTAGCCGACCCGCGGGCGCGCGCGAGATCTCCGTCGAGGAACGACCGTCCCGCGTTCCCGGGACGCTTGGCCGCTTTGTAGCACATGTACTACATTGTGAGATAGACCTGTGTCGCCATGAGATCCCAGTTGCGCTGGACTTTTCTCCTCGTGTTGTCTCTCTTCGCGGCGGCCTCGCCCCGGTCGGCGTCGGCGCAGGCCGAGATCGGAGCGCTTCGCGCGGAAGTCGCGGCCCTCCGTGCCGAGCGGCCCGCGGGGGTGAGCGAAGGCGCTGTCACGAGCCTCGATTACTCGCTCGACGTGGCGGGTCGCATCGAGCGCCAGTTCGAGGCCCAGAGCCTGCAATGGCGGGCGCGGGTCGAGCGCTATCTGGCGCTGGCGCGGGCGGGGCGCGATCCGTACCTCGAGCAGCGGGGGCGCATCACGAACCGTGGCTACGAGTCCCCGATCTCGACCATTCGTCAGGGTTACGCCATCTACCTCCCGCCCGACTACGACCCGTCGCGCCGGTATCCGCTGCTCGTCATGCTCCACGGTGGGTCTTCGAACGGCAACTTGTTCCTCGGGGTCGTGCTCGGGAACAACATGGACTGGCTCACGTACGACCAGCACCTCTGGGACGAGTACACGCCCCGATGGTCACCTGACTGGATCGTCGTCGCGCCCGATGGCTTCGGCCAGGTGCTGTGGCGATGGATGGGCGAGGCCGACATCCTCGCCGTCGTCGACGACGTGCAGCGCCACTATGCGGTCGACGAGGACCGTGTCGTCCTCGGTGGCCTCTCGAACGGAGGGCTGGGTGCGTACGCCGTCGGGATGCGTCACGCGTGGCGCTTCTCGATGGTCACCGCGATCGCCGGCGCCCCGAGCTGGCTGCAGTACGCAGGCGGCTCACCGACGCCTCAGGAGTCGAGGACGATGACGGCGTGGTCGGGCATGCACCTCGTCGAGAACTCGATCAACACGGACTTCCGTTTCTTCCACGGCTCGCGCGATCCGGGTCCGATGAGGCCTGCATTCGTGCGTCAGATGGAGGAGCACATGCGCGCGCTCGGTCTGGAGCCGAACGTCCGCTGGTACGACTTCGGCCACGACCTGCTCTATCTCGTTCATCGCCACGGCCGCGTGTATCCGGAGATGGCGCGTGTGGAACGCAACCGGCGTCCCGCGGAGGTGCGGGTCGTGACCGGCGACTACCGCGCGAACCGCCAGCACTGGGTCACGGTCACGCGCATCGAGGAGTACCCGGAGCTCGCGCGTGTCGTCGCGAGGGCGTCCGACGGGGTGCTCTCGGTGCAGACGACCAACACGCTCGAGCTCGCGCTCGATCTCCGCGATGCTCCGGTCGGAGCCTGCGCCGCGCTTCGTGTGGAGGTCGACGGGACCGAGGTCTACGCGGGCGAGCGCAGCCCGCTCGGTCACATCGTGCGGCTGCACCGAGGCGACGACGGGCGCTGGCGAATCGGCCAGCTGCCGCGCGCGCCGGGTCTCGAGAAGGTGCCTGGTCTCTCGGGCCCGCTCACGGATCCCTACCGGGACGGCATGATCCACGTGTACGGCACGCAAGCGTCGGAGCTGACCGCCGGCCTCCGCCAGGCCGCCGAGCGAGGCGCGCGCGGGTGGCCGCTGTGGCTGTGGAACCATCAGCAGCGCGTGGTCGCCGACACCGAAGTGACCGAGGAGATGATGCGGAGCTCGCACCTCGTCCTCTACGGCACGCCGGGCTCGAACCTCCTGATCGAGCGCTTCGGAGACCGGCTCCCGATCCGCGTCAGCGAGAGCGGAATCGTCGTGGGCACACGACGCATCGAGGGCACCGAGCTCGGCACACGCTTCGTCTATCCGAACCCCGAGGCGCCTTCCCGTTACGTGATCGTGCAGGCCGGGATGTCCGTCGCGGCCGTCGCGCGCGGTCACAACCTCCCGGACTTTCTGCCCGACTGGGTCGTTCATGATCCTCGCTCGGCGGCCCGCCGCGCGCGCCTCCTGTCCGGCCGTAACGGTCAAGTCGCCATGGGCTACTTCGATCGGTTCTGGCGCGTCCCCTCCGGAGAGTCTGCCGCCACCATCGCCGAGCGCGTTCGCGGACGGGTACGCACCGTCACCACCACGGAGGACGCCATGCGCGCCGGGCCCCGCGTGGGCACGCTCGCCGAAGGTCGGCTCGCGGGTGAGCTCGGCGGTCATTTCGAGGGCGGCGACGATGGACCGATGGACGACGCTCCGGCCGAGCTCGACGCGGTCCCGCGCGGCGCAGCCCAGGACGGGACGCCTGCGGCGCACGACGATCGTGCAGCCTCGGAGTCGACCCCTGCGCTGACCCCTCGGCAGGCACGCCGGGCCAGGCTCCGCGCTGCGCGCGAGGCGCGCAGCCTGCGGGCTCGGATTCTCGGGGTGCCGCTCTCCTTTCGCATCCCGCCCCAGGTCCTCGAGCAGCAGCCCCCCATCACGCTGCCTATCGCCGAGCCGCCGCCTGCTCCCGCCCAGCCGACGACCTTCGCGGCCGGCGAAGATGACCCCGCCGGGCTCGTGGCGCGCGAGATCGCGGGCCTCGTCCCCACGTTCCTCAACTTCCGGGGGATCGTCCCTGGCGCGCGCTGGGCCATGGATGAGCGTCGCGTCTGGAGGATCCAGCCTGAGGCCGATTGCCTCGAGCGGCTGCGGGTCGCCCACATCGAGGCGTCGGCGTTCGAAGGCGACGAGATCGTCACCCCGGTCCCGACGCCCGTGGAGGTCCGAGGCTCGGTCGGAGGCGTGGCGATTCGGACCGTTCGTCCGAGAGAGCGCGTCGTGCTGTCCTGCGAGCTCGCGTCGAGGCTGCCCGAGCTCGCGCGCGTCCTCCGAGAGCATGGCATCCGAGCCCTCGACGTTCTCTCGGCCTACCGCCCCGCGCCGCGTCAGAGCTTTCACACGCTCGGGCTCGCGCTCGACATCGCGGCGTTCGAGACCGACGACGGTGAAGTGCTCTCGGTGGAGCAAGACTTCGTCGAGACCCCGTCGCACGAGACGTGCGACGCCCCATCGCCGGAGCCCACTGCGGCGCGGACGCTCCTCGCGGTCGCATGCGCGCTGGCCGCCGACCACGAGTTCTCCTCCGTCCTGACCCCGAACTACAACGAGGGTCACCGCAACCACTTCCACATCGACGCGCGGCCCGACGACCCTCGCTTCTACGTCCGGTGAGCCTCGCTCCTGCGTCCGACGCGTGCTTCGAGCCACGCGCGTTCGAACCGTAGGGCCCCTGTTTGGCGTGGGAGGGCCACTCGGCCCCTCCTGCCGACTCAGCCGAGCTTCGTGAGGATGCGGTCGAGCTCGTCGAGGCTCGTGTACGCGACGTGGATCGCGCCCTTGCCTTCGCCGTTGTCGGTCAGCGTGACGCGTGCGCCCAGCGACTTGCTGAGCCGGATCTCGAGGTCCCGAACGTTGGCAGACTTCGCCTTCGGCTCGGGCTTGGCCTCTCCGGCGTGCCTGGCTCGGCGCTCCGTCTCGCGGACGGACCACTGCTGCGCGATCGCCTCCTTCGCCAGCTTCTCGCGCGCCGCGACGCTCGGGGCGGTGAGCAGAGCGCGCCCGTGGCCTTCGGACAGTTCGCCGTTCTCGATGTGCTCGAGGATCGAAGGGGCCAGCTTCAAGAGACGCAGGGCGTTCGCGACGGTCGAGCGATCCTTGCCGATCTTCTGCGCGACGGTGTCCTGCGAGTGTTTGTGATCGTCGATGAGTCGCTGGAACGCGCGGGCCGTCTCGACCGGGTTGAGATCCTCGCGCTGGAGGTTCTCCACGATGGCGGCCTCGAACGCGGCGGTGCTCGACAGCTCGCGCACCACGATCGGCACCTCGCGCAGCCCCGCCCGCTGGGCGGCACGCCATCGCCGCTCGCCCGCGATGATCTCGAAGCCACCCGCGCTTCGCTTGCGCACGAGGATGGGCTCGAGCACGCCAAGCTCGCGGATCGAGTGCGCCAGCTCGTCGAGCGCGCTCTCATCGAAGCGTGTGCGTGGCTGGGCACGGTTGGGGTGCACTTCCTCGATCGCGGCGACGTTGGGCTCGCGCGTTCCTGCGACCGCGGCAGGCTTCGTCTGCGGGATCAGGGCGTCGAGGCCGCGGCCGAGCCGCGAGCCCTTCTTCGGGTCGGTCGCCATCGTTCTTGATCCTTCGGGAGGGCGCGCACGAATGCGCTCGATCAGTCGGCCTCGCCCAGGAGCTCGCGCGCGAGGCTCAGGTAGCCGTGCGAGCCCCGCGAGCCCGCGTCATAGAGGATCACCGGCTTTCCGTGCGAGGGCTCCTCGGCCAGGCGCACGTTGCGCGGGATCACCGTCTCGTAGACGCGGTAGTGCTTTCGCACTTCGTCGGCGACCTCGCGCGCGAGGCTCACGCGCGGGTCGTACATCGTCAGCACCACGCCCGAGACCCGCAGTTGCTCGTTCAGTCCGTTGCGGATTCGCTCGATGGTGTCTCCCAGGGAGCTAAGCCCCTCGAGCGCGAGGTACTCGCACTGCATCGGGACGATGACGCCGTCGGCCGCGACGAGCGCGTTCAGGGTGAGGAGCCCGAGCGAGGGAGGGCAATCCAGGATGACGTAGTCGTACGCGTCTTTCGAACGGGCGAGCGCGTCTCGGAAGCGCGTGGCCCGGTCCTCGGCTCCCCCGAGCTCGATCTCGGCCGCGGCGAGGTCGGCCGTCGCTGGCACGAGGTGAAGATTCGGCAGCTCGGTCTCGAGGAGCACGTCCGCGATCCGCTCCTCACCGAGCAGGACGTCGTACGTCCCGCGCTCGACCCGGCTCTTGGGATGGCCGAGGCTGCTCGAGGCATTGCCCTGCGAGTCCATGTCGACGAGGAGCACGCGCTGCTCGGCGACGGCGAGGCACGCCGCGAGGTTCACTGCGGTCGTCGTCTTGCCGACGCCGCCTTTCTGGTTCGCGATCGCGAGCACGATGCTCATGGGAGGACGCGGTGTAGCCCGCGGACGCGGGCCTTTCAATCGTCCCCGGCGAGACACCGGCACGACGGAAAAAAGTCGGCCCCGACGGGGGCGACCGTCGGGGCCGGGGGCGAGCGCGCCTCGGGCGGGCAGCCCGCGGCTCGTGCACCGGACGGGGCGACGCCCGGTGCGACCTCGACGCCCGTGGGAGGCGGATACGACGAGGCCGGTGTTCTGCTCAGGTCGTGGTGTCGCTTGGGAAACTGACACCAACAGAGAAGCGTGCGCGATCCCTGCCGCTCCTGCACGTTGAATGACGCACGGCCGACGCCGGCGGCCTCGACGCGCGGGGATGCGGTTCAGCGCTCACTCCTCGAAGTCGAGCTCGTCGATGGCCTCCTCCGTATCATCCGAGCGCCGCTCCATCGCGTCCGCGTAGAGGTCGTCGAGCGACCACCCGAGCTTGATGTGCGAGCGGATCTCTTCGCGCTCGAAATCCTCGATGGACGCGTAGTGCTTGGGACCTCGCATGGAACCCTCCAGAAGAAAGCGCTTCTCGACGAGCGCGGTCTCGCGGGGCGAGACCTCGGTTGCCCGCGCGCGGGGCGCGGGACCCAGAACCGGCGGCAGCGGCATCTGCTCCGCTGTCCCACCATGTCCTACATGTGTGCCTTGTAGCACCCGAAGCACATCGCTCCAAAAAAGCCGAGCCCGAAGTTCGAGCTCGCCTCAACCCCACGCCCAGCATTGCGGCGGCTGTGCCGGGGCCGTATGTCTCCGTGCGCCGCGGCTCTGCCGCGAGGAGGCAGTGTGGCTGGCGACGTCGAGATCATGGACCCGCGGATGCTCGAGCGGATGAGGGCGTCCTGCTCGCTCGCTGCGCAGTGTCTCGTCGCGGTCGGCGAAAAGATTGCGCCCGGCATCACCACGGACGAGATCGATCGGTTCGTGCACCAGTGGATCGTCTCGCGGGACGCATACCCGTCACCGCTCAACTACCGCCCGAGCGGAGCCGGGCGGCCCTATCCGAAGAGCGTCTGCACGAGCGTCAACGAGGTCGTCTGCCACGGCATCCCGGGCAAGCGGATGCTCCAGAACGGAGACATCGTGAACGTGGATGTCACGACGTATTTCCAGGGCTACCACGGCGACACGAGCGCCACGTTCTACGTCGGGGAGCCCAGCGACGAGGCCAAGCATCTCGTGGAAACGTGCCGACTCTCGCTCGAGGCGGGCATTGCGGTCGTGAAGCAGGACGGCCGCATCTTCGACATCGGCGCCGCGATCCAAGAGCTCGCGGAGAAGCGAGGCTGCTCGGTCGTCCGCGACTACGTGGGCCACGGTGTCGGTCGGCAGTTCCACATGCCGCCGCAGATTCCCCACTACCGGCCCGAGGCCGGGACGAACCTCAAGAACATGAGGCTCAAGGCCGGGATGGTCTTCACCATCGAGCCGATGATCAACCTGGGCACGTGGGAGACCGAGCTGCTCGAGGACGACTGGACCGTCGTCACCGCGGACCGGAAGCTCTCCGCGCAGTTCGAGCATACGCTTCTGGTGACACGTACGGGCTGCGAGGTCCTCACCGCGCGCCCCGCCGTGCTCCGCAACAGCGAGGACAAGCCCTGGAGCCAACCCGGAGCACTGAGCGCGCCGGCGGCAGGGGCCCCCACGAGCACGCGCGGATTGCATGCGGGCGGAGCAGGCTCGATCGGCGAGGGGCTGCAGGCAGCCGCTCCGGCACGGAAGTGACGGGCCGGAGTCCGCGCGGGTGACCGAGGGGCCGCGAGGAGCGCGACCGGCGTATGCACGAAGGCTCGAGGCCTCCGTGCCCTCCTTCGGCGAGGTGGTCGTGGTGCCACTGCCCGACGGCAGGCCTGCGAAGGAAGCGCTCGTGGTCTTGGACGAGCAGGGCGAGGTGCGTGTCTACGAGAACGTCTGCCAGCACGTCCCGATCCCGCTCGATGCCGGGGGGCGCCGCTTCCTCGACGAGGATGGCCACCTCGTCTGCGCGACGCAGGGCGCTCGTTACCGGCGCGAGGATGGTGAGTGCATCCGCGGTCCATGCCGGGGCCGCCGGCTCGTCGCGCTCGGGGCGCGCGTGGCGGGCGACAGGGTCCTCATCGACGTCTGACAGCTCACGTGTCCG
Organism: Deltaproteobacteria bacterium; assembly: GCA_046342295.1. GTDB lineage: Bacteria > Myxococcota_A > Polyangia > Polyangiales > Sandaracinaceae > JAFLCL01. The sequence goes on along the minus strand of JBKDQC010000627.1, from coordinate 5,772 downwards.
TCAGCTTCCGTAGCCGCTTGTCGTCCCGGGCCTGCGTCTTCGCGACGCTCTTGCCAGGCTCGGACCACACGCGGCGCGCCGGCACGGACACGAGCCTGCGCTCCGGAAAGATCATTCCGGTGAGGCGGCCGCCATAGACGCAGCCCGTATCGAGCCCGATCGCGTATGGCCAGCGCTGGAGGCCGCGCACCGCGTCGTGGCCGAAGAGCACGAGCTCCGGGCCCGGCCACAGCGACGCCCACGGTACGCCGTCCTCGATCCGCTTGGTCGGTGAGCCGTCCGAGCGGAGGCTGCGCATCGTGATCACGTGCTCACGGGACTGCGAGCTCACGGGGACACCGGGGACGAGGCCCGCGTGCACCACGAGGGCGTGCTGGCCCTCGAGGGCGAGGGTCAGCGGCAGGGACTCGAGCCACGCGACGTCGTCGTCGGCGAGCCGCTTGGCGACGCGCCGCACCGAGTCGGAGAACGCATCGTCGGCCCCGTCACGCCGCGCGGCCACGCAGCGGAGGACGAGATCGTCGTGGTTTCCGAGCACCGCGCGTCCGCCCAGCGAGCGCACGAGGCGCACCACGCCGACGGAGTCAGGGCCCTTGTTGACGAGGTCTCCCACGCTGACGAGCGTGTCCTCGCCCGGGCGAAACGCGACCGCCTCGAGGAGCGCGTGCAACTCCTCGAGGCAGCCGTGCAGATCACCGATCACCAACGTTCGGGCCACACCGTTAAATGTCCAAGCCGCGGAGGCCTCGCAAGGCGTGCGCGCGCAGAGACCTCGGTGCGGTGAACGCGAGTGTTTGCCTGGCGAAGGGCGAGCTCGCCCGACGGACGAACGAAGCGCGCGCCGCCCGAGGGCAGCGCGCGCTTCGGTGAGGCACACCGTCGCTCAGCGGAGGACGGCCGCGGACACGCGCCGAATGTTCTCGATCTGGACGTCGGGCAGCGTTCGCGCGCCGGGGAGGAACCCGCCGCCGGCGTCGAAGCAAGCGCCGACCTGCTCGCCGAAGCAGGCTTGAAGCATCATCTGCTGCGGCGAGCCGTCGGCGATGCCCATGAGGCAGCTCCGGAGGGCCATCTGCTCGCCCATGCACATGTCCGCGTCCATCATCGCGTTGCAGACGAGGACGGGGCTCGCCGCTGCCGGACAGACCTGCGAGAAGCAGTGGAATCGCTGAAGGTCGAAGCAGAGGCCGCAGTTCAGATCGAGGGGCATGCCGCCCTCGAAAGGCATCGACACCGACGGGAGCGTGTCCGCATTCAGCGCGCCGAACAGGCACGTTCCATCGTCGCCCTCGGGGCACATGTTGATCGTCTCGAGCGTCGCGGCCGAGCAGCGCGGCATGCAGCTCGCGGGCACGGGCTCGATGCTGGTCGCCGTGAGACCGCCCCACGTGCTGCACATGCCACCCGAGCCGCCGGAGTCGCGGCGCACCGGACCGGTGTCGCGCCCGCCGCCCGGGCCGCTGTCCATCAGGACGATGGTGCCCGAGTCGCTGCCCACCGGGCCGCTGTCCGCCCGGCTCGGGCCGCCCCCGCACGCCGCGATCAGCGCGCCGCTCGCAAGAATCCACGCAACCTTCTTCATCATCGCCTCCACGGCCGACGCGACGCGCCGGCGAACGACCATCCCGACCCGCGGACCGACCGCGGCTGACGAGCCGGCCGTTCTAGCGGAGCGGTCCCATCTGGCAACGGGGACCCCAGACCTCGAGGGATGTTGTGTGAGTTTGGTCACGTTGCGAGGGAAGGTTCGCCGGGGCTTTGGCACGCTCTCGCCATGGCCGCCTCCAAACCCAAGAAACTGCCCGTCGAACGAACAGCCCCCTCGAAATCGAAGGCCGTCGTGAAGCCAGCTGCCTTGCCGCCCCCGTCGGAGATCGAGCCGGGCTCGCTCGTGGGTCGGAGGGCGCCGGAGCTCGATCTCGAGGGCCCGGGGACCAAGCGCTTCCGGCTCACGGACTTCGCAGGCAAGCGCCTGGTCCTCTATTTCTACCCGAAGGACGACACGCCTGGCTGCACGCTCGAAGCCAGTGATTTCCAGGCTGCGAAGGCGGCCTTCGCCCGAAAGACCGCGGTCGTCGCGGGCGTTTCGCGCGACACGGCCGCGAGCCACGCGCGCTTCTGCGAAAAGCATGGGCTCGACTTCACCCTGCTCAGCGACCCCGAGGCCCGGGTGCTGCGCGCGTACGGGGTCTGGGCGGAGAAGGTCCTCTACGGCAACCGCAGCGTCGGGATCGTCCGGACCACCTTCGTCATCGACGACAGCGGCGTCGTCGTGAAGGTCTTTCCGAAAGTGAAGGTGGCAGGGCACGTCGACGCGGTGCTCGCGAGTCTGTCGTGACGGCGCCCGGGTTGTGTTTGTGAGAAGACTCAACCACTCTTCGAGGACGGCCTGTCCCAACGCCCCGGGTGCCTCTAGCATCGCGGAGTTTGTTCGTGGCTGGCCGCCCCTTGACGAGAGGTTCCCCATGCAGTCGTTCGCTTCCTCGCGCTCGCCCCTCCATCCCTACCTCGCCGCGTTCTCGGCGGTCGCGTTGTTCGCGCTGGGTGCGTGCGACAACCGCACGACCGCCGCTCGCTGCACACCGGGCTGCTCCAGCGTGCAGATGTGCTGCACCAGCAGCGCGTCGGGCAATCGATGTGTGGACTACTTCTCGGATCCGATGAACTGCGGCGGCTGCGGCAACGTGTGCGCGTCGGGTCAGATCTGCGCGAACCGGATGTGTATGAACGTCTCGGGCCTGCCGGACGCGGGCCCCGTGGACGCGCGCGTCTCCGGTCCCATCGACACGGGCAGCATGCCCGGCAGCTGCATGCCTTCCTGCGCGGCGGGCTCCCAGTGCTGCGGCTCGACGTGCGTCAGCCGCGACGGTGCGGGTGGCACGAGCGATCCGTCGTTCTCGAACTGCGGCGCTTGCGGGCGTGCGTGCGACGCCGACGTGGCCAACCGGTGCAGCCGCTTCGGCACGATGACGCAGTGCATGTGCGGCTCCGGCCCTGCCTGCAACGCGTCTGCAGGCGAGACCTGTGTGCTCGGGAGCACCGGCGACTACGAGTGCCTTCGCAGCGACATTCCCGAGAACTGCGGGATGCCGCCGGTCCGCTGCAACTCCGGCGAGAGCTGCAACGCGGGGCGCTGCGAGTGTGGCTCGCTCGGTCGCGCGTGCGCGTCCGGTGAGAGCTGCGTGTCGACCGGCGGGACCTCGACGTGCCGCGACCTCTCCACGGACCCGATGAACTGCGGCATGCCCGGACGCGCGTGTGCGAGCGGCGAGGAGTGCGTCGGCGGGATGTGCCTGTGCCCTGGCAGGGGGGGCACGATGACGGCGTGCATGGCCGGCGGTGGCGGTGGGCTCCCGATCGGGGGCGGTCCTGCGAGCTGCGGTGATTCGGGCGGGCTCTCGCTTCCCTGTGGCGGCGGCGGGCTGCCGGGCGGCGGTGGTGGGCTCCCGGGCCTGCCGGGGCTCGGCTGCGGCGAGGTGTGCTGCCCCGGTACCGGCTGCGTGCCGGTCGACGACAGCAACTGCGGCGGCTGTGGTGTGGTGTGCGGCGCCGACCCGACCTGCGGCACGAGCTTCGGCGGCGGCGGCGACGGTGGCTTGCCGTTCCCCATGCCCTGAGCGTCCCGGAGGGGCCGCGCGGCCCCCGCGCCACACGGGGGCTTCCGCCCTCGCGGCCTGACCTTCGAGGGCCCTCTGCGCCGCAGAGGGCCCTTCGTCGTCGCATGGAGGGCCTTTCCCAGGCAGTTGACGCGATCGTCAGGAAGGGGTAGCTGGCGGCCTCTTCCACCATGGCCGAGCGGACCAGACGATCGCGAACGCGCGGCGGTGAGCACGGAAACGTCGCGGGCCGGGCCGAGGTGTCTCGAGACGCCGAGGAGAGCCGCCCGCCCGGCGCGCGGCAGTCGAGCGAAGGGAAGGGCGAGTCGGTGCAGGCGCTCGACCCGAACTTCCAGCTGCGCCTGCCCGCGTTCGAAGGGCCGCTCGATCTGCTCTTGCATCTCATCCAGAAGCACGAGCTCGACATCCTCGATTTGCCCATCGCGTTCGTCGTCGAGCGGTACCTCGCGTACCTGACGGTGATGGAGACCCTCGACCTCGATGTCGCGAGCGAGTACCTCGTGATGGCAGCGACGCTCGCGCACATCAAGAGCAAGATGCTGCTTCCGCCGGATCCCTCCCAAGCGGACGAGGACGCCGCTGCCGAGGAAGAAGTCGACCCGCGCGCGGAGCTCATCCGGCGTTTGCTCGAGTATCAGAAGTACAAGCACGCGGCGGAGCAGTTGCTGGCGCGTGGGGTGGCGGGTCGCGACGTGTTCACGCGCGGCATGGAGGCGCCGGAGGCGATGGGCCCGGCGCCGCTCGCGAGCATCGGGCTCTTCAAGCTGCTCGATGCCTTCCAGAGCGTCCTCAAGCGCGCGAACCAGGAATTGGCGTTCGAGATCACGGCCGAAGGGGTGAGCATCCAGGACCGCATGGCCGCGCTCACGGAGCGAATCCGCGGTCGGCGCCATTGCAGCTTCGACGAGCTCTTCGACGACGCCCGCAGCGTCTACGACGTCGTCGTCACGTTCCTGGCGATTCTCGAGATGGCCAAGCGCCGTCTCACCCGCATCTACCAGGCCGATGCGCTCGCCCCCATTCATCTCGAGCTGCTCGTCACGGAAGTCGATGACAGCATGGTCGCGGGGGTCGACGAGTATGACGGCCGTGCACCCGCGTCCGTCGCGACGCTCGAGGAGGACCTGGCCGACGAGAGTGTTGCGCGGCCCGGCGAGGATCCGCTCGGAGAGGCGCTTGATCCCGAGGAAGAGGGTCTGCAGGATGCGGCGGCCACGGCGCGTCCCGAAGCCGAATCGACCGATGGGTCGCAGGACGACGAGGAATGACGCGGAAGCGACAGATCGAGGGTGGACGAGGCGCGAAGGGCGCGACGGAATCCACGGAAGGCGCGCTCCCGGCGGAGGATGAGCACGTCGTCGCGAGGCCGGAGGGTCCGGGTCCCCGAGGGACATCCGATCCCGAGCCTTTGCCCGCCGAGGGCGGAGCGGCGTCCGAGATCGGAGCCGAGCGAGAAGAGGCGCCCGAGGGCGAATCGACGCCCGAAGGCGATTTGGCGCTTCAGAGCGAAGAGTCGAGCGAGGCCGAAGCGGCGCCCGAGGGCGAAGAGGCGCTCGAGGCCCAAGCGGCGCTCGAGGCCGAAGCAGCCGTGCCAGTCGATCCTGACCGCCAGGTCAGCGAGGTCGGCTTCGTGCTTGGTGACGACGACGAGATCGAGCTCGCGCCCCGGGCCCGCCCCGGGCTCGAGAAGGCGCCGCCGCTGCCAACCGGCGAAGCGCATCTCAAGGGCATCCTGGAGAGCTTGCTCTTCGTGACGGACAAGCCGTTGCCACCGAACCGACTCGCGAAGATCGCGCGTGCTTCGACCAAGGAGGTCCAGCGCCTCCTCGACGTGCTCACCGAGGAGTACCGTGGCCGTGGTCTCGAGCTCGTCGAGGTCGCCGGCGGCTACCAGTTCCGCTCGTCCGCCGAGAACGCGCCCTTCGTGCGCGAGCTCGTCGCTCGCAAGCCGGTCAGGCTCACGCGCGCCCAGATCGAGACCCTTTCGATCCTCGCGTACCGCCAGCCGATCACACGGCCCGAGATCGATGAAGTTCGGGGCGTCGATTCGGGCTCGGCGCTCAAGGTGCTCCTCGAGAAAACCCTCGTGCGAATCATCGGCCGCAAGGAGGAGCCTGGGCGGCCGCTGCTCTACGGCACCACCGCTCATGTCCTG
>JBKDQC010000626.1:0-2787 GCA_046342295.1 Deltaproteobacteria bacterium | reverse complement strand
CCGGCGCCGTCGTGGACCTCCTGAGCGGCGACCTCGTCGAGGTCAGCACCTACTACCCCAACGGCGCCCGAGAGAACCTCTGGACCAACGACGCGTTGGTACCCCTCGAGCCGATGGGCTTCACCACGAAGGAAGCCGACGCGGAGATTGGGGTCACCTACTTCGGTGAGAGGTGGCTGATTCCGAGGCTGGGCAGGTGGGCCACGCCAGATCCGCTCCACATCCACGCCAGCGGCGGCGGCGAGACGGGGAACTCCTATCACTACGTGAGCGGAAATCTGTTGCAGGCGGTGGACCCGCTGGGGCTATGTGCCGAGGGGCTGACTGTCGACGAGTGCGAGAGGTTCGAAGGTGCGGCGCTGATGATGTATCAGGTGCCGCTCGACGAGTATCGCGTGTGGAGCCAGCTTGGGCCGGGCCTCTTTGGCGGACTGCCGAATACTGTCTCAACAGGGGTTCCGTCACCACTCGGCATGGCGCTTCGAAACTTCTTGTTCACGCTAAAGAACGATCGGATCGCTCATGTTCTCATTGATCGCTACTTGCAGCGTCAAGCGGGAACGCTGCGTCTCACGGGCGACGACTTCGCGCATATCGCAGATCCTTCGGGACTCGACCCGCGAACGCCGAACGGAGATCGCCCCAACGCGCTCGTTACTGAAGTCGGCCGACTGCAGGCAGCCGGAGGCGGAACGAGTCATGTCCGTTGGGGAACGTCGGCCCTGGCGTTCGTGGGCGGTACGCTTGGTCAATACGGTGTGGTTTGGGAGGGAGATCTTGTGGTTGCCGAGGATGGAACCTATTCCTTCACTGGAACCGCCCACGCCGAGGACTTCTATGACTTCGATCCGCGGCCGCTGTTCGGACCCAACGCGCGCGCGTCGGGCTGGTTCGGCGAACTTCAGACCGATCTGATGTACGCCGCAAACATCGGCGTGGGGTTCGAGGTGAGAACTGACGATGTGGCAGTCTCGTTCACACAGGATGACGCTCTCGTCCCGATACGGGCCCCTGGGGATGGTATCTCGCGAACGGAAGAGCCGTCCGCGGCGGGGCGTGCCGAGGGCGTGGATGGTGTTGTGGACGGTGTTGCGGGGTTGACCGCCGACGGGGTCGGGGGAGCCGTGTCCGAGGGACCCGCAGCAGATGCGAGTGGCCGATGAGCTGGCCCTCGTGGCGGCTTCTCCTTGCCTTTGTCGGTGCGTCACTTGTGCTCATTGGAGGGATGGTGTTCGTCCGCGATTCACGTCGCAACATGAACGCGGCCGTTGCCCTCGTTCTGGGGCGCGACGACCTCCCGCCCGACGACGGTTGCTACGAACCGCTCGGTGACGAATGGGGCTACCGGTTGAGGTTGGAGTGGCGAGACCCAGGGCGTGCCGACGAGGTGTGGCGGCATGTCCGCGCGGCGGGAATGGTTGGTCCATGGACGACGACTGAGCTTCGATTGCGCGGCGCCGCATGCGCGGGGGCTGAAGCGTCTCGCGCTGTGGTGGTACGGGAGAATGGCGACCAGTTCTTTGCGCTGCGCTGCGCGACGGGGCTTGTCCAAGTTAGAGTCGATCGATTGTCTTCGACCTACGACGCTTGGCCCTTCGGTGATTGGTATCCCCTGGGCATGCTGGCACCCGGCGCATGTCGTTAGGGCCCGCGCATGAACAACTATGGCGCTCCGCTTGATGGGGTTTGGCGCTCCGCTTGATGGGGTTGGCGGGTGGCGCTCCGCTTGATGGGGTCACTCCCGGCCTTGCAACCCCTCGAAAACACTGGGCCGCTGGGCGTCTATTGACGTGATGCCGCCTTGGCCCGGTTTCTCGGGGTTCTGCACGAACTTGAAGATCGCTCAGAGGGAAATCTGCACGGCCTCACGCGGGGCGCTCCGCTTGATGGGGTCACTCCCGGCCTTGCAACTCCTCGAAAAGACTGGGCCGCCGGGTGCCTGTTGACGTGATGTTGTTATCGCCCTGTTTCTCGGGGTTCTGCGCGGCCGGGGAGGAGGTCGGCTCACGCGGGTGGCGCTCCGCTTGATGGGGTTTCGCGCTTCGCTTGACGGGGTCACTCCCGGCGTTGCAACCCCTCGAAAACACTGGGCCACTGGGCGTCTATTGACGTGATGCCGTTTTCGCTCTGTTGCTCGAGGTTCTGCGCGGCCGGGGAGGAGGTTGGCTCACGCGGGTGTGGCGCGAGGGGCGGGGGACGATCAATGCTCTGGGTGTGCAGGTGTCGTCGCGCAGCGGTGAGGTCGAGCGTTCGCTCGGGACGCTGACAAGCGGCAACGATCCGAACTCTGGCGGCGAGGTGCCGAGCGCGCTCTACCTCGCGACGAACATCGGCTGTCTTGCCTGCGAGGGGGCTGCCCCCTCGCTCTCCCCCGCAGAGGTTCGCGGCCTTCTCCGCTCCGCTCCGAAGTCCGGGGGCGGCGTGGAGAGCACGTGGGACGGCGCGGGCTGGGTCGAGGTGCAGTACGGCGTCTCGGGCAACGTGAGCTCGTTCACGGTGCATGGCCAGTGTCACGACGTGAGCGCGGGCAGCTGCATCGACGACACGACGGACCCCATCGCGACGCGCGTGACCTCGCTGCGCACGAGCTGCACGTGCGCCGAGGAGCAGCACTACAGCTTCCGCTGGGACGAGCTCAATCGCCTCGTCGACGGCCGCCGCTACGACCGCAACAGCACGACGAGCGGCGCCTGGGTCCACGGCGCGCGCTTGCGCTACCGCTACGACGCGGCCAACCAGCGCACCGTCAAGGAGGTGCTGACGGGCCCGACGACCGGCGGCCGCAGG
>JBKDQC010000625.1:0-1697 GCA_046342295.1 Deltaproteobacteria bacterium | reverse complement strand
TGCGGCGCTGGCTGTGGTGCGTGCGGCGCTCGATCGGCGAGAGACGGTCACCGTGATCGCACCCACCCGCGAGGCGGGCCGTGAGCTCGTCCGGCGTGTCGCGTCGGAGCGTGGCTCCGCAGCCGCGATCGAGCCCACGAGGCCGTCCAGCCTCGGCATCTCCAAGCGCGATGAGCTAGGACCGTGCCCGGAAAGACGGAACGGATTTCCGGGCAGCAGGACTAGCAAGCCCCCCGAGCCCGTGCCCGCGAGCGCCGCTCACTCGCAGAGCGGGCCGGCTTCGTTGCCGACGCACCTGCCGCCTTGGCACGATCGAGTGGTGCACGCCTCGTTGGCCGTGCAGGTGCCCCCGACGCGCACCACCGGGGCGCACGTGCCGGAGAACTCGCTCCTCGACGGCGAAGTCATCGAAGCGATCAGCACCGCGCTTCGCATGCTCCTGGTGGCCATGGCGCTCGCGGCCGGCATCCTTGTCGCAACCGCCGCAGTGCCTCCGAGGCGCTCGATCTGAGCCGATCGCGGAGTGGGACAATCCACCCGCTTGTGACCTCATTGTCCCAGGGGTGATCATGGCCTTTCAGCCCGAGCTCGACGCCTACTTCGCTCGCATTCGCTACACCGGCGCGCGCACACCGACCTTGCCAACGCTGCACGCCATTGCGCTTCACCACGTGCAGCACATCCCCTTTGAGAACCTGGACGTACTCCTTGGGCAAGGGATCGACCTCGACCCAGCACGCGTCGAGGCGAAGCTCGTTCACGCAGGCCGCGGCGGCTACTGCTTCGAGCAAAACACGCACCTCATGCACGTGCTCCGCACGCTCGGGTTTGAAGTGCAGCCGATCAGCGCACGCGTTCGCGTCGACCGACCGCGCGACTTCACGCCGCCACGCACGCATGTCTTTCTGCGCGTCGAGCTCGATGGAGAATCGTGGCTTGTGGATGCCGGCGTCGGAGGGCTCTCACCGACAAGCGCGCTGCGTCTCGCCTACGACGTGGAGCAAGCGACGCCACACGAGCCTCGTCGCTTGGCGCGCGAAGGCGGACTCGTCTTCCATCAAGCATTCTTCGCGGATCGCTGGAACGACGTCTGCGAATTCACCCTCGAAGCGATGCCCGAGATCGACCGCGTGATCGCCAATTGGTACACGAGCACCCACCCCGCATCGCGCTTCAAGGAACGCCTGCTCGTCGCACGCGCGACACCCGAAGGACGTCTCACCTTGCTCAACCGCACCTTCACGCGCCGTGAGAAAGACCGCGTGGAGAGCCACGTTCTGTCGTCACCCAGCGAGCTTCTCGACGTGCTCGCCGAGGCGTTCGGTCTTCACTTCGCGAGCGAGACGCGTTTTGTCTGCCCGGGCCTCGATTGGGCCTAGCGCAGGCCCGCATCACACGCGCAGTGCTTTGAGCAAACGTGCGCTGAGCTCGTCCGGGTTCAGATGCGCGAGGTGGGGATAATCGGCGGGAAAATGCTTCCACTCGTGCGCAACGCTCTCGCGGTGAAAGTCGGCGCGCAGGGTCTCTCGCCAATCTGGAACGCGTGCGTTGGGCGGTCCGTCGTATGTCTTTGCGGGTACGCGTTCACGGGGTCGCGGGAAGGAGCTTGGGTGAAGGGCGACGGTGGAGCGCAGCTACAATGGTGTCTTCGAGGAAGGCGAGCGGTTGACGTTCGTGCTTCTTGAGGGTCGCGAGAA
>JBKDQC010000624.1:0-17583 GCA_046342295.1 Deltaproteobacteria bacterium | reverse complement strand
GGTGATGCACGGCGTGAGCCTGGATCTCCTCGGTCCAACCTCCTTCGATTCGCGACACCTGGCCTCGCTTCGCGATCTCGCTGCGGCGCTCGACGCGTGCTTCATCACCGACCACCTCGCGTGGTGTGCCTCGGGTGGCCTCTCACACCACGACCTCCTTCCCGTCCCCTGCGCGCACGACCTCGTCGCCTATGCCGCCTCGCGCATCCGGCTCGTACAGGGCGTGATCGGGCGCCCGTTCGGAGTCGAGAACGTCTCGAGCTACCTCGAGCTCGAGCCGCGCGAAATGCCCGAGTGGGAGATGCTGCGGCGCATCGCCGAGGAGGCGGACTGCGGGATCCTCCTCGATGTGAACAACGTCTACGTCAGCGCCCACAACCACGGCTTCGATCCCCGCGAGTATCTCGCGGCCGTCCCGTGGGATCGCGTGCTCTGCGTGCACCTGGCTGGCCACGAGCCCCGGCCGGACGGGCTGCTCCACGATACGCACGACCGCGCGATCGACGACCGCGTGCTCGCGCTCTACGCGGAGGCCTGGAGGCGCGGGGGGCCGTTCCCCACGATCCTCGAGTGGGACGAGCACATCCCCGCGCTCGAGGTCGCGCTCGGCGAGCTCGAGCGCATCCGGGCCGCGCGAGGCGCGCCGTGACGACCGACCCGGCCTGCCCCCCGTGGTGGCGCGAGCGCACCGAGCGCTTCGGGGAGGTGCTCGCGCGGCCCCTCTCGATCGTCGCGGGTGCGTTCCGTTCCAGCCCGGATGCGCAGGTCCTCACGGAGCTACGCGTCGTCGAGCGCGCGCCCGGCGCCATCGCGCGCCTCCGCCTCTACCACGAGCAGGGGTGGAAGCGGCGCTTCGTCGCCCTCCAGCAGTCGTTTCCGCGGACCGAGCGCCTGCTCGGCGCGCACCGCTTCAACCGCGCCGCGATGATCGTGCTCACCCACGAGCGCCGCGCAGGCCACGATCTCGCCGAGATCGCCGAGCCCTTCTTCCCAGCGCTCGCGGCCGCGCTCGCGGGAGGCGGCGCGCAGGCCTGGCTGCGTGAGCTGCGCACACTTCTCTCCGAGTCGCGCGCTCCGCGGCTGGCACTGCGCGCGGCCTCCTGTCTCGACGAAGCCGAGCGGCGTGCCTTTCGCGCAGATGTTCCTGCAGGGTCGAACGACGTGCGCTGGCGCGAACGGCAGGACGCTCGTGCGCGGCTCGCACCCTCGTTCTCTCTGCTGCGCGTCGAGCACGACCTCGTGGACGTGTCGCGCGTGTGCGAGGGTCGAGCGCAATCGCTCCGTGCCCCGCTCCACGTCACCGTCGTGGCCACGGCTTCCGGCGTCGCGGTCCGCCTGATCGACCCGGTCTTCGCGCGGCTGCTCGCGCTCGCGAGCGAGCGCACGCTCGGCGAAGCGGTGGCGCGAACGCGCGCGGCGCTCGACGCCCGGCTCGTGGCGCGCTTCGACGCCGACGCGTACGTGGGTGAGGCCTTCGGACGAGGCTACTGGGTGGGGCTCGTGGGTTGAGCGACCGTGGCGCCGTCGAGGTGACGAGGAACTTCCGGCGTCGGCGAACCGGGGGGCGGAGGGGATGACTCGCGCCGCCGCTCGGCTTCGTCCTGCGCGTCCCTCTGCCGAGCGCCTGCTGCGCGCGCGAGCGAACGCGCGGTCTCGAGATGCTCTGCGTCTGCGGCCGAGAGCGGCAGGGCACGCGCGCGGTCGAGCCGCGCGTCGATGTCCGCGTCGTCGCCGCCCCGCAGCCCGACGATCATGGCGAGCTCGATCGAGAGCTGCACGACGAGCCCGAGCGCCCCTCGATCGAGCGCGACCTCGAGCGCCGCGTCGCGCCGCGCGATCTCGGCCTGCGCGAAGCCCTCGGGCCAGCGCGTGTGCGAGAAGACGTGTCGATCATCCAAGAGCAGAGGTACCGACACGGTCGGTCGGGGCTGCCCCACGCCCGAGAGCGGCATCCTCACGATCGCGTCGAGGCGTCGATCGCGGTCGAGATCGACGAGCTCGTCGAGGCAGAGCGAGGCGTCGAGCCATCGCCGCTCGGTCGGTACGGGGCGCAGCGCGCCCGCGTCGTCGACTTCGGCCAGCGCGAGACAGGTGCGCTCGGGCTCGGTGCGCACGATCACGAGATCGGGCTGGCCATCCGCGGTCCAGTCCTCGCCGGTGCGCGGATCGAGCGACACGAGCGAGCCCTCGTCGGCGCGCGCGTCGAGCGCCAACGCCGTGCCGACCGGAGTCGCGACCCGGATGGCCGAGCGCCCGGAGGCGCGGTCCACGAACGAGGCCGCCGAGAACCGCGCGGTGTCCACGCGGTGCTCGAGGCCGAGCCCGTGCGCTCTGAGCCCGCGCGTGGCGTCGTCGATCACGGCGCGCGGCTCGACGCCGACACGGATGAAGCTCGCTTCGTCCAGGGTCGCCTCGCTGGACGCTCCGCAAGCGACGAGCAAGACGAGCGCGGTCCCGACCGCCCGCGCGCATGCCGGCCCCGACGCGAGGACGCGCACCCATGGATTTCGCTTGGACATCGGTGGCGCGAACGCGCGCGCCTACTATCCCTCAGCCTCCGACCGCTTCAACACGCATGAGCCCTCCAGCCCAGTCGAGCGAGAAGCTCATCGCGCGCAACCAGCGCGCCCTGACCCGCTTCGACATCGAAGATCGCATCGAAGGTGGGCTCGTGTTGGTCGGCTCGGAGGTGAAATCCTTGCGGCTCGGGCGCGCCGACCTCGAGGGCGCGTTCGCGACGATCGTCCACGGCGAGTGCTTCCTCCACAATCTCTTCATCGCGCCCTACGAGCAAGCGACCGTCTGGGGCCACGAGCCCAAGCGCGCGCGCAAGGTCTTGCTGCACGCGGGCGAGATCGAGAAGTGGGCCGGCCGCATCACGATGCGGGGCTATACGATCGTCCCGCTTCGCCTCTACTTCAAGAACGGGCGCTGCAAGGTGGAGCTCGGCCTCGGCAAGGGGCGCAAGGTCGGCGACGACCGCGAGAAAATCAAGAAGAAGGCCGATCTCGAGGAGGCTCGGAGCGCGATGCAGCGGAGCAAGAGCGCAGCGCTCGGCAAGAGCGGAGGCAGGGGAGGGCGATGACGCGCGCCGCACGCTATGGCGAGACGGACGCCACGCTCGTTCGCTTCTCGGGCGAGACGCTGACGTTCGAAGGCGCGCGCGCCCTCGCGCCTGGCGCGCCGGTGATGCTCGTGACCTCGCGCGACGATGGCACGAGCGTCGCGCTCGAGGGTCGCGCGCTCGGCTCGCGAAAGCCCACCGCGGACGCGCCGCGGTTCGTCATCCAGGCGCGCCTGGTAAGCCTGAAGAAGACCGATCGCGAATGGTTGGCGCACGCCTTGGCGTGACGCTCGGGTCAGCCCTTGGAAGGAGCGTGCTCCTTCGGGTCGCCGATCTCGCCGCGGAACATCGCGAGGATGTTCGGCGCTTGCACGGCCACCCAGGCGGCGGCCTCGTCGAAGTCGAGCACCAGCGCGTCGCTGATGGTCGAGCCGGACTCGAGCATCTTCTTGCAGGCGTGGTGCATCTTCACGTAGTGGAGGAGCTTCGGAGGGAACTCTTCGAAGGTCAGCTTCCGCACCATGTGTCGGCCGAATTTCACGAAGGCACCCTCGGGCCGCTCTCCGTACCTCTCGGAGAAACGCACGAGGTACATCTGGAAGCCGGCTTCGAAGTCGATGTCGCGGTCGTCGGACACCCGCGGATGGTAGCAAGGGCCCCGCGCCGAGCACCAACTCGTTGCGGTGAGAGACTCCTCACGCGAAGACGGGCGTCCCGAGCTCGTCGAGGCGGCCCACGAGGGCCACGCCGCCCGAGAGCACGCACGCCGGGCGGAGACCTCCGAGCACGTAGCCGATGACCGCAGGGTCGTCGTGATCCCACACGCAGAGGTCGGCGCGTCCGCCGGCGACGAGGCGACCTGCGTCGCACTCACCACACGCCGCGGCCGCCTCGCGCGTGACGGCGAGGAGGGCCGCGTGGGGCGAGAGGCCCGCGTCGCGCACCGCGAGCGCCACGGCCGCGAGGGGATCGAGGCAGGCGCTCGTGCCCGGGTTGGCGTCCGTTCCGACGGCGACGTGCACGCCGTGCGCGCGCATGCGCGCGGCGTCCGGCGCGCGCTGCTTGAGCGTGCGCCACGCGACCGGCAGGAGCACGGCGCGTGTGCCGCGTGCGGCCATCGCGCGCAGGCCCTCGTCCGAGACCTGCTCGAGGTGATCGCACGAGAGGCCTCCGATCTCGGCCACGAGCTCGGCGCCGCCGACGTCGGCGAACTGTCCGACGTGCGCCCGCACGCGCAGGCCCGCGGTGCGCGCTGCCTCGAGGATCACGCGCGCCTCCGAGACGCTGAACGCGTTCTCGTCGAGGTAGACGTCGCACGCATCGGCGAGCGGGCCCTCGAAGAGGCCGAGGCGCTTGCGTTCGGTCGCACGTGCGATCATCTCCCCCGCCACGAGCGCCACGTAGCCCGCACGATCGTGCGCGAATTCGGGAGGGATCGCGTGCGCGCCGAGGAGCGTCGTGGTTGTGCGCGGCAGGAACCGGCCCGCGAGCTTGGGCTGCGCGCGGCTCTCGCGGGTCTCGACGTGAAGGCCCGAGGCCTCTCGCGCGAGGCGGAGCAAGCGCAGCTCGTGCTCGACCGAGAGGCCGTAGCCGGACTTCACCTCGACCAGCGTGACGCCGTGCTCGGCGAGCCTCGCCAAGCGGGCCCAGAGCGCCTGGGAGAGCGCATCGTCGGTGGCCGCGCGCGTGGCGCGCACGCTCGCGCCGATGCCGCCGCCTTCCCGCGCGATCGTGCGGTAGTCGACGCCCGACATCTTCTTCTGGAACTCCCCCGCGCGAGAGCCCGCGAAGACGAGGTGCGTGTGCGGATCGACCAGGCCCGGCGTGATCAGCCGCCCACCGAGATCGACCTCGCGGCTGACGCCCGCGCGCGGCGCGTCCGCGTCGCGTCCGATCCACGCGATCGAGCGCCCCTCGACGAGCAGCGCGGCATGCTCCTGCACGTCGAGGCGCCCTTGGTCCGTGGCGTCTTCACCCGCGCACGTCGCGATGCGCGCGTTGCGAAGGAGGAGGCGATGAGGCTCGGGCTGTGCGCGCTCCACGCCATCAGGTCCCGTGCGGGATGTGGACGCCCTTCTTCTTGGCGGTGTCCTTCGCGATGTCGTAGCCCGCGTCGGCGTGGCGGATGACGCCCATGCCCGGATCGCTCGTGAGCACGCGCTCGAGGCGCTGGGCGGCGGCGTCGGTGCCGTCGGCCACGATCACCATGCCCGCGTGGAGCGAGTAGCCGAGGCCCACGCCGCCGCCGTGGTGGAAGCTCACCCAGCTCGCGCCGCCGGCGGTGTTGACGAGGGCGTTGAGGATCGCCCAGTCCGCGATCGCGTCGGACCCGTCCTTCATCGCCTCGGTCTCGCGGTTGGGGCTCGCGACCGAGCCGCAGTCGAGGTGATCGCGTCCGATCACGATTGGCGCCTTCACCTTGCCCTTCTTCACGAGCTCGTTGAACGCGAGGCCCACGCGGTGCCGATCGCCGTAGCCGAGCCAGCAGATGCGCGCGGGCAGGCCCTGGAACGCGATGCGCTCCTTGGCCATGTCGAGCCAGTGGTGGAGGTGCGGATCGCCCGGCACGACCTCCTTCACGCACGCGTCGGTGACCGCGATGTCCTCGGGATCGCCGCTCAGCGCGACCCAGCGGAACGGGCCCTTTCCTTCGCAGAAGAGGGGCCGCACGTAGGCAGGCACGAAGCCCGGGATGTCGAACGCGCGCTCGACGCCGACGTCCTTGGCGTGCGCGCGGATGTTGTTGCCGTAGTCGCAGCCGAACGCGCCGCGCTCGACCATGGTCAGCATCGCGCGCACCTCGTCGGCCATGCTCTCCTTCGAGCGCGCGACGTAGCCCGCGGGATCGCTCTTGCGGAGCGCCGCGGCCTCGTCGAGCGAGAGGCCGCGCGGCACGTAGCCCACCAGCGGATCGTGCGCGGCCGTCTGCTCGGTCACGAAGTCGGGCGTGACGTTGCGCTTCACGAGCTCGGGATAGACGTCGGCCGCGTTCGCGAGGAGGCCGATCGAGACGGGCTTGCCGCTCTTCTTCGCGTCCTCGAGCCAGCCGAGCGCCTCGTCGAGCGAGCTCGTGGACTTGTCGACGTAGCGCGTCTCGAGGCGGCGCTGGATGCGCGTCGGATCGATCTCGACCGCGAGGCACGAGGCACCCGCCATGGTCGCCGCGAGCGGCTGCGCGCCGCCCATGCCGCCCAGGCCCGCGGTGAGGATCCAGCGCCCCTTCCACGGGCTCGGATCGCTCGAGCCCTCGGCGAAGTGGGTCTTTCCGGCGGCGACGAAGGTCTCGTAGGTGCCCTGCAGGATCCCCTGCGTGCCGATGTAGATCCACGAGCCGGCCGTCATCTGGCCGTACATCGTGAGGCCCATCTGCTCAAGGCGGCGGAACTCGTCCCAGGTGGCCCACTTGCCCACGAGGTTCGAGTTCGCGATGAGCACGCGCGGCGCGTGCTCGTGCGTGCGAAAGCGGCCCACGGCCTTGCCGCTCTGCACGAGCAGCGTCTGATCGCTCTCGAGCTCCATGAGCTCGCGCACGATCACGTCGAAGGCCTCCCAGTTGCGCGCGGCCTTGCCGGTGCCGCCGTACACGACGAGATCCGCGGGCCGCTCGGCGACCGCGGGATCGAGGTTGTTCATCAGCATGCGGAGGGCCGCTTCCTGGACCCAGCCCTTGCAGCGGAGCTCGGGGCCACGGGGCGCGCGGATCGTGCGGGGAGCGCTCGTCATGACGCTCATCCTACTCGGGGCGCTCGAGGATCTCGACGCGGACGTCGATCACGCCCCGGCGGATCATCTCGAGGGCCTCGGCGGCGGAGCGTGAGAGGTCGAGCACGCGTGAGCGATCGCCGAAAGGGCCGCGGTCGTTGACGCGCACGATGACGCTCTCACCCGTGTCGGCGCGCGTCACGCGGAGGATGGTCCCGAAGGCGAGGTCTCGGCTCGCCGCCGTGCGCTCGCTCGCGCGGTAAGGCTCGCCGCTCGCGGTCGACCGGCCCTCGAAGCGATCGGCGTAATAGCTCGCGCGGCCCTCGAAGGTCGCGCTCGCCTCGGCCATCTCGTACCGGCTCCACCAGCCGTTGGGCCCCTCGACCTCGTCCCCCGAGTCCGCTGCGGGTGCAGCGCGGGGAGCAACGCCGCGCCTCGAACGCGTGATCGTCGCGCTGCTGCGAAGGTTCGGATCGAGCGGGCCTCGAGCGCCGCAGGCCGGCGCGACGCTCGAGACCGCTGCAGAGAGTGACAGGGCGAGGATGTGGCGGACGCCCGCACTCTTCACGACCGTCACTCTTCGCCCTCTGCAGGCAGGCCGTGGCCGGGCACGATCATCATCGCGCGGTAGCCCGTGTAGACGAAGCGGTCGCTGTGCTCGGGCGTGTGGCAGCCTAGGCAGCGGCCTTCCTCGGTGTCGCGCGTGACGTTCACCGTGGCCCGCGTTGGGCTGACCACGTGCTGGCTGCCCGGCCCGTGGCAGCTCTCGCAGCCCACGTTCTGCAAGGGTCCCGTGTGCGAGACGGTCGAGCCGCCGGGGCGGTTGTAGCCCGTCACGTGGCAGCCCACGCACGAGAGATTGTACTCCTTGTGGCGCTCGACGAGCGTCGCGTAGGCGCGGCCGTGCATCGTCGTGCGCCACCACGCGACCTCCTCGACATGGCAGCTCCCGCAGACCTCGCTCCCGACGTACGAGGGCTGCCCTTCAGCCGCGGGCATGGGAAGCCAGTCCGCGAAGGCCTCGCGGTTGTGCGCGTTCACCCGGCGGTCGTAGGCCGCGAGGATCTCCGTCACGCCGGCTTCGCGCGGTCGATCCGGATCGAGCTCGACGAGGCGCGCCACGAACGCGTGGCGCGGCGCGGACGGCACCGCGACGAGGCCCCGCGCCTCTCCCTCGAGCTCGGCGAGCCGAGCGCGCTGCTCGGCCAGGTCGTCGTGCGCCGTGCTGGGATCGCCCTCCCATTCGGCGATCCGCGCGCGGAGCTCGGTGGCTTGTGCGAGCAAGCGCGCGCGCTCGGCTTCGCGTGCCCAGGTGCCCACGTCCGTCCACGCGGGGCCCTCGGCGGCCGGCTCCGCGCCGCGTCGATGCAGGTCGACGACGACCAAGCGCTGACCTTGCCGGCCCGCATGGACGATCACGCCGTGATCAGTCGTCGCGGGCAGGTGCGCGTCGGCCTCGTCGAGGCCGCCCTCGACGACGAAGTCGATCGACGGGACCTGCGTGGCGATGCGACGCGTCGTGCGGCGCGGCGCGCGAACGAGCGCGATCACGACCTCCGCGCCCTCGCTCCGGAGCGCGTTCGCGCTCTCCTCGGCGCGGGCCACCAGATCCTCGGGGGCCGTGACGGACGGATCCGTGCGGCTCGCCACCGCCATGTCGCTCACGCCCAGCAAGCCCACGCGCAGGCCGCCCGCCTGCACGAGCGTGCGATCGCGCAGCGTGATGGGCTCCGAGGGCGGTGCGTCCGGCGCGTCTGCGTCCGGCACGCGCACGGTCACGCCCGCCGCAAGGAGCGGGAACGGCGCGCGCTCGGCGAGGGTCGCGAAGGTGCGCGGCCCGAAGCGGAGGTCGAGGCCGCCGGGGACCGCTCCCGCGATCTGCATCCGGCCCAGCACCTCGAGCAGGGTCTCGGCCTTCCATATCTCCTGTGTCTCGGAGCCGGGGCGGTGCACGTGGTGGTCGCCGCCGGCGTTGAAGAGGAGATCGCCCGAAGCCACGAGCACGGTCGGCGCACCGTCGCTGCGGAGACGTGCCACCTCGGCGGCCATGCGGTCGATGCCGCCCAGCGGCCGCGAGGTGCAGCCGCAGGGCTCGAGGTAACCCTCGAGGTCGGTGAACACGACGAGGCGCAGATCGGGCGCGCCGAGCGCGGGAGCCGCGACGCGGTCGGGCTCGCCCATGCTCGGCGCGGGGGTCGTGCCGCCCTCTCCGGCGCCGGAGCAAGACGCGCCGGCGAGGACGGTCGCTGCCCACGCGCCCGAGAACGCGAGAAGAAGTGCAGTGCGCAGGTGGGCTGGTCGCGCCATCGGTGGCGATGTAGCAAGGAGCCGGCGCGCCGTGTAGCCCGCCCTCGGGGCGGCACGGCCGCGGACGTCCTTGACGCTCCCCCGGGTGCCCGCTAGCTTCCGGCCCCTTTTCGGAGGTCCCGAGCGCCCGGTGCTCGACGGCCGCCCCGGCTCCACGACAGTTCCAGAGGCACCATGGTCACCATTCGTCTCGCTCGGTTCGGCTCGAAGAAGAACGCATACTACCACGTGGTCGTCACCCACTCGGAGAACCCGCGTGACGGACGCTTCCTCGAGCAGGTCGGCATCTACGACCCGAGCAAGGACATCAAGGACCAGAAGATCTCGCTCGACCGGGTCGATCACTGGATCTCGGTCGGCGCGCAGCCCTCGACGCGCGTCAAGCACGTCCTCGCGGACTACCGTCGCGCGGCCACGGCGAGCTGAAGGTGACGGAGAACGAAGAGCTCAAGGAGCTCGTCTCGTTCATCGCGCGCTCGCTCGTCGACGAGCCCGAAGAGGTGCAGGTCGACGTCGTCGACGGCGATGACGCCGTGGTGCTCGAGCTCACCGTCGCCGAGAGCGACCTCGGCAAAGTGATTGGCAAGGACGGTCGGACCGCCCGCGCCATGCGAGCCCTTCTGTCCGCCACCTCGGCGCGCCTCCGCAAGCGCGCGATCCTCGACATCCTCGAGTGAACGGGCTCCGCGGGCGCGTGTCCTGCGGTCGAATGCACGGGAGGACGTCGATGAGCTGGCTCCGGATGGGCGTCGCTCACGCGCACGGGCTGCGCGGCGAGCTCAAGGTGGTCCTCGACAACGAGAGCTCGACCCTTCGCTGGGCCGGGCTCTCGGCGCGTCTGTCGCCGAAGGACGGCTCGAGCGCGCGGGAGCTGCGCGTCGTGACGCACCGTCGGGCCGGACCGCTCGCGTTCGTGACCCTCGAAGGGGTCGGCGATCGCGACGCCGCCGAGGCGCTCGAGGGCCACGTGCTCTCGCTCTCTCGCGCGGCCCTGCCCGAGCTCGGCGACGACGAGGTTTACCTCGCCGATCTCGTCGGCCTCGCGGTCGAGCACGGGGGCGAGCGCCTCGGCGTGGTCGAGCGAATCGAAGTGTACCCGAGCTCTTCGGCGCTGGTGGTCTCCACGGCGGACCGCGAGCTCGAGATCCCCATCCATCCGCCCTACGTCGAAGAGGTCGATCTCCGCGCGCGCACGGTGCGGGTGGCGCGGCTCGCCGAGCTCCTCGCCGACACCGACACTGCACAGCCGCGGCGGGAGGGCTGAGCGTGCGCTTCTACGTGGTCACGGTCCTCCCCGAGATCTTCGGGTCGTTCGTGACGACGGGCCTCGTCGGCAAGGCGATCGCGAAGGGGCTCGTCGGTCTCGAGGCCATCACGCCTCGCGACTTCACGACCGACAAGCACCGGACGGTCGACGATACGCCCTACGGCGGCGGTAGCGGCATGGTGATGATGCCGCAGCCCATCGTGCAGGCGATGGAGGACGCCGAGGCGCGCGAGCAGCTCCGGAGCGGCAGCAAGCCTCTGCGCGTGCTCCTCAGCGCGCAGGGGGGCCGCTTCGATCAGGCGATGGCGCGCGCGCTCGCCGAGCAGCCCGCGATCACGCTCGTGTGCGGGCGCTACGAAGGCGTCGATGAGCGCGCGGTGGCCCGTGTCGACCGCGAGATCTCTCTCGGAGACTACGTGCTCATGGGCGGAGAGGTCGGCGCGATGGTGATCGTCGAGGCCGTCTCGAGGCTCTTGCCGGGGGTGCTCGGCAACCCGAGCTCCATCGTCGAGGAGTCGCACACCACGGGGCTCCTCGAAGGGCCCCAGTACACGCGGCCCGCGGAGTTTCGAGGAGACAAGGTCCCGGACGTGCTCGTCTCGGGTCACCACGCCGTCGTGGCCAAGTGGCGCAGGCGCGAGGCGCTGCGGCGCACCCTCCAACGCCGGCCCGATCTGCTCGAGACCGCGCCGCTCGATGTCCAGGACCGCAGGGTCCTCGCCGAGCTGGAGCGAGAGATCGCCGACGCGAGGCTGGACCGCGAGAGCGTTGAGGCCGCAGCCGAGATCCTCGGAGTTGTCCAGCCGAACGTCGCCGAGGAGAGCGAGCGGTGAGCGCGGCTGACGCGGTCCGAGGACGAGCCCGCGCGGTGTACTGCGCTCTCGTGCACCACCCGGTGCGCGATCGCGAGGGGCAACCCCTCACGAGCGCGATCACCAACGTGGACGTCCACGACATCGCGCGCTCGGCCCGCACCTACGGGCTCGACGGCTACTTCGTCGTGTCTCCGATCTCCGCGCAGCGGCTGATCGTCGATCGCATCCTCGAACACTGGCGCTCGGGCGCCGGCGCGAGGCGCGTGCCGGAGCGCAGCGAGGCGCTGTCGCGATGTCGAGCGGTCGCCTCGATCGACGACGCAGCCGCCGAGATCACGCGCGCCCATGGAGCGGCGCCCGAGTGGGTGGTCACCGAAGCCAGGCCGGTCGAGCGCGCGATCGTCAGCTACCCCCGAGCCCGCGAGCTCTTGGCGCTGCCGGGCCCTCCAGCCCTCGTGCTCTTCGGCACCGCCCATGGTCTGCACGCCTCGGTGATCGAGCGTGCGTCTCTGGTCATCGAGCCCATCCGAGGGGCGGGCTCCTACAACCACCTCTCCGTGCGGGCGGCGGCGGCGATCACGTTCGACCGATTGTTCGCTCCTCCGGCCTGAGCGGACGCGCCAGCACCCCGAGAGCCGCGCGCACCGCGTCGACGTGGGCCGACATGGAGGTCTCGCTGTGGAGGGCCGTGTGGACCGAGCCGTCGCGGTCGATGACGAAGGTCACCCGGCGCGCCCCGAGCAGGCCGAATCCGCGCGTGATACCGAACGACCTCGCCAGGGCCCGATCCGGGTCCGACACGAGCGAGAAGGGGAGACGGTAGCGCTCGGCGAAGCGCGCGTGCGAGGCGTCGTCGTCGACCGAGACGCCCACGATCGTCGCGCCGGACCCGTGGAGATCGTCGAACGCGTCTCGGAAGAGGCACGCCTCCTTGGTGCAGCCGAGCGTGAAATCACGCGGGTAGAAGTACACCACGATCGGCCCGATGGCGCGCAGCGCGGCGGTGTCGATCGTCTGGCCGCGATGGTCGGCGCGGACGAAGTCGGGGGCCCGATCTCTGGGCTTCAGCATGCGAGAGACGTTGATCCCGCCGCGGTGGCGCGCAAGGGATCGGGCTGCGACGTTTCGTGAAGGCCCCGCGACGTGAAGGCCCGCTTCGCCGAAGGTAGATGGCGCCGCGGACCTGCCGCGATTGACGCCCCACCGGTCGCGTAGTAGACAACGCGCCCTTTTCCGAGAGACCCCATGTCCTCCTACACGATTCCGAAGATTGCGGCCCTCGAGGCCGAGCAGAAGCGAAACCTCCCGGCGTTTCGCGTCGGCGATCAGGTCGCCGTCCACTACCGCATCCGCGAGGGCGAGAAGGAGCGCGTCCAGCTCTTCCAGGGCGTCGTCATCCGGCGCGCCCGCGGCGGCGTCGGCGCCACCTTCACCGTGCGCAAGATCAGCTTCGGAGGCGTTGGCGTCGAGCGCATCTTCCCCGAGCACTCTCCGCGCATCGAGAAGCTCGAGGTCGTCTCGCGCGGCATTGTCCGTCGCGCCCGCCTCTACTACCTGCGCGCGCTCGAGGGCAAGGCGGCGCGCCTCCGCCAGCAGCGCGGCGGCGTCGAGGAGTCGGCGCCCGAGACCGCCGCGACCTGAGCGGCGGAACCGCTCGGTACGCTCGCTGCGGCCGCTCCTGCATCGCGACCAGGCAGCCCCGGCTGCCTGTTCGCGTTCCGTCGTGATGCCCGACTCGTCTGGGTGCCTCGGAGGTTCAAGCGAGCTCGAGCGGCGCCTCTCGGAACGTGGGGGTGCCCGGGACGTGCACCCACACCCGCTCGGAGACCGCTCGACCGCCCATGACCGACACCACGAGGTAGGCGCATGGCCACGTGAGCTGCCCGTCGTGCGCAAAGGTCGCCGCGTCCTCGGCGCTGAAGTAGTCCCCGGCGTCGCAGTGCGAGTGGTAGATGAGCTTGATGGGACGCCCCTCGGCGCGACCCCGATCGAACGCTTTCGCCGCGCGGAGCTCGTTGATCTTGAAGTACTCGCGCGAGGTCCGGGGGAACTGGGCAGGGTCGAGCGCGTGGTACTTGTCGGCCTCGTTGGCTTCGCGGCGTGTCGCGTCCACGAGCGCAGCGATCGCGCTCGGGCCGCTCCCGAAGCCGCAGCACTCGCTCGGGTAGGACTCGACGGCGTGCGCGCGGATCTCGTCGAGCGCGGCGCGCGTGATCGTGATCGGACCGTGGATCCACGGGCTGTCGCTCACGTCGGCAGCGCTCCGAGCGCGAGCGGAGGGCGCCCTCGGCCCGCACCCACGATCTCGCGCACAGCCTCGAGCGCTGCGATCGAACCGCGGAGCGCCTGATCGACCTCCGCACACGCCTCGTCTCCGCAGCGCGGATCGGGGAGCGCGAGCCGCGGCGCGCCGCGCGCGCGCGCGAGGCCCGAGCGCTCGAGGAGCATCGCGGCGAAGCATGCGGCCGGGTCGTCCTCGTCGATGTCGAAGCGGCTCGCGCAGAGGCGCGCCTGCCCCGAGGCGCCGATCTCGGCGAGCATGCGGTGCTTGGCGTACCGCACCTCGGGCGGGAAGCGGTCGCTCACGCGCCGCCTGCGATCGCAGGGACGATCTGGAGCGAGTCGCCGTCCGAGAGCGCCGTGTCGAGCGCGTCGAGGAAGCGGATGTCCTCCTCTTCGTTGAGGAAGATGTTCACGAAGCGGCGCACGCCCTTGTCGTCGCAGAGTCGATCCTTGAGGCCGGGGTAGCGGGACTCGAGCTCGTCGATCACTGCGCGGACCGTCGCGCCGCTCGCGCTGACTTCGTCCTTGCCCTGGGTGAGGGTGCGGAGCGGGGTCGGGATCTGGACCTTGATCGGCATGGTGTCTCCTCGTCGTCGATGGGCGCTCACGCGCAGGAAGGTTGGAGGTAGTCGCTCGCGTCGATCTCGCGGAGGCGCGGGTGCTCTCCGCACGTCGCACAGTCCGCGCGCCACGTCAGGCGGCGGAACCGCACCGGGCCGCCTCGGAGCGCATCGACGTGCGCGAGGCGCGCGCCCCCGTCTGCGCGCCCGAGCAGGAGCCCGAGCGCGAGCTCGGCCTGCAGGGCGCCGACGAGCGCGACGAGAGGGCCCACGACGCCAGAGAGCGCGCAGGTGTCTGGTTGCTCCCTCGGCAGATCCTCGAAGAAGCATCGGTAACAGGGCCGGCTCGATGGCCCGCTCGCGAGCGCGTAGCCCGCCCACCGCACCACGCCGCCATGCACGACAGGGCGCGCCTCGAGCCGCGCCGCGTCGGCCACGAGGAACTTGGTCGCGAAGTGGTCCGCGCCCTCGAGCACCAGATCGTGCCCGCGCACCAGCGCGCGGGCGTTCGACGGGACGAGCCTCGTCTCGAGGGCGGAGACCTCGGTGTGTCGCGCACCCCGCGCGCGCGCCTCCGAGACGCAGCGGTCGGCGAAACGCGGGGCCTTCGGTCGGCCCACGTCGTCGTCGTCGAAGAAGAGTTGGCGGTGGAGGTTGTCGGCCGACACCACGTCGTCGTCGACGACCGTGACCCACAGCGGTCGCGCCAGGTGGTGTGCGCTCCGGGCGAGCACCCACCCGGCGGCGCAACCGAGCCCGCCTGCGCCCACCACGAGGACACGCGCGGGGCTCGCGACACCGCTCTCGACGGCAGCCGGCATCAGATCACGTAGACGTAGCGCCCAGGCGGCCGGCGCTTGTGACCGAGGGCTTCGCCCCGCTCGCAGAGGTCCTCGACCGTCACCGCGTCGAACGCCTCCTCGATGCGCTGCGAGACGCCCTCGAACGCTTCCTCGGTGACGGTGCGGCTCGTGGCGTCTCCCTCGCTGGCGTCGTCGCGGGCCCCGAGCGCCAGCGGGCCTTCGAGGGCGCGCACGATGTCGCCGAGCCGGATCTCGCCGGTCGCCCGCGCCAACTGGTAACCGCCTCGGGGTCCGCGCTTGGAGGCGACGAGGCCGGCCCGCTTGAGATCCTGGAAGATCTGCTCGAGGAAGCGCGGCGGGATGGCCTGTCGCTCCGCGATCTCCTTGATCTGCGTCGCACGGCCGGCGTTGTGGAAGGCGATGTCGAACATCGCACGCACGCCATACCGGCCTTTGTTCGAGAGTTTCACGGGCTTCTCCGACTCTCCAAAACCGACTCTTCGGCGAACGGTTTGGATTGGCACGTCGGTTTTGTCAAGAATCTCCGGCGCCGCGCGAGGGCGAACTGCGGTAGCCTACCTGGCGTGTTCGCGTGCGCGATCTGTGGCCACCGCTACCACGACCGGGCGTCGGGGCGTGTCGCGGTGTGCCCGTTCGACGGAGGGCGGCTCGTGCCCCTGCCGGACCCTCTCGTGGGTCGCGTGATCTCGGGCCGATACACGCTGCTCGAGAAGATCGGTCAGGGCGGGTTCGGGGTCGTCTACCGCGCGCACCACGACATCGTCGGCAGGGAGGTCGCCATCAAGTTCCTCCTGCCCGAGATCTCCGCCGACCCGAACAACCGCGAGCGCTTCCTCCGCGAGGCCCGCGCCGCGAACCGGATCGACCACGAGCACATCATCGACATCAACGACTTCGGGCAGACCGATGACGGCTTCGTCTTCCTCGTCATGGAGCTGCTCGAGGGTTGCTCGCTCTCGGTCGAGATCGCCCGCGGTCCGCTGGGGCTCGCACGCACGCTCGACATCGCGACCCAGTGCGCGTCCGCGCTCTCTCGTGCGCACGAGCTCGACATCGTGCACCGCGACGTCAAGCCGGACAACATTCACCTCGTCGCGCACGGAGCGAACCGGGACTTCGTGAAGCTCCTCGACTTCGGCCTCGCCCACATGAAGGGCGAGCTTCGCCTCACCGCGACGGGCGCGGTCTTCGGTACGCCCGAGTACATGGCGCCCGAGCAGGGCCGCGGCGCCCCGATGACCTACGCGGCCGACCTCTACGCGCTCGGCTGCGTGATCTTCGAGATGCTGTCTGGCCGGCCGCCTTTCGAGGGGAGCACGCCGGACCTGATCCTCAAGCACATGAGAGAGACCGCGCCGCGTGTCTCCGAGTGCGCACACGGCATCCCCGAGGCCCTCGACGTGCTTGTCGCGCGCCTCCTCGAGAAGCAGCCGCAGAGGAGGCACCGCGACGCCTGCCACCTCCTCGAGGAGCTCAAGCGGATCGGTGACGCGCTCCCGCGCGTGCGAGCCTCGGTGGCTCCGCGCGACATCGCCAGGGCGCGTGAACGCAGGCGTTCGCAGCTCGAGGGATCCAGGCCGATGCAGGCGCCCGCGACCTGGGAGCGCCGCGCGGAGCTCTTCGAGGAGCTCGTTCGGCGCGTCCACGGAGCCGCGCCGCCGCCCTGGCTCACGCAGGCCCTCGGCGACCTCGTGGAAGGCATCGCCCGGCTGCGGGAGGCCGAGCGGCGGACTGCGGCGGTGGCGGAGGCGGCCACGAAGCGAGAGGCCGAGATCCGAGCGCTCCGCCTGCGTCTCGGGCGCGCCATCGACGAGCTCGCGCGGGACGAGTCTCGGACCGTCGGCGTGCTCGATGACCTCTACCGTGAGCTCGCCGCTCTCCGTCAGGCCCACGTCGAGGCCGAGACGACGCTGACGCGCGGGCTCGCCGTGCTCCGTGACCGCACGGCCGGCGAAGGCGCCTCGCGCGCGCTCGCCGCGACGCTGTCTGGCGCGGGGGCGGCGGCGGCGCGCTGGCTCGAAGCCGACCTCAGGCTCGAGAGCATTCAGCAGGAGATCCACGGGCGCGAGCGCGAGCGGGAGGATCTCCTGTTCCAGGTCCAGCAGCTCAAGGGACGCCTGGCCTCTGGCTCTGCCGAGCAGGACCACGAGCTCGCTGCGCTGCGCGAGTCGCTTCTGCACCTCGACCGGGACCGCGCAGCCCTCCTCGATGAAACGGCGCAGCGCGCCTCGATCATCTCCGAGCATTTCTCGAAGTTTTCGGACATCCGGGAGCGCGGGACGGGTCAGACTCCGCACTCGCCCAACGCCCGTTCCTGACGATGGCGGCCGCATTTCCACCCACCGGTGTCGCTTCCTCGCGCGTCTGCCCGCCCACCGTGCGTGGGCTGTGCTCTCGGGGGCTGCGCCTCCTCGCGGTCGCGCTCGCCGCGTGCTCCGAACCGCCCTCCGTGCCGGTCGCGTCGGAGTCGCTGGCCAGCCCGCCTGCCGGTGAATTCGTTTCGAGCCGCGTCTCTGCGGCGCTCGGCCAGCTCTCGCGGGCCGCGACGACGCGCGGCTTCACGCAAGAGGGGGCAGACCACCGAGGCTTCGTCGTGGAGCGCGGGCCCGAGGTGCTCGAGATGCCGCTGCGATCCGGCCGGTGCTATCGCGTCGTGGCCGCCGGCTCCGAGGCGATCCGAGAGCTCGACGTCGCCCTCTCCGCCGGAGCGGGGACCGAGGTGGCGCGCGCTGACGCGACCGGCGCGCTCGCGGTGCTGCAC
>JBKDQC010000623.1:0-1989 GCA_046342295.1 Deltaproteobacteria bacterium | reverse complement strand
GTGTGCGCCCCTGCGACGATCGGCCCGCATGGCCTCGA
Organism: Deltaproteobacteria bacterium; assembly: GCA_046342295.1. Classification (GTDB taxonomy): domain Bacteria; phylum Myxococcota_A; class Polyangia; order Polyangiales; family Sandaracinaceae; genus JAFLCL01. Next base: position 1,951 of record JBKDQC010000623.1, on the reverse strand, counting down.
CCGAACGCCTCTCCGAGATCGACACCGCGCTCGACGCGTTCGGGGTCTCCGCCGACAAGCTGGCTGCGTGCGTTGCGCTTGCAGCCCAGGCGCGCATGCCGCTCGCCGAAGTCGACGCCGCGCTCACCGCGCTCGCGGAGCGCTTCGAGACGCGTGTCCCCGATGGCCTCCAGGCACGGAGCGGCTCGTGGAGGCGTCCTGGCGCGGCGCGTGATGCGGGCGACGCCGTCGGTGAGGTCGGCGCCAGCGAGGCCGGCATCGGTGAGGTCGGCATCGGTGAGGCCGGCATCGGTGAGGCCGGCATCGGTGAGGTCGGCATCGGTGAGGTCGGCGTCGACGTCGCCGGCGAGCTCGACACGAATCTCCTGCCTGCGGCGCTGTCCGAGCCCCCGCCGCGGCCTGAGCCTCCGAGCGAGGTCCGTTCGAACGCGGCCGAAGAAGGCTCGCCGCTGGAGAAGGAGGAGCGGAGCTTCGCTTCGGACGCATCGGCGCTCGAGCTCGAGAGCGAGAGCCCGCCTCCGCGCGCGGCACGCCCGTCTCCGTCGCGCGACGGGGCTGCCGCCGTGCCTCGTTCCGTCCCGCCGCCCGCGCTTCTGGACATCGATCTCGACGCCGACCTCGCGAGCATCCTCGCCGAGGAGCTCGGGCCTTCGCCGTCCGCGGACACCGGCGAGGGCGACGAGCTCGCGGCCGAGCCCACGGCGCTCTTCTCGGCCGACTTGTTCGGCGCGGGGGCCGAGCCGAGCCTCGATGGCCTCTTGTCCGAAGCCGCGCTCGAGGGCGAGGAGCTCGAGTCTCTCGAGATCGACCTCGACGACTCCGAGGTCTTCGAGGAGGCCCCGCCGGCATCCCCTCCGCCCCTGCCAGGCTCGGAGGCCCTTCCTGTCGAGGCCGGTCCCGTCCCCGCCCAGCCCGGCTTCCTCGGCCGTCTTCTCAATCGCAAGGGCTGAGAGACCTCGCGGCGCGGCTCGGCCCGATGGCTCCGCGCGAGGCCGCCCTGGAGAGGCGCTTCCTTCCGACCGCGACACCGAGCATCCTTCGAAGATGTTCTCGAGCGTCCTCATGCGCGCGGCCCTGTGCGCAGCCGCCTCGATCCTCGCAGCGAGCTGCACGTATCCCGCGACCCAGCTGCTCGTGGTGGTCGACTCCGATTACCGCGAGGGCGAGCTCGACACGATCACGGTGAGGACCTTCGAGGCCGGCGAGTACCTCGCCGGGGGCAATTCGGCTCCGGTTGGACAGCAGCCCATCCGGGTCAGGCGCGGCAGCGTGGCGGGCGTCGACATCCCCTTTTCGTTCGGAGTGGCGCCGCTTCGCCGCGATGCTTCCCGGCGCGTGCTGATCGAGCTGACGGCCCGACCCGTGTCGGGCGCCGAGGAGGTCGTGGTCCGCGCGATCACCGGCTTCGTGCAGCACGAGACGCGTCGGCTCCCCATGTTCATCTCTCGCAACTGTGAGGGCGTCGTCTGCGGCCGCGACCTAACCTGCGACGCCGCGGGTTCATGCGTCCCTGCCGTCGTGCAGCCGGGAGAGCGTGTCGAGCCGGGGCAGGAGCTCGGAGACACCGGCCCAGACCAGGACGCCGGCCCCGACGGCGCGATGGATGCGTTCGGCGCGGATGTCTCCGATCTTGCCGCCAGTGACGCGAACGATGCCTTCGACCCCGCGGACGCGTTCGCCCCGATGGATGCATTCACCCCGATGGATGCATTCACCCCGATGGATGCATTCGCCCCGATGGATGCATTCGCCCCGATGGATGCATTCACCCCGATGGATGCATTCACCCCGGTGGACGCGTTCAACCCAGCGGACGCGTTCAGCCCGGCGGACGCATTCAGCCCGGCGGACGCATACAGCCCGGCGGACGCATACAGCCCGGCGGACGCGTTCAGCCCGGCGGACGCATACAGCCCGGCGGACGCGTTCAGCCCGGCGGACGCGTTCAGCC
>JBKDQC010000622.1:0-3515 GCA_046342295.1 Deltaproteobacteria bacterium | reverse complement strand
CGCCTCGAGCTCGCCCCCCCCGAGACCCCCGACCCCGAGACCCGCGACCCCGAGACACGCGCCCCCGAGAAACGCGACCCCGAGAAACGCGACCCCGAGAAACGCGACCCCGAGAAACGCGATCCACGCGTCCCGCCTCCTGTTGCAGAGCAGTCTCGTGCCGTGGTTCGATTTGAACCATGACCAAGGCTGACATCGTCGACAACGTCTACGAGACGGTGGGCGGATTCTCGAAGAAGGAGGCCTCGGAGGTGGTCGAGGAAGTCTTCAAGGCGATGAAGGAGACGCTCGCGAGCGGCGACGGCGAGATCAAGGTCGCGCGCTTCGGCAAGTTCGTCGTCCGCGAGAAGGTCGAACGCGAGTGGACCAACCCGCTGACGGGTCAGACCTCCCGAATCCCGGCGCGGCGGGTGTTGCGCTTCTACCCGAGCGACAAGCTGCGCAACATGCTCAATCCGCACCGTGTCCGCATCGGGAAGAGCGCTTGAGCTCCGGCGCCTCCCGCGGAACCGCGCGCGACACGGACAGCTGGCCCGCGCCGTCGCGGACTTCCTTGGACCTTCCGCCTCTGCCTCAGAAGTTGTTCTTTCGCATCGGAGAGGTCGCGGACCTCGTCGGGGTCAAGCCCCACGTGCTGCGCTACTGGGAGAGCGAGCTCGGCCTCCTTCGGCCCATGAAGACACGCGGCTCGCATCGGCAGTACCGGCGCCGCGACGTCGAAGTCGCGCGCCTCGTGCGGCAGCTCACGGAGGTCGAGGGCTACACCATCGCCGGCGCGAAGAAGAAGCTCTCGGAGCTGAGAGACGGAAAGAGACCGCGCTCGTTGAGCCGCGACCTCGTCGCGATCCGTGATGACCTCCGCGCAGCTGCCGGCCTCTTCGAGGCCTCCCCGTTCAGACCTCACACCTTCCACATCGTGGAGATCGGATGACGCGGAGATCCCGGATCCTCGCGGTCGCGCTCGCCCTCTGCGCCGAAGCCTCGTCGGGATGCGGCGGCACGCAGGTGCTGGCCCCGGCGCGGCCGCGGCTCGGCGTGCAATCGAACGCCGTGGTCATCGATGCGATCGAGCTGCGCGTTCGGCCGGAGCCGGGCGCGCGCTGGATCGCGACGAGCGAGGCCGTCGGGGACGCGACCGTGCTCGGTCAAGAAGTGCACTTCGAGTACGCCTCGACCAGCGAGCGCGCCGTGCGAGAGCGACGCGCCGATGGGACGACCGTACTGGCGGAGCGTCGTCTCGGAGGTGCCATGCGCATCGCGATGGGGGAGACGCCAGCGCGCGAAGAGGCGTTCGCGCCCGAGCCATCCACGCGCACGACCGTGATGGACGCGCGGGGTCGGACCATCGAAGACGCCTTGTTCGCAGCGCCCGCGCCCCTCGAAGATGCACGCACACAGGCCATGCGCCGCGCGCTCGAGCCGATCGTCGATGCGATCGCCTACCCCGAGCACCCGGTCGCCGTCGGCGAGCGATGGCGGGCCGAGGGCATCTGTCCGGTCTCGGAGGGCGACGCACGCGGGTCGCTGCGCTACGCGCTCGAGCAGGAGGTCGCCCGCGTCGAGGGCACGGGGGCCGACAGCGTCGCGATCCTCCGGTTTCGCGGCGACATCACGGGTGACGGTCGCCTGGACGCCGACCCGGTGACGGGCTCGCTGCGCCTCGAGGGTGCCTACTCCGTGGGGCTCTCGGATGGGCTCGTGCGCAGCATGGAGAGCCGGGTGGAGGGGAACCTCTCGCTCGGCCCGGTCGGCATACCCTTCCGCGGCACCGTGCGGTACCGCGCCGAGTGAGAATCGTCGGAAGGGCCCGCCGCGGCTCCGACCCCGCGAAGAGACGCGGCGATGTTGCAGCCAGCCGCGACACCGCGGGGTATGCTGGCCGTGATGCATCGCGCATTCTCGAATCGCCAGGGGCACGGGCGTGGGCTGCTCCGGAACTGCGCGCGGGGGCTCGCCTGGGCCTGCCTCATGGCAGCGGCGCTCACCCTCGGATGCGCGGACCGTACCGCGCTCCGCCTCGTGATCCGCTCGAACCTGGCGGTTCCGAGCGAGCTTGATGGGCTCCTCATCCAGATGCGCTCCTCGACCGGCGCGAGCGCGCCGGCACGCGCGGTCACGCTCACGAGCGGAGGCTTTCCCCAGACCCTCGTCGTCCGCCCCGAGGGGTCGGGCATGCGAGGGATCGTGACTTTCACGGTTCAAGGCCTGCGCTCTGGCTCGATCGTGATCCAGCGCGTGATCAGCCGTCCGTTCGAGAGCGGCCAGGTCGTCGACGTGGAGGTCGAGCTGAACGACGACTGTGTGGGTGTGGAATGCGGACCAGGCATCGATTGCATTCGCGGTGTGTGTGCCACCGCGCCTCCGGACGCCGGCGTGGAGAGACCTGACGCGGGCACGCTCGTCGATGCGTCGAGGCTCGACGCTTTCTTCTTCCCGGATGCGTCGATCGATGCGTTCGAGTCGGGGCCGGACGCGCTCTCGGACGACGCGTTCGCTCTCGCGCCCGACGCCTTCTCGAGGCCCGACGCCTTCTCGAGGCCCGACGCGACCGCACCGGTCGATGCGTTCTCGAGTCCCGACGCGTTTCTCCCGCGCGACGCTTTCAGCGTCCCAGATGCGCACCTTTCTCCAGACTCGGGCATCGGCTGCGTCGGCGCTGGCTGCGCCGGCGTCGTGCTCATCAGCGAGTTCACCCACACCGGCCCCGCGGGTGGCTTGGACGAGATCGTCGAGATCTACAACACCTCGGACCGCACGGTGGACATCGGGGGCGCCCAAATCTTCTACACCTCCGCCAGCGGAGGCTCACGGAGCGGGCGCGCGACCGTCCCGATGGGAACACGACTCCCGCCCGGGGGATTCTTTCTGTTCGCGGGAAGCGGGTACTCGGTGGCGCCGATGCCGGATGCAACCGCGTGGACCATGGGCGCATCGGACAGCGGCGGCTCGTGGTCGCTCGAGCACGGCGGCACCGTTCTCGACCGCGTCTGCTGGGGGACCGCCGTCGCGTCCATCTGCGAGGGCACCGCGCTGGCGCCGCTCAGCCCGTCCTCGTCGGGCTCGTACGAACGAAAGGCCAACGCAACCTCCACCGCTCCTTCGATGAGCAGCGGAGCAGACGCGAGCGCGGGCAACCGCCACGACACGAACGACAACGGCGCCGACTTCGTCCTGCGAGCCACGCGCGAGCCGCAGAGCCGGGCGAGCACGCCGGAGCCCTGACAGGCGTGGCCGCTCTCCTGCGGACCCTCGCGGGCGAGGCGTGGTAGCGTGTCCTCATGACCACCGTGACGGAAGCAGCGAAGCGCCTGGGCATCGATCTGCATCCGCTCGAGCGCGCCGACGTCGCGACGCTCAAGGACGACATCGTCCTGGCGCAGCAGTTCGCGCGGCGACTGCTCGCCAGCGCGAAGGAGATCGCACCCGAGGCCGATTGGTCCGTCGAGGATCTCCTCGACGTGGTCGAAGCGGCGGTCCACGGCCGGGTCCCGGATGGAGAGCGTGTCGTCGAGGGA
>JBKDQC010000621.1:0-2944 GCA_046342295.1 Deltaproteobacteria bacterium | reverse complement strand
ACCTCCTCACCAACACCCTCGACCACGACCCGCAGCCCTACGTGATCAGGCCGCGCCTGACACGCCTCCGCGCCCGCTGGATCTATCCCTCGGTCGCGCAGCGCCGGTGACACCGCGCTCGGCCCGGCGCGGACCGCGCGGGGTCGGCGTGAGAGCGCTCGTCAGAACGTTGCGTCCGGCGCCGCGTCGGCCGAGGCGGCGCCCGACGCATCGTGCCCGCCGACGTCGCCCGCGCCCGCGTCGTCCGGGACCGCGGCGTCGACGTCGGGCCCGGCGCTGCACACGCCGAACGCGCACATGAGATCCGCCTCGCACTCGGCCGTGCGCGTGCAGGGCTCCCCCGGGCCCTTGAGCGTCCGCTCCGTCGCGCAGCCAGTGTTCCCCATCGAGAACGGCACCGCGATGCCGAGCAGCGCGCACCCGAGGGACACGCAGGCGGCGCGGAGCGCATGCATCCTCGCGGTGTCTCGCGCTACTTCGGCCATGGAGAAGTCTTGCGTGCCGTCGCGCGCGCCGCAATCGGCGGTCGGTTGGCGACAGCCGCCCTCCCGAGCCCGCAGCGCGCGCGCTCCGCGCGCCCGCGGTCACGCGCACCGCAGTGGGCGCAGAACTTCGCGCCCGGCGGGTTCATCTGACTGCAGCCCGTGCACGGCTTGGGCTGGGGCGGCCCCATCGCTGCGCCGCACTCGGCGCAGGGCTTCCCGGGCGGTGCCCGCGCGCCGCACTGCGTGCAGATGGCGAGGCTGCCGCTCGCGGACGCGAGTGTCGGCGCGGTCTGGCCGCCCAGAGGCATCGGTCCCTGCGCGGCCGGTGCGCCCAGCGGGGGCTCGCCGTGCGGGGGTCCGTACATCCCCTGCGCTTGCTGGCCGTACATGTTGGCCATGGCCATGCCCATGCCGAAGCCGCCCTGCATCATCCCGCTGCCCTCGCGCGGCATGCCGGACTCGCCACCTCGAGCTGTCCTGACGGGGCCATCGACGCGGCTCAGCGCGAGGAGGCTCGTCGTCGCGCCGATCCTGGGTAGTGTTCGCGCGTGTCTCAGAATGCGCGCAACCTCGCGTTGCTGCTTGGGTTGGCCGCCCTGGTGGGTGCGCTCGCGCATGGGCTCGCGCGGCGGACGACGGGACCGCACGGCCTGCTCGAGGGCGCGCCCGAGCGCGCGGTCGTGCTCGCGGAGCTGAATGTGCCAGCGCTGCGAGCGTCGGCTCTCTTTCGGTCGCTCGCGGGGGAGACGAGCACGGGGCTCGATCATGTCCGCGACGCGTGTGGTCTCGACATGCTCGACTCACTCGAGCGCGTCGAGGTCTACGTGCTCGGGGAAGGAGACGGGCCGAACGGCCGAGGCGAGGCGCTCGGTGAAGTCGCGTTCCTCGCGCGCGGGCCGCTCGACCCGGAGGCGCTGGCGCGCTGCCTCGCGGAGGTGGTCGCGGACGACGGGGGCGGCGTGCACCGAACGACGATCGAAGGGGCCGAGGCGATCGCGAGCGACCAGGGCCTCGGCGTGGCAGCCGCCCTCGGGCAGGACGGCTTCGTCGCAGGCTCGGAGGTGGTGGTCGCCGAGCTGCTTCGGATCGACGCGGGCACCTCGACTGGCCTTCGCCGCGACGACGTTCTCGAACGCCTCTACCGGCGCACGGCGCGCGACGGGGCCGGGGCGCCGGCGCACGTGCGGCTGCTCGCGCGGCTGCCGCGGGCGTGGCGCCAGCTCCTCGGAAGGATTGGCCGCGTGGGAGTCGAGGGCCTCTCGCTCGAGCAGACCGAGGCGCTCGGGCTCGGCTTGAGCGTGACCGACGGTGTGTCGCTCTCCCTCGCCTTCGGCCTGGAGAGTCAGGGCGCGGCGTCGAGCGCAGCGCGCGCGCTCGAGGAGCGCATCTCGGAGGCCCGGCGCGCGCCGGAGCTCGCGGAGTCCGCGCTCGCCGTCGCGCTCGCGCACGTCGAGCTCGAATCCGAGGGCCCCGACCTCCTGGTACGAGCGGACCTCGCGCGCCCGGAGCTCGACGCGACCCTCGCCCTCGCGCGCCGCCTCCTCGCCGCGGAGAGAAGGTCGGATGCCGGAGCGCCCGACGCCGACGAGGCGGACGCGCAGCCGGAGTGGTAGGGTCGGGACATGGTGGGCATCCGGCATGAACGCAGACCGCGCGACCGGGCGCCCGCCGGTAATGCGAACCCGCAACCGTGGAGGCGCTCGTGAAGAAGGTCGAGGCCATCGTCAAACCGTTCAAGCTCGACGAGGTGAAGGACGCGCTCGCGGAGGTCGGCATCCGCGGCATGACCGTCACCGAGGTCAAGGGCTTCGGTCGGACGGGAGGCAAGCGCGAGGTCTACCGGGGCTCGGCCTACGTCGTGGACTTCGTGCCGAAGGTCAAGATCGAGATCGTATGCGCGGACGCGCTCGTGCCCGGTGTGATCGAGGCCATCGAGCGCGCCGCGAAGACGGGCCGCATCGGAGACGGAAAGATCTTCGTGACGACCGTCGAGGAGGCGATTCGCATCCGCACCGGAGAGCGCGGCGAGGACGCGATCTGAACCGGCCTCGCTCGCCGAGGGCGCGGCTGGTAGATTCGCGCGTCCCCGGAGGCAGGCACCTTGGCAGAGACCCAGCTCATCGCGAACGTCGCGGAATTCTTCACGTTGCAGGCTGCCGCCGCGACCGTCGACCGCGTGGCCGAGGCGGAGCGCCGTCGCATCCACGATGCGTTGCTGCTCGGTCGTCAGAAGGCCACGTGCGCCGAGACGCTGTGGGCGAACGGCCATACCGCGGAGGGCCTCTCGCTCGCCGCGGAGGCTCTCGAGGCCACGCTCACCGCGGCGCGCGCGCTCGGCCGAAACACCGCGACGACCCGCCGAGCGCCCCCGGCCGCGGGCGCCAAGACCCAACACCCCAAAAACGAAAACCCCAAGACCCAAGAACCCAAAAACCAACACCCCACAACCCAAAACCCGC
>JBKDQC010000620.1:0-1422 GCA_046342295.1 Deltaproteobacteria bacterium | reverse complement strand
CCCGGCTGCCCAGCGCCGCCAGCTCGTGCTCGAACGAGACATTCTCGGGCGTGCGGATCACGAGGAGCTCACGCATCGGCGCGCGCCCCCTCGAGCGGCCGAGTCCGCCCCGCGCGCAGCAGCCAGGTGAAGAGCCCGGTGCCGACCACCAGCGCGAAGAGGAGCTTCGCCCAGTACGGCATGAGCGGAGCATGCAGTTGGCTGATGGTCCCCTCGATCAGACCCGCCAAGACGAGCACCGGCATGCCGCCGACCACGAGGCGCACCGCCACCTTCGCTTCGTGCACGAGCGCGTCCCGGCGCGTCCTGCGCCCCGGCCAGAGCAGGCCACGCGCGAGGATCAGGCCCGCGGCGCCGGCGATCACGATCTCCGAGATCTCCGGGATGCCGTGCGGGAGGATCCACGCCCAGAAGAACAGGCCGTGGCCCGCTGCGTGGTACTGCCATGCCAGCGCGCCGAGGGGAACGCCGTTGTAGAACATGAGGGCGCTCGTCCCGATCCCGAACGTGATCCCCATCGCGAACACCAGGAAGGACACCTGGATGTTGTGGGTGAACAGGAACGACGAGAACGCAGCGGCTTCGCCCGAGCCATGGCCGCCTTCCCCCTCGTCGTGCGCGATGCGCTCGCCGGGGGTGTGGGCTTGGTGCTGCTCGGGCACGAGCACCGCGGCCGCGCGAGGGTCCAGGGCCATCCCGGCGGCACCCACGACGCCCCCGGCGAGAAAGAGCGCGGCGGAGAGCGCCACCGCCCGGCGCTCCGCGCGCACCAAGGCTGGAAACTCCAGCGCGAAGAAGCGCAAGACGCTCCAGCCCGAGCCGACGGTCCCTGCGTACACCTGCCGGTACGCGCGGGCGACGAGATCGTTCAGGTAGTCCTGGACGGACGCGTCGACGAGCTCGGTCCGCGCGCGGACGAGGTCCGCCGAGACCATGCGGTAGAGCTTGGCGAAGCGCCGCGCGCCCGCAGTGCCGAGCGAGCGCGCTCCGCTGCGCTCGACGCTCGCGAGGGTCGCCTCGAGCTCGTGCCAGTGGGGCTCGCGCTCTCGGAGGAATCGCTCGACGTCGAAGCCTGCCGTGCGCATCGCGTGTGAACTCGCGGGCGGTGACCTGCCGGCGGCGTCAGAGGTCGCCCAGGTCGTCCGAGCCCCGCGAGCCCGCCCCCGACCCCGTGCCCGAGCGGCCCGACCCGGATCGGCCCGAGCCGGAGTCGTAGGAGCCCGACCCGTACGAGCCTGACCCGGGGCTGTCGAGGTCGTCGCCCTCCGGTTCTCCAGCGCTGTCCTCGGAGCCGGAGGAGCCGCCGCTGCCCGAGCTGAGCTGCGGGCGGCGGTTCCGGAGCCGCACCGAGCGCCACGGCCCGCCGCCGGTCTCGTTGTCGTCGTGGCCCCACTCCCCGCGCAGGTAGATCGAGCCGTCCGC
>JBKDQC010000619.1:0-24124 GCA_046342295.1 Deltaproteobacteria bacterium | reverse complement strand
GGGCGCCGAGTGCATGCGCTTCGAGGCGCCGGGCCCCGGCGGCTGGACGCTCGGCCCGGGCTCGACGGGGGTCCTCGTGCTCGACGACGGAACGCTCACCCTCGAGCCGCCGCCGGTCGAGCTGCCTCAGCCCGCGCTCTGGATCGCCAACACCGACGAAGGGACGGTCTCCCGTCTCGATCCGGTCACGGGCCGCGAGACGGCGCGCTACCCGAGCGTGGACAGGGGAGGCTTGCCGTTCGGCCGCGAGAGCCAGCCGTCGCGCACGGCGCTCGATCAGCGCCTCGACGCGTACGTCGCCAACCGCGCCTTCGGCGGCGTCGCGTCCGTGACGAAGATCGCGGGCGCGCAAGAGCGCTGTGTGGATCGCGACGCGAACGGCGTGATCGAGACGAGCGCGGACCTCGATGGCGACGGCTCGATCGCGCTCGACGAAGACCTCGGCGAGTTCGCGGGACCGCCCGACGAATGCCTGCTCTGGACGGTCGCCGTCGGCGGAGAGAACGCGATCGCGCGCGCGCTCGCGATCGGCCTCTCGGACACGAGCGGTGAGCCGGGCGACGTGTGGGTCGGTCTCTACACGGAGCAGCTCGCCCTCGTGCTCACTCAGGATCGGGGCGCACAGATCGCCTCGATCCCTCTCGGCCTCGGGCCGTACGGCGCCGTGACCGCGCCCGATGGTCGCGTGTGGTTCACCTCGGGCCCCGGGGGCGCCACGTTTCTCGTGGCCGTCGACCCCGAGACCTGCGACGTGACGCGTGTGCCGCTGCCCGAGAACGTCGTGACCTACGGCATCTCGGTCGATGGCCTCGGCCGTGTCCTCGTCGCCGGCGAGTGGGGCAGGCGCTGGCGCGGCGTGGCGGCGTACGACCCCGTGACGGATCGCTGGGCTCAGAGCGGAGCCTTGCCCGCGTCGCAGAACCGGTATTCGGTTCGTGGCATCGCCGCGAGCGCGGACGCGATCTGGATCGCGGGCCGCACGCCGCGCGAGGAGGCGGCGCTCTACGAGCTGGCGGTCGCCGACCTGTCACTGACGGAGGTGCACGTGGTGCCCCGCGCGGACGAGCTCGTCGGCGTCGGCGTGGCCTTCGACGGGCATGTGTGGGGCATCGCGAAGGGGTCGGACCGCGCCTACCGCCTCGACCGCGCGACGGGCGACATCACGGGCTTCCCCGTGGGCCAGACCCCGTACACCTACAGCGACTTCACCGGCTACGGCCTCAACGGACTGCTCGGCGCGAGCGGACAGCACCGCGTCGTGCTCGAGGGATGCGGCAACGCCGTCTGGACCGGTCTCTCGCTCGACGCGAGCCTCCCCGACGACGCGCGTGTGCGGCTCAGCGTGCGCGCGGCCGACACGCGCGAAGCGCTCGATCGCGCGGAGCTCATCGGACCCTTCGAGCCCCCGAGCCCCTCACTCTCCTCGCCCCCCGGCCCGGTGCCGACGGGCCGTTTCCTCGAAGTCTCCATCCGGATGAGCTCGACCACACCCGGTGTCGTGCCGCGTATCTTCGGCCTGATCGCGTTCGGCCGCTGCGACGGCGTGAGCTGAGCGCGGCTCAGCGCTGGCTGCGCCGCCCGAGGGCCGCGACGCGCAACGCGGGCTCCGTCGGCGTCGTCTGCTCGGCCGCCGACGGCGTTCCTCGGAACCCGCGGTCGTCGGACCGCGCTTGCGGAGCGCGACAGACCGCCGGGCGCTCGCCCCGTGGTCTCGGGCTCCGCGCGCGGCCCCGTGAGAAGGCGACGGCGGCGAGCGCCAGCCCGAGCGCGAGCCACGCGCTTTCGTCCGTGCGCGCTGCGGCGCGGCAGCCGCAGCCACTCGGTCGCGGCGCCTCCGCGGCGACGGCAGCGTCCGGCACCGACGCCGCCGCGTCTGGCGCGAGGGCCGCCGCGTCGGGACGTGACACGTCGGCATCCGACCGCTGCGCCGCGTCTTGCCGCGCGACCCCGCCATCCAGGCTTTCGCGCGCGGCATCGACGCGCTCCGCCGACCCGGCATCGAGCGACGACCGGGCGTCCGGAGCAGACGATCCACCATCGACATCGAGACCTGCGTCTGCCGCTCCGGCGTCGAGCCCCACGGGCGAGCCTCCGGTCGTGAGCACGCGGGCGTAGCCGCCGCGCCCTTCCCCTCCCTGGGGACCGCCGACCAGCCACCACCCCCCGTCGCGGCTCATGGCGAGCGCGGCCCCGAAGAAGGCAAACCACACCCGCGGCTCAGACTCCAGAGGCTCCAGAGACCCGACGAGCTGGTCTTCGCTCCACGATTCGCCGCTTCGGGAGTACACCCTCAAGTTTCCGTCTCCGCGCCCCGTGCGTGGATCCTGGCCCCGGGGATCCCCGACGAGGGCCAGACGACCGTCGCTGCTCAGCGCGACCGCGGCGCCGAGCGTAGGCGTCAACGGCGACGGGTACAGGTACGACGTGAGCTCGGCTTCCGTCGTCCACGCGGCCTCCGTGCGCGCGAACACCACCGCCTGGCCTCGGGGAAACGGCAATCGGGGTGCGCTCACCAGCGCGCGAGACGCGTCGGACGAGAGCGCCACGGCCGAGCCGAAACACTCGCCCCGGCCCCGAGCCGGCTCTCCGCGGAACGCCGTCTCGGTCAGCGGATGAAGGAGCATCGTCTCGAGCCTCCAGGAGCTCCCCTCGCGGACGAACACCCGCGCCGTGCCCCCCCCTGGAATCGATCCACGGAAGTCCGAGACCGGTGCGTCGTCCGCCGGGGCTCCGACGAGAACGCGGGTGCCGTCCGCGTCGATCGCCACCGCGTGACCGAACGCATCGCATTCTGCGAACGGCGCGAGGCCGGGGCCGGCGAGCCTCGCCTCCTCCGTCCACCCGGAGCCGTCGCGCACGAACACCCGTGCGCTGCCGGGCATGGGCCCTCGCGTGCAGAAGCCCGGCAGGGGGTCATAGGGCCCGCTGTAGGCGATCCACGATCCCGGGGCGCCGACGACGGCGCGTGTTCCGTCGCTGCTGAGCGCGACGGACGCGCCGAAGTGCTCTCCAGCGCGCCCGTCGCGCGGGAGAAGCGTTCCCTCCCCGGCCCACACCGTTCCACTGCGCACGAAGACGTGCGCGCTGCCGGTGCGCACGCCGCCCGAGCCGGGACCGTCAGGCGCGCCCACGAGCGCGAGGGAGCCGTCGGCGCTCAAGGAGACCGACGCGCCGAAGCGAGCTTCCCCCTCGGAGGCGGTCAGGGTGGCCTCGAGGGCCCAGGTGCTTCCGGTGCGCGCGAACACCCGTGCGAAGCCAGGCACCACGGCGCCGGAGAGCGCCGACGATCCCCACGGGGCGCCGACGAGCGCGCGACTGCCATCGGCGCTCAGCGCCACGGAGGCGCCGAAGCGCGGCAAGGCGTCGTCGGCGCAACCGCGGGCGCAGTCCGGGAGCAGGTCCGGGGATTCGAGCGTGGCCTCGAGGGTGACGAGGAGCGGGTCGACCACGAGCGGATAGCGGGCGCGCTCGTCGTCGACGGCGAGCACCACCGCGCCGGCGTGGACTTCGATGCGGCCTGGCACGCGCGCGCCATCGGCGTCCCAGGCCACGAGGTGCTCGTAGCGCGCGACCGTCGTGCCGCGCCCATCGATGAGGAGCGCCCGGTCGCTCGACTCGGCGCGCGCGAGCAACCCCGAGACCTCGACGTGAACCTCGAGCTGCCCGTCACCGCGAGGCCGCTCGGCGAGCGTCCCGCCATGCTCGAGCCCGCTCGGAAGGCTGCGCCACCACTCGATCACTCCCGCGCCTCGATTCCGCTGGACCTCCGGGCCGTGCACCTCGGGCGTACCATCGACGAGCGCCTCGAGCGCGCCGGGGCGACCGACCGCGCTGGCCCGGATCGCGAGCGTGCGGTCGCCGACGTGGGCCTCGGCGCCCCGGGCGGAGAATTGGAGGTCCACCCCCTGCGCGCCTTCGAGCTCGAGCGCTCCGTCCCCACCAGGGGCGAACCGAGGCTCGAGCGCCGCCATGGCGCGCTCGAGCCCGAGGCGATCCGGCCACGACAACCGTTCGAGACCGGTCGCGTCGCTGTCCCGCGCAGCGACCCCTGCGGCCGGGTGCGGCTCGCCCGCGCGACCGCGGGACGGCACACAGGCGCCCGCCACGAGCGCCAGCAAGGCGATGAGCCTCGTCGAGCGAGGCCGGCGGCCGTCCCGAGGACGGCTGTGGAAGGGCAACAGTTCCGTGGAGTGTCGACGCATGACAGCGGCCTCAGCACACCTCGTGCCCGCGAAAGCACCGCCGTCGCATGGTGTTTGTCTCGCGGAGGTGGCGAAAAACATCACCTCATGGCTTTTTTCCCTCGCATCCGTGCGGCTCTGGAAGCGCGCGGGTGATCCGCGATCGACGAGGAAGGCGGCGCCAACAAGGCCGTACGATCCGACCATGTCTCTCCTCGCGTTCCTCGTTGGCGTCGCCGGCATCGCCTTGATCGCCTTCGGCGTCACCGTCGCAGCCTCGGTTCTCTCGTCCCGCGCCACCGGCGGCTCCCGGGAAGGGACCGCCCCGCACACCGCACCGCCGCCTGCACAGCCTCGCCTCGCGCCCCTCGCCATCCCGGCCGACTTCGGCTGGGCGCGACTCAACGATCACGGAGAGAAGAGCGTCGGTTACTACTACCGCGACCGCACGGCGGGTCCGTCGTTCCACGTGCTCTTCGTGGAGGACGCGCCTCTCACGGCCGACGAACTGCGCGCGATGCGCTACCGCGGCACCCTGACCAAGCGCCTCGGCGCGCACGAGACGATGCAGATCCCCGAGGGGCTTCCTCCGGACGGTGAGGTGTTCCTCCGAGAAATGTTCGCGGAAGGCGGCGCCACCGGCACCGCAGTGCTCGCGCTGACGCCCGCAGAGCGGAACGCGCTGCAGCTTCCCGAGCACCCCTGGTGGATCGAAGGCCACCTGCGCTGATGGAACCGCTCTACGATTCTGCCACGCCGACGACCTCTACACCTCGCGCCGCGACCGCGATCCCGTGCGCTGGCTGCTTCAGCCCTGGACGTGGCGTCGCAGGGCATCCAGCACGCGTGCCCGCACCTCGGCCTCCGTCACTCCCCTGTGCCGCGCGACCAAAGCACCTGCGCCTCAGGGCTTCACGGGGACGGCAACGGCATTCCGGAGTCGCCGAGTGTCGGCTCGCGAGTTCTGCCTCATCGCGCGGGCGCCTTCACTCGCCTGATCTCCTCCTGCGTCATCGGCCCGCGCAGGTACGAGATCGCGTGCCGCGGATACAGCAGGCTCAGCCCTTCGCTCTTGCTGTCGCGGACCACGAACCACCTCGCCGTGAGGTGCTTGAGGAGCTGGGCGAGCTTGCCCTTCTTCTTGTCCTGGCCGAGGCCGTCGAGGACGCGGGCTCGGTCGGCGTCGGTCTGGAGGCGGCCCAGGCACCAGGTGCCGGCGTTCGAGAGGGCGCGGTAGTCGAGGTCCATCGGGTTCTGCGTCGCGAGGACGCAGCCGACGCCGTAGGCGCGGGCCTGCTTCATGAGCGCGACCAGAGGGCGCTTCGTCGGCGGGGACGCAGGGTGCGGGGGGAGGTAGCCGTAGATCTCGTCGAAGACGACGAGCGCGCGCAGGCGCGAGGTCCCGCTCAGGCTGCGGACCCAGCTGAGCACCTCTTCGAGCAGGACGCCCAGCACGAGCATGCGCTCCTCGTCGTCGAGGTGCGCGACGCTCACGATCGTCGCGGGGGTCTTGCCGTGCACGGGCTCCATCCAGCGCGCGACGTCGATGGACTGGCCACGTCGCCACGACACGAACGACGGAGTCGCGAGCAGCGTGTTGAGGTCCGCCGCCAGATCGTGTCGGGGCTTGCGGCCCACGTACTCGTCGAGCGGGAGAGCTCGGATGGTGTCGATCGGAGGCTCGATCACGTCGAGCACCAGGGCGTCGATCGGCGCGTCGCGCCCGGCGGCGAGCCGCTTCTCCGCGAGCACGCAGAGCAGAGCGTGCTCCTTGCTGCGCCCGGGATCGCTCTCGCGCCCGACCAGCCGCAGGACGAGCGAGATCGCGGCCGAGAGCGTCGCGCGCGCCGCGGGGAGATCGCGATCCCAGCGCGGCGAGCGACGCTCGAGCGAGGAGAGGAGGTGCAACTCCTCGCCCGCGCTCGAGCCGGGCGTGATCACGCGGACGTGCGTCCGCGCGCCGAAGTCCGCGAGCTCGCGCTCACCCAGGCCCGCCACGCGGAGGCCTGCACGTCGCGCCTCGACGGCATCGCGCACGAGCGGCGGGTCGGCGATCCCGTCCTCGTCACGCGGCGCCGGCTCCACCCACGGCGTCATCGCCGCCTCGTCGAACGACGGGAACGCCAGGGCGAGGTTGGGGAGGTCTCCCTTGATGTCGACGACCAGGACGGGGATCTCCGCGCGGAGCGCCTCCTCGACCAGTACGGTGACGAGGCCCGTCTTGCCGCTCCCCGTCATGCCGACGATCACGCCGTGCGTGAGCAAGCTCTCCGGAGCGAGGGTGTAGTCGCCGAGCGACTTCTTGCCGTCGAGCGT
This sequence comes from Deltaproteobacteria bacterium, assembly GCA_046342295.1. GTDB lineage: Bacteria > Myxococcota_A > Polyangia > Polyangiales > Sandaracinaceae > JAFLCL01. The sequence goes on along the minus strand of JBKDQC010000619.1, from coordinate 17,627 downwards.
GCGCTTGGCACCCAGGTTGAGGGCACCGAAGTTGGGGTTCGAGGACATCGCGCGACTCCGTGGAGGGCGACTCCCTCACCCGCGGAGCGGGAGAGGGGTCATGTGCTGGGTGAGATGGCCCGCGTCACGCGTTGGCGAACGGCGGCGGCGGCGTGGGATCGCCGGGGGCGGGCGCGACGGGGCTGGGCACACCGGGCTCCTCGCTCTCCTCCTCCTCGACCTTCCCGTTCACGCGGAACGAGTCGATCGGGGAGAGAACATTCGCGAAGCGGTCCATCGCGGCCGCATCGTTGGGGTCGAGGCGAACCGACATCGCACGTGCGTACGCGCTGACCGCGAACGCGAAGCGCGAGCTCGCCTCGGCGAGCGAGTGCGTCGAGGGGAACGACGCCGCGCGACCATCGACACCGATCGCGGCGCCAAGCTGCGCGTGGGCGTGCACCACGCTCGCGCGCATCGCCGGATGAAGGAGCGCGTCGATGCGCGCGGCGAGGCCTTCGTCCTCGATGCGCGAGAGGATGACCCGCGAGCTGCTCCACACGGCGGGCGCGTCGTCGAGCGAGAACGTGACGCCCTCGGGGAAGAGCGTCTCGAGCAGCCTTGCGGCCTCGGCTCCCGTGCTGCCCACCTCGGGCGCGCAGCTCGAGAGCGCCGTGAGCGCCTGGAACATGGACGTCCAGCCGGTGACCACCGAGTTCCGCGGCCCACGCACCGCCGGTGGCGACGTGCGCTGGCGGAGCTTCGCGATGTCATCCACCGCCTCGGAGGCCGCGACGATTTGCTCGAGCGCGTGGCGCTGATCGACCGTGAGGTCCCTGGGCGCCGCCGCCCGGAGTTGGGCCGCGAGCGGGCTCGCGTGTCGGGAGTGGAAGCGCGCGGTGTTGGTGTAGCTGGCGATGAGAGCGACTGCGTTCTGGAACCGAGTTCCCATGGGGCACCTTTCTTTCCGGACGGTCACCTCGACCGCCCTGGTGCCGCCTTTCTCGGTGCCTCCTCGCCCGCGTTGCGCACAGAGCGAAAGAAAATCGAACCAGGATCGAAGCTGCCGGAGTCCCTCGACGTTTTTCGGGGACCACGTCCCTGCGGTTGGTTCAGACCCCGTCACCACGAGCCCGGCTGGCTCCCGGGAGGTTCGAACCAGCGCCGAAGGCAGACCGGGACGGTTCAGGAGGCTCCAGACCTCGCCGAAGGCGAGTCGGGATGATTCCGCGAGGTCTGGACGCTCCCGGTCACGGCGAGCGTACGGGCGGGCGGACGGCGAGCTTCTTCCCGCGGCGGACGAGCTTCGTGTCGAAGGTCGCGAACATCGGCCCTTCGGCGGCGAGCGCGCGCGCACGACGGGTCTGCTCCGGGTCGTCGGCGACGATCAGCCGGACGAGGACGTTGGTGTCGATGGCGATCATGCGATCAGCGCCCCCTGCGACGAGCCTCGGCGACGATGGCTCTGTGCATGTCGTGCACCGTCCGGGCCGGGCCGCGATACGACACGCAGCCGACGAGGTCCGCGATCGGACGCGCTGGCGCTGCCGTGGCCTCGGGCAGCGCGCCTGCAGCGGTCTCGGTCACCCGGAGCGCGGTCCCTTCTTTCCCGCCGTGACGCTCCCGCACCGCCTGCGGGACCACCACCTGGCCCTTGCTCGATCCCCGGATCCGTAGCGCCGCCATGGGGAACCTCGGGGGCTGAACCACCAGGAAGCCTTCGGCAAGCCTGACACGTGGCTCACGAGCGCCGGCTCGTTGGCGGATATCGGTCCAGCTCGGAAGCGCCCCTCTCGACCTCGAAGGGGGCCTGCTCGACAGGGCGGGCTCGTCGCACGGCTCGTTGCGGTGTGGTCGCGCGCGTCTTTCGTGAGCGCATGCGAAACCTGAACGTTCGCATCCTCGCGCTCGCGCTGTCGGCGCATCGCGCCTCTTCCATCGCCTCCGGGATCGAGCCGACCGAGACGTCGAGCAAGGGCGGTGAGACCTCGGCGCGACGCGTCACGGGAGGTCGCCATGCCGCCGAGCAGGCCGTCGCTTCTGCCGACCGCACCCAGGAGGAACGCGCGCTCGATGCGGGTCGTCATCCCGTGGAGACCTTCGCGTTCTTCGGGATCGGGCCGGGCATGGACGTCGTCGACGTGTTCGCCGGAGGCGGGCACACGACCGAGATCCTGGCGCGCATCGTCGGACCCGAGGATTCGGTCGTCGTGCAGCTCGATCGTTTCGCGCGCGCACCGCTCCAGGCGCGCCTGGAACGCCTCGCGGTGCAGAACGGCACGGCGCTTGAGGCCGAGCTCGATCACCCGGTGCCCCAGGGCGCGCAGGATCTCGACGCCGTCATCTTCATCCTCAGCCATCACGACAGCTCTGGATGAACGCCGATCGCGCCGCGATGAACAGCGCGATCCGCGGCGGTCTCAGGATGGGCGTCGCGCTGTTCGCCGTGTGTGGCGAACCAGGCAGCGGAATGTTCACTACGAAGAGCGTCCCCAGAGGGATTCGAACCCTCGTAGCCACCGTGAAAGTGTCCGCCGACCCTCCACATCCCCGAGAAACGGCTCGGAATCCCTGACGAAGACGCGTCTAGGCACCGCATGCCTCTGCGTCGCGTCCCGGGGTGTGGTGGGGTTGGTGGTGGGGGCGGCAAAGAGCTCGCTCTTGCCCCGCCGCACGACGCGGCGCGTGCTTTCGCCGATGCATTCATCGCGTCGGGCGACGGCGCTGGCGCGCGCGAAATCGCAGTAGGCTCGCTCGGATGCACCGTCTTGCAAGCACCGCCGCGGGCCTGGTTCTTCTGCTGTTGGCGTCGAGCGCCGTCGCGCAGCGCGGCCGCGATCCCGCGGCCGAGTACACGCTGTCCATGACGCGCTCGGCCGTTGGGCACGAAGGCGAGGTCGTCGAGCTCCCTGTCCGGCCCATCGCGCAGACCTTCCAGGTCGTGGACACGCGCTGGTCCTGCACCTTGAACCCGGATGTTCCGCTCGCGGGTGAGAACCTGCGGATCTTCAGCCGACGGCTCGATTGCTCGCTGCCCGGCACCGATGCACTCGTCTCGATTGTCGCTTCGTGCTGTGGCGGGACCCGCTGCGCCCGCGACACGCAGTCCGGTCGTGGCCAGGTCGCGCTCCGCACGACCGCGACTCCGCTCGGGACGTCCGTGTCTGTCGGTTGCCGGATCCGGTAGCGTCGGTCAGCCCGCGAGCGCGCCGCCAGGTCGGTGTCGCACGCCGCGCTCGCCGAGACGCCGGCCTCGTCGTCGAGGCGTCGCGAGGTGGTCCTGGCGCTCGAGAGTCCGCGAGGGCGGGCCGTTCGCCGTCCGCACCGCCATCGAGCTCGTGCGCCTGCTCATGGTCGGCATCGGTGGGTCGGTGTCCTCGCGCGCGACCGGCGATCAGTCGTCCGGGTGATGGAACTCCAACCATGCGCTATCGGGCAGACTCCGCCATGACCCGGACACACCACGCGCGAGCCGAGCGTCGAGCGAGCCGCCCGTTTGGCGAGCCTCCTGCCGCACGCTGGCTGGATGACGTGAACGTGTCTGCCATCCCCGTCCTCGAGCCGCACTACGTCGAGCTCGGTACGCGTGAGTATTCCCTGCCCGGGGACGCCCCGAAATCACTCGTCCTCTTTCGAGGAGACGTACGTCAGGTCCATCACCACGCGTTCATCGCGAAGGCCCCGCGACGCGAGGGCATTATCGAGTGCACGACAGAGCACCTGATCGCTCGCCTCGCGTCGGTGCTGCCCGTGGCGGTCGCACGCTCGCGCCTCGCACGGATTCCCAGAGGCTCGCTCGGCGACCCCGACGTGCGCTTCATGTCGCGCCTCTTCACACGGACCCATGACCGGCTCGTCCATGGGGTCGAGATCGTGGGCCGTTGCCTCGGCCTCGATCGAACGACTCTCGACCGCGAGCTGACGCGGGCGACCGAGCGCGACTTCTATACTGTCGACACCGTCCACGACATTCTCGTCGAGGCGTACGCAGGCCCGTCCCAACCAGCGATCACCGCCGCGTTCGGGCGCATGCTGGCGTTTGACGCCCTCATCGGTGCGAACGACCGGCACGCGATGAACTGGGGCGTGATCGAGGACTCGCTCGGGCGACGCGAGCCGCGTTTCGCTCCGCTGTTCGACACCGCACGCGGTCTGCTCTGGAACCACGACGACGCCGCGCTGCGCCGCCGCGCTGCCCCTGCGCGTGCGCGGACGGAATGGCTGCACGCCTACGCGGACCGCTCCCGCACGCTGATCGCTGCGCCGGGGTCGCCGCGCGGCAGCCACTTCGAGCTCGCCGAGTATCTCCGGCGAGAGAGGCATCCCCTCTTGCCCGAGATGATTCGCGTCGTCCGCGCCTTTCGACCGATCGCCGCACGCCGCGTGCTCCACGAGGAGATGGCCGGGCTCCTCACGCCGCTTCGGCTCGAGCTGATCGCGGAGCTCCTGGCGCACCGGCACGCTCGGCTGCTAGAGATCGTATCCCGATGATCCGTCGCCTTGCAGAGTCTCTCGACCAGATCCTCAGCTCCTGGGGCATGAGCTTCGAGCGCCTACAGCGCCGGTCGCCCCCGGCCGAGGGGCGCGTCGTGGATCTCTTTGTTCCGGTCGCAGGAGCGCGCGCTCGCGTCGGTACTCTGTCGCGCGAGGACGGTGAGTTCGTCTTCCGCTACGACCCGGCGTACACATCGAGCGGGCGTCCCGCGCTGCCCGAGTTCCCCGCCTTCGACGACGAGTACCGCTCGCATCGCCTCTGGCCGTTCTTCGAGGTCCGAGTCCCGCCGACGCGCCGCCCCGACGTGGCGCGCGCGCTCGTTCACGAGCACGTCGCCGAGGGCGACGTCTTCTCGCTCCTCGGCACCCTCGGTCGCCGCTCACCGACGTCGCCGTTCGAGCTCGAACTCCGGGCCGGCTGACACCGTTCGTGCCGCTGGGGATGCGGCGTTTCTCGGCGAGACAACCGCCCCCCCGGCGCGCCCCCGTAGCACCTCGGGCACCGAGCATGGCGCCCGCATTCACGACGGGTGGTCAACCAGGGCGCCGGTCAGGCGGCAGCTCGGCCAACGAGCTGTCTTCGACCATGTACTCCGCTCGGAGGATGGTGCGGGGAACGCTGATGACGGGGAGCGGGGCGACGACCACGCCGCCCGACCATTCCCCCGCCGAACTGCCGGCACTGCTCGGACTCGCGGACGTCGTGAGGCGAGCGAACACGATGTAGTCGGCCGACGAGGTCAGGTCACTTCTCATGTCGCCACCCCTCGAAGTTCTTGGTGTCGAGGATTGCGTCCTGCAGCACTCCCGAAGGGTGCGGCAACTTTTGTCGTTGGAGAACCCCTTCTGATACGAAAACGTGGGTTCCGCCAGGCACGCTCTCGAGTAGCCCCCGACGATGCGTGTACGGAACGTTCGGTCCTGTCGACGCCGCGAGGGCGGCTAGCATGGCAGGCGGAAGTTGCATCCCCGGCGGAAGCGTGGGAGCTGTCGGAGGTGACCCCGGCGCGTTGGGGTCCGGAACATGTCGGTTGAGCAGGACGTTCGGGTCGTACGGATCCCCAAGCTGGAGTTCCGCGGACACCTGATCGTAGAGCGCCTTGAGCACGAGGTACTCATCGACCGTGGGCTTGATGATGTTGAGGCCGAGTTCGTCACGCGCCTCTCGTCGAAAGATCGTGTAGTCGTGGCTCCCCGACTCGCTGCACAGGAACGCGAGCAGTTTGTCGATCGTTGCGTTGTCCGTCATGTGACGCTGGAGTAGGCGTCGGCCGAGCATGCGGATCTGGGCCCTCGCTCGGAACGCCGATCCAAGAACCAGGGGATGCACCTGGCGCGTCAGCTCCCCCATGAGCGCCCCGAGCTCGTGGTGCGCCGCTCCGGTCCCGAGGCCCTCCTTGGCGAACTCGAGGAAACCGTTGATCGCTTCAACGCTCACCGGGACCCGTTGCGGTCCGCCAGGGGTCGCTAACGTAGGGTTCAGCGGTCCCGTGATGCTGGGATCGATCGGTCCAAGCGTCGCCTGTTTTGTCATCACGATCGCGTTAGCTCCCATCGCGATGAGCGTTCCCGCGCTCTGCGCCTTCGCCGGAACGATGACTTCGAAGTCATCGCAGAACTGGCGAATGAGGTTGACGAGGCTCCACGCCGCGAGGGTGTTGCCCCCGCGGGTGTGGAGCACCAGCGAGATCTTCGGCGTAACGCCGATGAGGTCGAGGTGGTGCACGAAGTGGTCGACGATCTCAGGGTGGATCTGGATCTCGAGCCCAGGTCGGTCTCCGGTGATGTATGAGATAACGCGCGACCCGCGCGTCTTCTCGATCTGGTCGTACAGCGCTCGTCGCCCAGGGATCATGGTCTCTCCTCGCCCGCGGCCTTCGTAGCAGTCGCACGGAACCGGCGGCGATTTCAAGCCCCGCGGGCCTCCCGGCGCGGGTGGAGCACGGTGCGCCAACGATGCGCGTGCATCTCGCAGCGCGCGCGCCATCGTTGATCGATGCGCACCGTCGCCTACGTCCGCGTCAGCTCCGAGAGCCAAGACCTCGCCACCCAGCGCGACGCCATCGGCAGGCTCGCCACCGTTCGCGGCCACGAGACCTCGGAGTGGTACGCCGAGAAGGCCAGCGGCAAGACGATGGCGCGGCCTGAGCTCGGGCGCCTGCGCCAGGACGCGCGCCGGGGCGACCTCGAGCGCATCTACGTGTTCAAGCTCGACCGGCTCACGCGCTCGGGCCTGCTCGACACCGTGTCACTCGTGCAGGAGCTGCAGGGGCGCGGCGTCGAGCTCGTGAGCGTCGCGGACGGCTTCGACCTCTCCGGGCGGATGGCCGAGCTCGTGATCGCGGTCATGGGCTGGGCCGCGCAGTTCGAGCGCGAGCAGATCAGCGCGCGCACGGCCGCCGCCCGGACGCGGCTTGAGGCCGAAGGGCGAGCGTGGGGTTGGCCCCGCCGGATGAACGCCATGGATGTCGAACGGGCGAGCGAGCTGCGCGCCGCCGGACGGTCGGTTCGCGAGATCGCGGTCGCGCTCCGCATCCCGAAGGCCACCGTCGCGCGGGCGCTCGCCCGCCCGGCGGCGCCGCCGTCTCAATAACCCCCAGTCCTCCAGGCGTCCCCGCCGCTGGGGTTGAGCGGCGCAGCCCCCCGTGTCCCGGTTGTGTACTTGCGAGACAGCGGTCCACGGGTCGCGTCGCTGGGCGTCCCCGTACCGACGGTGCGCGGGGGTGGACCTGTCGCTACTCCAGCTACGGCGTGAGACACACGCCGTACTCGACGCCACGCGCAACCCAGCGAGGTTCGCATGTTCCGGCAGAGCAAGGATGCGCATCCGAGCAGAGGGCCCGGCAGACGCTGTCACAAACGAGACCGGGGGCGCAGCCCGTAAGGCTCGTACACGCATCCCCCTGCGTTCTCGTCGAAGGGGCCCCGACGCAATAGAAGTGGTTCCAGGCGCCTCCGACCTCGAACAGCAGGCACGACGCTGTCCCTCTGCAGGGATCACCCGCAAACGGGTCACATGGGGTGGTGCAATACGTCACCGTTTCGGTGTCCTGCACCTCTGAGACACAGGCACCACCGCCACAGTCGGGCGGGGTGGGTCCGTAGGTAGCGCACCTCGTTTCACAACGACGACCCATGACGCCGCTGGTGACGTAGGTGACACAGGCCATTCCCGCTCCGCATGCGGCGTCCTCGGGGCGCCCACACTCAGCCCAGAATCCGCCGTTTCCTGGAGGTGGCGCGGCGTCACCCCAGGGGGGCGCTGCGTCTGCGCTCGGGCCCGCGTCTTCCGATGTCGTGTCCGCGTCGGCCATGCTGTCGCGGTGACCAGCATCGACGCCGATCGACGCCGGCACGACCACCGCTGACTCGCAGACGCCAACTCGGCACGTCTCGGCAGCGTCGCAGGTCACCCCACGGCACGCATCCTCGAGCATCAACCGAAGCACGCGCGTCTCGCCCGGTACGAAGCCGCTGATCGCTCGGACCCGCGCAACGACGGGGCGGACCCCGCCCCCGACGGGCTCCGCGTCCTCGGCGGTGACGACGACCTCGTAACGGCGCTCGGGGTCACGATCGAGGGGAGCGATGACGACCGTGAACGGCCACCGCGGCGGCCGCTCACGAACGTCCAAGCGTTGGATCCCCGGCGCCCCCACCGTCGAACCGTCCCCGCCGTTGACGACGATGTGCATCACGTCCAGGTCAGCGCGAACGCCGCTCTCGGCATCGATCTCTACGACGATCTGTGTCGCGGGCCGGGTTGGGCACCCGGTCACGGCGAGGAGAAGCGCGGCTGCGATCCAGCCGCGCATCAGAAGCTCCCGCCGAGTGCGAACACAACGCCGCCAACGTCGCCTGTTCTGTACGGCTCGTCGGTTGGCTGAGTGCCGACGACGATGCCTGTAACGACGCCCGCGAGCACCAGCGCGATGCCGCCGCCGATGACCGGCCAGAACCAGGGCTCATCGGTGACCTCGCGAGCGGGCGTCCCGACAGCGGCGGGCGCAGCTTCGACCGGAGGCGCCTGCTCGTGTCGTGCGATGGCCTGGCGTAGAGCGCGAAGGCGCGCCTCGACCTCGACGCGGTTCTCGGCATCGGGAAGCCGGGTCAGGTACTCGCTGTAGAGCTGCGCAGCGTCCTCGTCGCGCCGAAGGCGGTCCGCCGCGAGGGCCATGTTGTGCAAGAGCCCGGGCCGATGCGAGAGGTCGAAGGAGGAGCGGAACAGGTTGAACGCCGCCTCGTACTCGCCCGCATGGAAGGCCGTTTCGCCGGCGCGGTACAGGCTCTGCGCGCGGGCGTCCGTGTCGCCGTCCTGTGCGCACGCGCGGGCAGGTGCAACCAGGAGAAGCCCGACGATGACGATCGCCATCCAACCCGACATGGTCGCGATGATGCCCAGGGCGCCCGCCCGACGCAACCAAGGGCGCGTCGCTCGACCTCTCGCGCTCGGTGCAACGGAACGAACGCGCCCGGACACTCGAGCAGGTCGATTCACCCGCGCAGCCCTCACCACATCAGCCTAGGCCCCACCTCGCGCAGCGCCGCCCTCCGCTCCTCGTAGTCCGGCATGGCCTTCCCGAGGGCGCGCCAGAAGGCGGGGCCGTGTTCGGGATGGGCGAGGTGGGTGAGCTCGTGGGCGACCACGTACTCGGCGAGGCGCCTGGTCGCGCCGACGATGCGCCAGTTCAGGCGGACCTCGCCGCTCGGCGAGCACGAGCCCCAGCGGCGGGCCTGCTCGACAATGACGAGTCGCTGGGGGCGGCAGCCGGTGCGCTCGGTCCAGACCTTGGCGAGCTCACCGAGGCGCTCGTTTGCGCGGCCTCGGTACCAACCGACGAGCAGCGCCCGGACTCGGTCCGCGGTCGGCGTGCCGCGGACGACGACCTCGAGGTGGCCGTGCAGAAGTGCGACGCGATCGGCTTCCCCTGTGCGGACGCGGAGGCGGTGCTGGCGGCCCGCGTAGACGAAGGTCTCGCCGCTCACCATCTCTCGCGCGCTGGGGCTCGGTGGGCGCTCGCTCTCGCGCACTCGACCGAGGACCCATCGCGCCTTGGAGAGAACGATCCGGCGGATCCGTTCGTCGTCGACGCCGTGCGGGGCCGCGACCTCCACGTCGCCGTCCGGGCCGATCGCGATGGACACGGTCTTGCGGCGCTCGGTCCGCCGGACCGAGTACGCGATCTTCGTGGTGCCGAACGTCACGCTCGACGCGCGGCCTTTCACCGGCCCTTCCTCACCTTGAGCAGTTCGACTAGCTGGGCGGCGAGCTCGTCGAGCTGCTCCGGCGGGTACCCGGCGGCGCGGAGCTGGCGCTTGAGCTTCTTCCGCATCTCGCGATGCACGTCGTCCTTACGCGCCCAGTCGATGATCGCGGTCTCGGGCTCGACGCTCTCCTCCAGCAGCGTGGCCAGCTCCTTCTTGGAGTCGTCGAGCTTGCCGTAGGGTGCCTGGGCCTCCGCGACGCCCCCTGCCGCCGAGCCCGTGACGAGCCCGTAGATGGCGTAGGCCGCTGGCGTCAGCCCCACGTCATCGGCGGCCTGGGCGCGCCCGCGCATCTCCCTGAGAAGCACCTCCTGTAGCTCGAGCTGCTTGGCCGCGTCGATGCGCTTCGCCTTCCGGTCCTCGATGATCTGCTCGAGGCGTTCGCGAAGGCTCGCGTAGAACACCGGGTCCTCGGCGAGGTTGACGTGGATCTCCTTCTTGAGGCCGTGCTCCATCTCGCTCGCCTTGGCCTCGGGGCTCTTGAGCGCGTCGAGCTTGTCGTCGAACGCCTTCGAGAAGATCGAGACCTCCTTCACGAGGATCTGGATGCCGTCGGCGACGATGGAGTCCTCGATGAGCTGCCGCACCTTCGCCCCGCAGTCCGACACGTCGAGCGCGTCGTCCCGGAAGCGGGCCTTCGCGGCCTGCCGGATCTTCCCGAGCCAGCGCATGTCATCGACGTAGGGGAGCGCGCGCGTGTCCGGGAGCAGCATGTCGAGCGACTGCGAGAACCGGCGGAACGCCTCGTCGAACTCCGCGCGCACGTCCTCGGGCTCGATGACCTTGAGGCAGGCGTCGAGGTCCTTCCGATTCTTGATGCGGACGAAGAAGCGCATCGCGACCGCGTGCCGGGCCTCGAGCCGAGGGAGCTCGTCGGCCTTCGGCTCCATCGCGCCCTTCACGTCGCTCGGCGAGAAGATCTTCCGGGCCTCCTGGAGCTGCTCGCTCACGCCCCAGAAGGCGATCACGAGCCCGTAGGTCTTGCCGTCGGCCGTCCTGTTCACCCGCGCGATCGCCTGGAGGAGCGAGTGCTCCTTGAGCGGCTTGTCGAGGTACATGACCTGCTCGACGGGCGCATCAAATCCTGTGAGAAGCATGTCGCAGACGATCAGGATCGAGAGCGGGTCGTCCTTCTTGAGGAACCGCTCGACGATCTCCTTCCGCTGGTCCGCCGACGTGTGGTGCTTGGCCATCGTCGCGTCGTCGTCGTTCGAGCCCGAGAGCACGAGCGCGGACTGCGGCGCGTTCAGGCGGTCGCGCGAGTACTCGTAGAGGACGGCCGCCTCCCGGCTGACGCAGACGACCTGCCCCTTGAAGTGGTTCGGCTGAATGTGCTGCGTGAAGTGCTCGATGATGTCGAGGCACACGGCCTCGACGCGCTTCGGCGCGGTCGCGATGGCGGCCTCGGTCGCGAACCTCTTCTTGATCGCCTCGCGCTCCTCCGCCGTGCGGTCGGCGAAGACGCGGTCGAAGACCTTGTCGAGCGAGTTGCCGATGATCCTCAGCTCGGGGAGGCGGCCCTCGTAGAAGATCGGGACGACCGCCTTGTCCGCGACGGCCTGCTCGATCGTGTACCGATCGATGTACCCGCCGAAGGTCCCGAGCGTCGAGCGGTCCTCCTTGTCGATCGGTGTTCCCGTGAACGCGAAGAACCCCGCGTTTGGCATCGCATGGCGGAGGTTGGCGGCGAGCGACCCGTACTGCGTCCGGTGCGCCTCGTCGGTCAGGACGAAGACGTTCTTCGCCTCGGTGAGCACGGGGTGCTTGGTCTTCGTCGAGCCCGCGCCCGCCAGCTCCTGGAACTTCTGGACGGTCGTCATCACCGTCTTGCCGGTCGGCCCCGAGAGGAGCGCCCGCATCTCACGCACGCTCGCCGCGCGCTCGGGGTTCGGGAAGCCGCACGCCTGGAAGGTCTTCGTGATCTGCTCGTCGAGGTCCCGCCGGTCCGTCACGATGACGATGGTCGGGTTCTCGTGCGCCGGGTCGCGCCGGAGCTTGAGCGAGAGCCAGAGCATCGTGAGGCTCTTCCCCGAGCCTTGTGTATGCCAAATGACGCCGCCACGAGCGTTGGGCAACTTCGCCTTCGCGGCCCGTTCGACGGCGCGGTTCACCGCGCGGAACTGTTGATAGCGGGGGATCTTCCGGAGGACCCGACCGCTGCTCGCGTCGCGCTCGAAGGCGACGAAGTTCTGCGTCAGGTCCAGGAGGTTCTCGGGACGGAGAACGCCGTGGAAGAGCACGTCCTGCGGCGTGGGCTCACGGCCGAGCTTCTTCACGAGGGCGTCGTCCGGCGTCGGGAACGTCGTCTTCCACTCGGCGAAGTGGCGCTGCGGGGTGGCGATGGTGCCGACCTTCGCCGCCTGCCCACACGTCGTCACGAGCACCTGGCTCGTGTGGAAGAGCGCGGGCGCGCCACGGTCGCGGTAGTCGTCGCCGATCTCCTGGTAGCGGAGGAGCTGCTCGACGCCCTCGTGGAGCCACTTCTCGCCGAGCGTCGGGCTCTTGCACTCGATCACCGCGAACGGGATCCCGTTCACGAGGAGGATCACGTCGGGCCGGATGGTGGCTTTGCTGCCCTTCACCTCGAACTGCCGGGTGACGACAAACTCGTTCCGCTTCGGGTCGTCGAAGTCGATGAACCGGACCTGGCGGCTCCGTCGCTGGCCGCCCTGGTCCTCTTCGAGCGCGATGCCGTGGACGAGCATCGTGTGGGCCTTCTCGTTCGCTTCGAGGAGGCTGACCGCGGCGATGCTCGTGAGCGTACGGATGGCACGTTGGACGTTGTCGTCGGAGAGGCCGGGGTTTAGGCGACGGAGCGCCTTCGCGAGACGACCGGGGACGACGACCTCGATCATCGAGTCGCGCTCGGTGATGAGCGCCTCGGGCGCGACGTAGGTCCAGCCGAGGCCGACGAGCGTCGCGACGGCGGGATCTTCGGACAGACCGGCTTCGTCCCAGCGCGCGCGGGTCATGCGGCTCCACCGAGGAGGGTCGCAGCGACCGCTCGCTTCACGCGCTTGGTCTCGTCGTCGGCGCGGCGCTCCGCGATCAATCGGGCGTCGAGCCCACCGATCAATGCAACCACGCGCCGCTGCTCGCTCAGCGACGGGACGGGTATTGGCATCGCGCGGAGCTGGGACGAGTTGATCGATGCCAGGTTCGTCGTCTGTTTCGCGGCGTCCAGGAAGTAGCGGCGTCCCGCCGTCGCGGACCGGTAGAACGAGAGAAAGTCGGGGAGCAGGCGTGCGGGGTCGGTCCGAACCGCGAAGACGTGGTTCTGGTGGAGACAGCCCGGGATCTCGTCGTGCCACACCGTCCCACGGCCTACCTTGTCGGCATCGCCACCCTCGCAGAACAGCACGTCCCCCTTCCGAAGGGCGAAGCGTTCTGTCGCCCTGTCCTCGACGCAGATCGTCTTGACCGTTGAGAGATCGAGATGGCCGTCCTTCACGTTCGCGACGCTGAGGTACGGACGCTCGTGAGTTGCGCCCTCGCTGGCCTTGTTCTTCGCGACTCCCGTCTGGATAGTGGCGACCTGGCCAAGCGGCGTTGGCGCGACCTGCTCGGCCAGGTCGTTGAACAGGTCATCCGCCAGGCGCTGGCGCAGCGTCGTCAGGCTGGCCGCCACCCCGCCGCCAGCCGCGACCGCCCCGTCGATCGCCGACAGCACTGCGGCGATGCGGCGCTGCTCGTCGAGGGGCGGGAGCGCGATCCACGCGCTCTTGATCGTGGATGGTGCGATAAATGGTTGTGCGGAGCCCGATCGAAACCAGTAGGACTCGTCGTTCACGTATTCGTAGAGAAACCTCGGGTCACACTGGGTCCGATCGGGGATGATCGCTTGCGTGTTGGCCAGCGTCGTCCACGGCCCCGGTGCGTAGAAGCACTTGCCGCAGCGTGCCCCGATCGAACTTAGGATGACCGCCGGCTCTTCCGACTCAGTGACCGCCACGAAGCCGTCCTGCCCTGCCGCGCTGTACGCGGGAACGCCGGTGACGCGGTAGTCGCCCTTCGTGAGCTTGAGGCGTCCACCTGCATGGATCCTCGCCACATCAGCAAGGCGGACCGCCCGCCAGCCGTTCGGGACCACCGGTTGTCGTATGGAACTAGCCATCAAGCCCCATCTCCTTGAGAAGTCGGTCCATCTCCGCCTTCGCGATATCCCGCGCCGCCTCGGCCTCGCGGAGTCGGAGCAGCGCCGCCCCCACATCCATCACCTCGGCGGCCTCCGCCGTCGCCACATAGCGTGTGATGTTCAGGTTGAAGTCGTTCTTCCGGACCTCCTCGACGGGCACGACGCGGGCGTCCTTGTCGGCGTCCTCGAAGGCCGCGAAGGCGGCAGCGATCTTCTTCACATCCTCGTCGCGCAGGTGGTTCTGGGCGCTACCCTCGCGGAACTCGCGCGACGCCTCGATGAAGAGGATCTTGCCCTTCCGGCTGGCGGGCTTCGCTCGGTTGACCACGAGGATCGCTGCCGGGATGCCGGTGCCGTAGAAGAGGTTCGGCGGCAGACCGATCACCGCCTCCACGAGGTCGTCCTCGATGATGCCCTTCCGGATGTCGCCCTCGGCCGCGCCACGGAAGAGCACGCCGTGTGGCATCACGACGGCGAGCATCCCCGTTGTCGTCAACGTCGCGATCATGTGCTGCACGAAGGCGAGGTCGCCCTTGCCCTTGGGCTGCACAACACAACGGAAGTGGCCACAGGGATCACGCTAGGCGTACTCGCGGCCCCACTCGTCGAGGGAGAAGGGAGGATTCGCTATGACCCTATCAAAAAGCATCAGTGCACCAGCCTCGACGAGCTTCGGGTCGCGGATGGTGTCGCCCTTTTCGATCCGGAAATCGCGGATGCCGTGGAGCAGCATGTTCAACTTCGCGATCGACCAGGTGCCGAGGTTCTTCTCCTGCCCGTAGAGGGACAGGTTCTTCGGGTTCCCGCCGTGCGCGGCGACGTAGTTCGCGCACTCGATCAACATGCCGCCGGAGCCACAGGTCGGATCGCAGATGCGCATCCGCTCGGTGGGCCGGATCAGCTCGGTGATGAGCTGCACGACCTTGCGCGGCGTGTAGAACTCCCCGCCCTTCTTCCCGGCGTCGTCGGCGAACTTCTCGATCAGGTACTCGTAGGCACGCCCGAGCATGTCGGGCTCGGAGAGCTTGGCGTTCCGAAGGTCGAGCAGGGAGAAGTGCTGCACGAGGCGCGCGAGGATCGCGTCGCGCTGCTTGGCGTCGCCCAGCTTCCGCTCGTCGTTGAAGTCCATCCCGAGGAGCACGCCTTCGAGGGCCCGCGCGTTCTCCTCCTCGACGGCCGCGCACGCCTTGTTGAGCACCTCGCCGATGCCCTGTGCGGCCTTCTGGATCGTCTTCCACCGCGCGCGCGGCGGCACGAAGAACTCGTGCTCGTCGCGGTCCTCGGGATCGCTCCCGGCGGTTACGATGGTCTCGCACTCCTCGTCGAAGCGATCGGAGAGCCGCTTGAGGAACAGGAGTCCGAAAATGAAGTTCTTGTAATCAGACGAGTCGATGGACCCGCGCAGGATGTCCGCCGCCGACCAGAGGTGCGCCTCCAGCTTGGCGAGGGAGAGCGTCTCGCCGGGCGTGATCACCAGCTCGGCGGCGCCGGGCTTCCCGTTCGACTTCGTCGTCGCCTTCGGGGCGGGCTCCGACGGCGCGTCCGCGCCACCGCCGCCCGTGAGTCGCTCGACGAGGAGCGCCTTCTCCTTGCCGGCGTCGTCCAGCCCGAGGCCGCGGCAGATCTCCTTGAGCCGGTCCCGAGAGAGGTCCCCGAGCGCGTCGGCGAGCACGACCTTCCGCGACGCCCCGAGCGCATCCAGCAGGCCGTCCTTCGAGCGGCGGTCCGCCACCTCGACGCCGAACCGATCGGCGACCGCGACCAGCTCGTCGCGCTTGAGTTCCCCCAGGATTTCGCGCTTCTTGACCATCGTGGGCGATATGATGCACTTCGTCGGTCAAGACGGGAACCACGGAGCCACATGTCCCGCCAGCCGATGAAGTTCGAGTCGCTCAAGCTGTTCGACTACTTCGTCCGCCAGCAGGGGCTGGACCTGCGCGACGACGACGCCCGAGCGCGATTCGTGCGAGCGATCGACGAGTCGGTCGCAGCCCTCGTCAAGAACGGGGCCCTGCTCCATGGCCACCGAACGGAGGCGATGTTCGCCTACGTGGTTGCCGCCCTCGGGCACTTCGTCGCGATGCGGTCGGAGGATGACGGCGACGTGTTCCTGCCGCCCGCCGTGGCCGCGTGCCGCGCGCCTGACTACCGAATCGTCCTGCCCACCGGTCGCGTGCTGCTCGTAGAAGCGAAGAACTGCGGCGTGGACCCGGCGAGCAGCTCCTTCGAGATGAAGGTCGCGTACGCCGACAGCCTTCGCCACTACGCTCGGCTGTTCGGCGGCGACCTCTACGTTGCGATCTACTGGCGCCGGGCGAGCATGTGGACGCTCGTGAGCCTCGATCGGCTCGGTCCGGTCGGCGCGCAGGATGTGATCGCGATCGACTTCCCAACGGCACTGATGTCGAACGAGATGGGACTGGTCGGCGACCAGGTCATCGGAACGGCGCCACCAATCCACTTCCGGCTGCTTCCTCAGGAGCGCGGCTACCGTCCACCGAGCGATGGCCGCGTGAAGTTCACCGTCGAGCGGACCGAGATCGTAGCGGCCGGTGTTGTCGTGACCGACCCACGGGAGGAACAGATCGCGTGGCAGCTCGTGATGTTCGGTCGATGGCCGATGGGCGCGCCCGCCGCCGAGGTGGATGAGCACGGCTTCCTCTCCGCCGTCGAGTACACGGTCGCCCCCGATCTGCCGGAGGATGTCCCGCTCGATCAGGACTTCCACATGATCGGCTCGCTGAGCCAGATCATCACTGCGAAGTACCTGCTAACGACGGGCACCGATGACGCCGCGCCCGCTCGACTTCGACCGGCGCGGGTGCCGCCTGATCAGCTCGCGCTCACAATCCCGGAGGGCTACCGCGGCGGCGCTCTCAAGCTGTGGCGCTTCACGCAGGTCGTGGCGCCGCTGGTCGCGCCGGACCCCGAGCGGTCCTGACCCGCGTCGCGTCGATCGACGTGGAAGCGGTCCAAAGGGTGCTGCTCCGGCATGGTCGAGGTGGCCTGGACGAGAACCAGCGGTGGCCCGGTGCGTGCTTCGTCGGTCCAAGCGCGGACATCAACGCCACCGTCCTTGGTACCGCGACCGAGCGTGACCTTGTAGCCCACGCGCGCGAAGAACTCGGCGGTCATGCGCTCGAAGTTCCGCCAGTGGATCGAGTCCAGGTCGTCGCCCTGGACCGCGAGGTAGTCGAGGAACCGTTGGTCGAGGTACGCCTCCTCGTTGGTCGGCACAAGCTCGCAGTCGAAGAGGTCCCAAAGGGATCGATGGCCGTCCCATTCCGCTGGTTCGGGCGCGACCCACCATTCGCGATCTTGGTGATCGGCGACCATCAAGAGCACCTCGCGCACGGCCTCCTCCGTCGCGCCGGTGTTCTCGACGAGCCATCGCGCTGCGTCTGCGCCGATCGACGGGAACAGGTGGTCGCGCATGATCCGGCCGAGCCCGTCGAACACCGGCATCGGATCAAGCCCGTTGCGTAAGCTCCATCATGCGCCGCATCCGCCGGATGTCTGCGGGTGTCGCATCAGGGAGGTTGCCGATCGACGCGCGGAGAGTGCGGATCAAGTCGGCGATGTACTCCGGGCGCACTCCCATGTGACCACTGAGGTTCCCTCTGGGGGCGGTTCGGTGGGGGCGTAGCGGGCTTGATCCTGTGATCGAGGTCGCAGGCGTGGGGAGTTGCGGCCGGTAGCGTCTGGGCATGATCGGCGGGCTCGTTCGGACGAGGATGCCTGCGGGCTGGGAGGA
>JBKDQC010000618.1:0-6146 GCA_046342295.1 Deltaproteobacteria bacterium | reverse complement strand
TCGAAGAACGCGAAGAGGCGGGCGCGGTAGGCGGCGATCGCGCGTGCGTCGAGCGAGACCTCGACCTTCGTGCCCGACTCGCTGTCGAGGAGCTCGACGTCCTGCCCTGGCGCCGGGTCGAGCTCTTCGCGGTCGAGCACCTGAAAGAGCACCGGCTCGAACTTCTGCGCGAGAAGGCGATCGAGCGGGCGCTGGAAGCCGCCAGGATCGAAGAAGTCGCTGATCACGGCGACGAGGCCCGGGCGTGGCGAGCGCGCGAGGAAGCGCTCGACCGTGCGCGCGAGATCGGTGTCGCCGCGCGGCTCGATCGCGTCGAGGTAGCGCAGGAGCGCGCCGATCCGCCGCCGCCCGCGCGTCGGAGACATGGGCGGGTCCAGATCGTCACCGAAGGGGTGCACCGACACACGCTCGCTGCCCGAGAGGCCGACGTAGCCGAGCGCGGCGGCGACCTGCTTGGCGAGCTCGATCTTCGGAGGCGCACCCACGCCCAGCGATGCGCTGCGATCGACGAGGAGGTAGAGCGAGAGGTCTTCTTCGGCGACGAAGAGCCGGAGCACGAGCTCCTCGAGGCGGGCGTAGGCGTTCCAGTCGATGCGCCTCACGTCATCGCCCGCGTAGTACGGGCGGTGCTCCGCGAATTCCGCCGAGGAGCCGCGCCGCAGCGAGCGGCGCCCGCCCGCGGAGCTACCCGCGAAGCGACGGCGGACCGCCAGCCGGAGCCGACCGAGGCGCCGCAGGAACGAGGGTTCGAGAAGAGAGCTCATCCCGCTCACCCCGCGGCCGCCGCCGCGCGACCCTCCGTGGCTGCCTTCGCGTGCTGTCTGCGCGCTTCGTCCTCGCGTCGGACACGCCATACGTGGGCTTCGATGCCGAGCCAGAGCGCGAGCGCGATCACGCCGTAGCCCGCGATCCCGAGAAATACGAACGTATCCGCGTCGACGGCGAGGCCATCGCCGAGGAGGAGGCTCGCCCAGAACGGGCCTAGCGGTGAGAGGGCCACCAAGGGTCGCAGCTCGATTGCCGGGCCGCGCGAGATGCCGAGGGCGATGTCAGGGATGGCGAAGAGGACGGGAACGAGGACCGCCACTGAGAGCGCGACGAGCGCGAGCAAGCGCGCGACGCTGCCATTTCGGCTCCACAGTCGGAGCACGACACCGAGCGTCAGGACGGCGGCGACGACCACCGCGGAGCCGAGGCCGTTCACGAAGAGGGCCTCGTCGCCCCGATCCCCGAACGGCACCGGCGAGGCCGTGTGGCGCGCGAACCCTGCGACGGCCGCGAT
This sequence comes from Deltaproteobacteria bacterium, assembly GCA_046342295.1. Classification (GTDB taxonomy): domain Bacteria; phylum Myxococcota_A; class Polyangia; order Polyangiales; family Sandaracinaceae; genus JAFLCL01. The sequence continues at coordinate 4,864 of JBKDQC010000618.1, read as the reverse complement.
GCCGAGCGGCGGCAACGTGGCCGCCACGAGCGCGAAGCGCGTGGTGCCCACCGCGCCGGGGCCCACGATGGAGAGGAGGGAGCGCAGGAGCGTCGGTCGGGTGCGAGCCCGCGGAGGCAGTGGCGGCTCGTTCGCGAAGGTGAGCCCGATGAAGAGCCCCAGGATCCCGCCGAGCGTGGTCAGGAAGACGCCGGAGTCGGTGCGCGGGTACGCGAGCCCGAGCGCGATCGCGGCCGCGGCCACGCTGGCCGGAGACACGAACGCGGCCCACAGCTTGAGGGGGGTCGAGCGATCTTCGCCGGGTTGGCGCAGGCCAGCGACCGCCGAGGCGAGGAGGAACCAGAACACCGAGCCGAAGAGAAAGAGCGGCAGGACGACGAGCGCGCCCCAGGCCTCGGGCTCCGCCAGACGCGGCGCCAGGGCCTCGGCGAACCAGAACGGCCCATCGAAGGGCACCGACCACGCGCTGCGCGCAGCCTCGCCCATGGCGGTCACGAAGCCGGCGCCGAACATCGCGGCCGGCACGAAGAACACGGTCGAGAGCACGATCGCGATGCGGGTCGAGCCGAGCCTCGCGGAGACGGCGAGTCCCCAGGCGACGGTCGTCGCGAGGACCACGAGCACCCAGAAGAACGCGATCAACACGGCGAGCGGAGAGACGCCGCCGAAGAGAAAGGCGACGCCGATCACCGGCGAGATCGCGACCACGATCAACACGATCGAGCCGAAGTAGGCGACGAACTTGCCCCACACGATCCGAGGCGCACCCATGCCCGAGAGCAGCAGGGATTCGTACGTTCGCGTCTCGCGCTCGGTCGTGATCGCGGTCGCGGCGTAGGACGGTGCCACCAGACAGAGCACCAGCAAGAGCAGGCCGAAGAAGATGTGGAAGAGCGCGCTCCCGACCTCGGCAGGAGAGGAGTTGCCCTCTCCGATCATCGCGCCGCCGAGCACGACGATGACCGCGACCAGGCCCGTCAAGAGGTAGAGGAAGCGGATGAAGAGCGCCGTGCGGAAGGTCGCGCGCAATTCCTTGAGGAGGATGGGGTTGGGATCGCGCAGCGGCGCGAGCGCGAGGCCGGCGAGCCGGGCGCGCATCGTCGTCCGCGCCAGTGGCGGCGGCGCGAGCGAGGGCCGGGAGCGCCGCGGGCTCTCGGCCGAGGAGCCGGGCTCCGGCGCGCTGGTGGGAGCGGTCACTGGAGCTCTCCCTTCGTCACCTCGAGGAAGATGCGCTCGAGGTCGTTCTGGTCGGGCTCGACGCGCACCACACGTAGCCGCTCGCGGACGGCGTGGTCGACGATGTCGGCGAGCGCCTCGTCTCCGCCCGCGTACTGCATGGCGAACGCACCGTCGGGGTCGCGCTCCACCCCGAGCACGCAGGGCGCCTTCGCGAGCAGCGCTTCGGCGTCCTCGGGGGGCGCGAGCAGGCGGATCTTGACGCCACGCTCGGGCCGCAGGCCCCGTCCGATCGTGTCGACGCTGCCGGACGCGACGACGCGACCGCGCTCGAGGATCGCCACGGACGTGCACATGTCGCTGAGCTCCGTGAGGATGTGGCTCGAGAGCAAGACGGTCTTGCCGAGGCGGCGCAGCTCCTCGATGAGCGCGCGCATCTCGATGCGTGCGCGTGGGTCGAGGCCGTTCGCGGGCTCGTCGAGGATCAGCACCTTCGGGTCGTGCAGGAGCGTGCGGGCGATCGCGAGGCGCTGCTTCATGCCCTTCGAGAGCACCTGGACGAGCCGCTCGCGCACGGCCCCGAGCTCCGTCAGCTCAATCACCGCGTCGATGGTGCGCCGGCGTTGTCCGAGCTCGATGCCGTGGGCGGCCGCGAAGAACTCGAGGTACTCCTCGACGGTGATGCGCTCGTAGACGCCGAAGGAGTCCGGCATGAAGCCGAGAAGCTTGCGCACCTCCGCCGGGTCCTCGACCACGTCGATGCCGCCGACGAGCACCTGCCCCACGTCGGGCTCGAGCAGCGTCGCCATCATCCGGATCGTGGTGGTCTTGCCGGCTCCGTTGGGTCCGATGAAGCCGAAGATCTCGTTGGCGGGCACCACGAGCGAGACGTCGCTGAGCGCCCGGAAGGCGCCGAACCAGTGGCTCACGTTGTCGACACGGATCACGGGGCACCTCCGGTCGCGGTCCCCAGGGTCCCCTGCGCTTCGTGCTCGGGGACCGTCGTGCTTGGTACGGTGATCGCGACGGGCGTCGAGCGCGGCACGATCCGGAGAAGGCGGAGGTCGAGCTCGCGCTCGAACTCCGGAGCGGCGCTCGGAGGCGAGCCCGGATCGAGCCGGGCCCAGAGGACCGGCACATTGCCCTGGAGCGGCGCCTGCTCGCCCATGCCCATCATCGCCGTCACCGCCTCGCGCGCGTCGCTCTGGTAGCCGAGCGTTCCGAGGAAGGCGTCGCCGCTCGACCAGAACTCGCCGCTGGGGCGATCGCCGACGCCGATGTAGCTGCTCGCGGTGGTGGGGATGTCGGCGACGCCGCCCGGGGCCAGTTCGCCGATCGCGTACACGCCGCCCGAGAGGTCGGTCATGAACGCGCCGTGCAAGGCGAGGGTGCTGTCGTTGTGCACCCGGGCGAAGCGTGTGCCGTCCAGCTCGAAGCGCAGCGAGCCACCGAGCGAGGGTGTGTCGTCCTCGCGTACGAAGGCGGTCTCCCAGAGCCCCGCGCGCATCTCGCGCAGCGTGCGCCGCTCTGCGCCCTCGACGACGACCGGACCGTCGGTGGCGCCGCCGAGGCGCAGGGCGACCGCGCCTGGCGCGAGATCCACGTCGACGGTCGCGGGGCGGGTGTAGAAGAAGCCGGTGTAGCGCCGCGACACGCCGCTGTCGGACCCCTCGATCGCGTCGAGCGTCTCGATGCGCCGGTACCGCATGAGGACGCCCTTGCCGACGAGCCCGACGAGGAAGGTCGCGGCGGTGCAGATCAACGCGAGGATCGGCGTCGTGACGAGCGCGAGGGTCGGCTGCTTGCGGCGCTCGACGAGCGTGAAGTTCACGGGGCCGACGAGGACGACGTAGAGGAGCAACACGCCTGCGACCAGGAGAAGCGCGGGCCGGTAGCTCTCATTCGGATCGAGCGCGCGGGTCACGGCGTGGAGGTTGGGGGCGGGCATGTACGGCAAGCCCGGACCATCGGTGCCGCGCGCGAACGGGAGGAAGGGCCGGGAGCGCGCATCGCTCGAATCGGACGCGCGGGCGATCGAGCGCAGGAGCTCTTGCGTCTCGGGGTGATTCGCCGCGTTCGCGTCGGAGAGATCGAGGTCGGTCACCCAGAGGGTCCCGAACCCGACGTGCACCTGGCATCCGAAGCGCTCGCGCGCCGCGCCTCCTGGGCAGGCGAGGGCGCGCTCGGCCGAGGCGGTGCCGAGCACGGTCCGAGCGACTGGGCTCTCCTCGTCGCTCCGAGAGAGCGCGCCGACCGTGCGTCGAAGGAAAGGGTGGTCCAGATCCGCGGCTCGCGTGGGCATCACGAGCAAGCGCCCGCCCGCGCGGACCCACCGCTCCAGCGCCGTCAGCTCCGCCTCGCCCGCCCGGCCGAGCGTCGGGACCGTGGAGATCGCGAGACGCACGTTCGACCAGCCGGCCGCGTCGGTTGGAAGGATGGGATCTCCCGAGCGTCCATCGGTCGACGCCACGCCGACGGGCAGCTCGACCTCCCGCGTCTGAGGGTAGTTGTATGGCTCGAAGACCGTCACCTGCGTGCCGAGCAGAGGCGCGCGCAGGCGCGGCGGATCGTCCAGGAGCACCACGGCGCTCCCGGAGCCTGCGTACGCGAGCGAGGTGGAGGCGTTCGCGAGCGTGGTGCCGCCGACGCGGTACGTCACGGCGTACGACAACCCGTCCGACAGGGCCGGGACGGTCAGCGTGGTCGCGCGCGCCTCGCGTGGGGGGAGGTCCAGCGACACGCGGTGGACCGAGTCGGGCCGATCCCAGGCCCGAACCTCCACGACGACCTCGCCTCGCAGCGGGCTCGCCGTGCGGTTGGCCGCGCGCACGACCATCGCGGCGAAGCCGCCGCTGACGAACGCCTCTTGGCCGAAGAGACCTCCCGCCGACAGCTCGACCGCAGGCGAGGAGAGGCCCTGCGCAACGGCGCGCGAGGCGCTGCATCCGAGCGCGAGCAGCGCGCCGAGGGTCAGTGCGCCGATCCATTCGAAGCTCTCGAGCACCTGCGGCTTTCGGCCACGCGGCGTCATGTCGCGATCCTCGCGACGGCGGCCGGGAGCTCGGGGACCTCCGCGAGCAGGCGCGCGACGATCGTGTCGGCGCTGACGCCTTCGGCCTCCGCTTCGAAGCTCGGGATCAGGCGGTGCCGCAGCGAGGGCGCCGCGACGCGCGTGAGGTCCGAGAACGATACGTGCGCGCGTCCCTGGAAGAGCGCGTGCACCTTGGCCGCGAGGAGGAGCGCCTGGCCACCGCGGACGCCGGCGCCGTAGCGGAGGTACTTCGTCGCGGTCGGCGCGGCTCCGGGCAGAGACGGGTCGCTCGCGCGGACGAGGCGAGCGGCGTAGCGCGTGAGCGCCTCGGGCACGTGCACCTCGCGGACGAGCCTGCGCATGGCGAGGAGCTTCGGGCCGTCCACCACGCGTGGGAACTCGCTCGCGGCGTTGCCGGTCGTCCGGTCGAAGATGCCGACGAGCGTGTCCTCGTCGGGCGAGGGCACGAGGACCTTGAAGAGGAAGCGGTCGAGCTGCGCTTCGGGCAGCGGGTAGGTGCCCTCCATCTCGATCGGGTTCTCCGTCGCGAGCACGAAGAACGGCTCTTCGAGCGTGTGGCGCGTGCCCGAGATCGTCACGCTCTTCTCCGCCATGGCCTCGAGGAGCGCGCTCTGTGTCTTGGGCGTGGCGCGGTTG
>JBKDQC010000617.1:0-11740 GCA_046342295.1 Deltaproteobacteria bacterium | reverse complement strand
TCGAAGGCGTTGGCGCGCGCGGAGCCGGAGGCGGACGCGCGCGCGGAGTCGGAGGCGAGGGCGCGCGCGGAGTCGGAGGCGAGGGCGCGCGCGGAGTCGGAGGCGAAGGCGCGCGCGGAGTCGGAGGCGAAGGCGCGGGCGGAGTCGGAGGCGAAGGCGCGCGCGGAGTCGGAGGCGCGCGAGAGAGCCCAGGCAGAGGAAAAGCGCCGAAGTGCCGAGGAGGCCGCCGAACGAGCCGCCGCCGAGAGGGAAGCTGCCGCGCGGGCCGCCGCGGAGGCCGCGCTCGGCACGACGGTGGCGGGCTACCAGGATCACACCAGCGCTGTCGCTGCGCAGGTGAAGGCGCGCACGATGCCGCCCTCGGCACCGATTGCCAAGATCGTCGGCGACAGCTCCCCCGAGCTCGCGCTCTTCGGCGACCTCGTCGAGCGGACGCTCGCGCTCCGGCCGATCGACTCCTGACGCGATGCTGCTCGCGCTCGACGTCGGCAACACGAACACGGTGCTCGGGCTCTACGACGGGTCTGAGCTGCGTCATTCCTTTCGGATCGAGTCATCCAAGGGGCGCACTGCCGACGAGTACCTCGTCGTCTTCCTCACGCTCCTCGACGTGGCCGAGCTCGCGCGCAGCGCGGTGCACGCCACCATCATCGGGTCGGTCGTGCCTTCGCTGACCGAGACGATCAGCATCGCGGTGCGTCGCGCGTTCGGCCACGAGCCCGTCGTGGTCGGTCCGGGCGTGCGCACGGGCATGCCCATCCTCTACGAGAACCCGCGCGAGGTCGGCGCCGACCGCATCGCGAACGCCGTCGCCGCCTACGAGCGCGTGCAGGGCGCGGTGGTCGTCGTGGACTTCGGCACGGGCACGAACTTCGATTGCGTCAACGCCAAGGGCGAATTCGTGGGCGGGGTGATCGCGCCTGGCCTTCAGATCAGCGCCGATGCCCTCTTCTCGCGCGCGGCGCGTCTCGCCCGCATCCCGATCCAGAAGCCGCCCAAGACGATTGGCAGGAACACCACGCACTCGGTGCAGTCGGGCATCGTCTTCGGTTACGTCGGTCTCGTAGACGGCCTCGTCGACCGCATCCGCGGCGAGCTGGGGCCGCTCCGGGTGCTGGCGACGGGGGGCCTCGCGGCCCTGATCGCGCCCGAATCGCGCACCATCGAGGAGGTCCTTCCAGACCTGACGCTCGATGGTCTGCGCATCCTCTACGACCGCAACCTCGAGTGACCGCGCGGTCGTGCGGCGGTCAGCGGCGCTCGCTCGCCGTCCACGCCGCGAAGAGGATTCCGGCGGCGACGCTGACGTTCAGCGACTCGACCGTGCCGGTCCCCCGGATCGCGACGCCGCGCGCGACCGAGCGGCGAACCTCCGCCGAGAGGCCGTTCGCCTCGCTTCCGAGCACGATCACACCCCGCGCCGGCCAGCGCATCGTCATCGCGTCCTCATCGCCCCGGGCATCGGCGGCGAGCACCCGGTAGCCCTCGCGTCCCAGCGCGGCGAGGAAGACGTCCAGGTCCGGCACGGGAACGACGGGAAGCTGCTCGGCGGCTCCCTCCGCGACGCGCACCGCGGCGGGTGTCAGCGGCGCGCGGCCGCGCTCGCCGCGGACGACCATCGCGTCCAGACCGAGGAAGGCGGCGCTCCGCAGGATCGCTCCCACGTTGTGCGGGTTGGTGACGCCGTCGAGCGCGACCAGCGCGAAGCGCTCCGCGTGCTTCATTCGGTCGAAGAGCGCGTGCGCGTCGAGGACCGGCCGCGGCCGGGCGATCACCACGAGCCCCTCGTGGTGCATGGACTCGGCGAGCGCGGTGAGCTGCGCGTCGTCCAGCTCCGCGTAAGGAATCCGCCGCGCAGCGGCTTCACGGAGGACAGCCCCGAGGTCCTTCCGATCGCGCGGTCCGTGCGCGATGCGGGCGATGTCGTCCATGCGCATGCGGAGCGTGGCCAGCGCGGCCTTGCGTCCGTAGATCTTCTCGTGGGCGGCCATCGGGGCCGCGGTTGTGGCCGCATCGAGCCGGCGCGTCGAGCCGTCGGCCGACCCGTCCGTCACCAACCTGATCGTCAATCGCCGCACGCCCCGCGCGACGCGACCCGGGTGGCATGCGGATTTCCGTTGGAAACGAGGGAATCGCGGTCGCGTTCACGTGCGCACGGTTCTTGCGGAACGTGCCGCTGCTGGCCGCGTGCCGAGGAAACGCTAACCCTCGGCCCTTCCGGACCCGCCCCGTTCCCCGGGGTGATCGCCCCGCCATCGTTCAGAGGAGACCGAGGATGTTGCGCACGATTCGATCGCTGCTTGTGCTCGCGGCCTTGATGGCCGCCGTGGCGTCGCCCGGCTGCGGGGACCCACGCCCCCCGATCAACCAGGTCCAGGTCGGGGCGATCGAGAAGTCGATCTTCGCCGGCGAGTGGTACTTCCAGCAGACCGTCGTCGACTCGCCCTACAGCGCCGGCTTCACGTTCGTCGGCGAGCAGGGGCGCCTCGAGCGGATCCGCTGGGAGGTGCAGGAGAATCTCCTCCTGGCCCGCCGGACCTACGAGTGGATCAACGGCGCCGAGCCCGCCGGGATCGGAGGCGACCAGGTCGAACAGGGCTCCGTGGTCGCGGCCTACCGCATCACCAGCCACTTCGACATCCGCCGCCAGTACAACCCTGTCACCGGCGAGGAGCTCAACGTCGTCTCCGAGAACGCGACCGACCGCCCCTGGTACGAGCGCCAGTTCATGCGGGTCGACTGGTCGATAAACCTGGCCAACGCGACCGACGTCGTCGCGATCTCACGCATCCTGGACGGCCTCCAGATGTCGCCCGTGCAGTACGCGCCGACGAACCCGAACGACCCGAACGCTCCTCGCTTCGAGCGCAGCGACGCGGGCGACGTGAACTACATCGACGTCACCAACCGCATGTTCGTCGAGCCGCAGTCGGTCTTCATCGAGGGCTTCGGCGCGATCCCCTCGTGCTTCCTCATCTCCAACAGCCACCTCGACTGCGCGGCGGCTGAGGTCGGCCTGCGCAACTCTTTCCTTCGGGCCGACACCCTCGACCGCGACTACCAGCCGATGGAGTACACCGGCGATCGCATGGAGCGCTTCGGTTACTTCGTGACCGAGCGTGCGGGCTACGACCCCGCCTACGGTGTGGTCGAGGGCTCGCGGATCCGCTTCGCGAACCGCCACAACCTCTGGCAGCAGAGCCACCGCCGCGGTGGTGACGGGCAGCTTCTTCGCTGCAGCACCGACTCGGAGTGCGACGATGGTCGCGGCTCCGTGTGCGACCTCGGCTACGCGCGCGCCCATCGCGAGACCAACGAGGCCGGCCAGTGGCTTGGCGCGTGCACGATTCCCTTCCGCGATCGAGAGACCCGCCCGATCGTGTACTACACGCCGAACCTCCCGGACGCTCTCTTCTCGGACGCTCTCGACATCGGGCGCGAGTGGTCGGGGGCCTTCGGTGAGACGGTGGACTCTCTTCGCGAGAACGAGTGCCGGTCCACAGGCGGCGACGCGGCGAGCTGCGCGAGCGAGCGTGAGCGCGCCGACTCGGAGAACCTCTACGTCGTCTGTCACAGCCCCGTCGTCGACTCCGACCCGGAGGCTTGTGGCGCGCGCGGCACGGTCGCCCGCCCCGGCGACCTCCGGTACTCCATCATCGGGTGGGTCAGCGACCCGCACCTCTCGAGCCCGCTCGGCTACGGCCCGTCTTCGGCGGACCCGCTGACGGGCGAGATCATCATGGCCAACGCGTTCATCTATGGCGCGGCCCTGGAGACCCTGCAGAGCTACGCCCGCGACATCGTGCGTCTCCTCGATGGCGACGTCACGATCGGCCAGATCTCGGATGGCGCGACGGTCCAGGAGTGGATCGATCGGATGAACGCGGGGAGCCGGGCGGTCCCCTCGGGTCGTGAGGCCGACGCACACGTCGTCCCGGTCGACGGACTCAACCTCGACGACGTCAACGCGGCGATGGACTTCTCGTATGCTCGCGCGGCGCGCCCGGTGGCTCGGCCTCAGACCGTGGCCGAGGGCGTGGCGGCAGTGCGCGATGCACGCGACCGCCTCTGGAACCGCGGCACGTACGGCAACGGTACGTCGGGCTTCGGGCGCCTCGACATGCTTCGTGGCACTGACATCGAGCGGATGATGGTCGAGTCGACTCCCGAGTTCGTGATGGCCTCCGGTGTGGACCCGCGCCTCTACCAGGCCGACGCGATCACCGACGACCTCATCGCGCGCGCCTCGGTCATCCAGGGCAACGCCGTCAACCGCCAGCGCATCCTCCCGCGCTACCGCGACCAGCTCAACGCCGAGCACTGCATCCTCGACGCTGGCTTCGCGGATGACAGCCTGCTCGGTCTTGCGCGCGCGATCCGCCGCGAGGCAGAGGGCGACGGCGCGATCGACTTCTACGGCCAGAGCTACCCGGTCACGGGTGAGGACGGGAGGCTGGACTGGGAGCTCGTGCGGGACGCGCTCGCGCACCCGATGTTCCACGGTCTCACGCTCCACGAGATCGGCCACACCGTCGGTCTGCGCCACAACTTCTCGGGCAGCTTCGACGCGGTGAACTACCACTCCGAGTACTGGCGGCTGCGCTCGGCGGACGGAACGCTCCGTCCGCGCGCGTGGGATCCGATCACGCAGGCCGAGATGGACGGGCGCATCCTCGAGCAGCAGTACTCGACCGTCATGGACTACGGCATCAACTTCGTGGTCACGGACGCGGTCGGTCTCGGCCACTACGACTTCGCCGCCATCAAGATGGGCTACGGCGACATGGTCGAGGTCTTCACGAACGCCGAGAACGATCAGGACGTGGCGAACTGGACGGAGATCCAGCTCCTCGGGTGGCCGATCCCGCTTCGCCTCGAGAGCTTCACCGGCGAGGAGCCGAGCGCGTACGTCTACACCGATTGGGCCGAGGTGGTCGGCGGCGGTGACGTGACCCGTCTCGAGCAGCGTGCGGACGTTCCCTACACGAGCCTTCGGCCCGACACCTTCCTCGCGTCGCAGGGGCTCTCCGACCCGCTTCGTGACGAGTCGAACCGCCCGGTCGTGCCGTACATGTTCTGCTCGGACGAGCAGGCCGACCTGAACCCCGATTGCCTCCGGTACGACCAGGGTGCAGACGTCTACGAGACCATGCAGGCCGTGGCGGACAACTACTGGAACTACTACATCTTCGCGAACTTCCGCCGCCAGCGGTTGGGCTTCAACCCGGAGTCCGCGTTCACCCGGACCCGCGACCGCTACTTCGAGAAGTTCCAGCGCGCCAACCAGATCTACGCCCTCTACCGCCCGATCTTCGGGGACGTCTTCGGGACCACCGACACCGATGCGTTCTGGACCAACGAAGACGGCATGGGGGCGTGGACGGGCGCGGTCGGCACCTCGTTCGGCCTGCTGACGCGCGTGCTCACCGCTCCGGAGCCGGGAACTTACGCGGAGGGCACGGCGCCTGACGGAACGCCGCTCCTGGTCGACGGTGGGGGTCTGCTCTCCACGCGCATCAACGCGATCGACGGCCGCTTCCTCGAGACGACGTGGGACTTCGACGCCGGCTACTTCTGGTTCGATCAGCTCGAGCGCGTCGGTTACTTCTACGACAAGCTCGCGGCGCTGATCGTCCTCACCGATCCGACGACCTACTTCCTCGGACGCGACACCGACGCCGACATCCGCCGCTACCAGATCAGCTTCGCGAGCTCGTTCGGACCTGCCGTGAACCACCTGTTCCGCGGCATGCTCGGCGAGGATTGGCAGGCGATCGCGCCGCGTATCCAAGGCAGCAACGTCGTCTACCCGACGCCGCTCCAGATCGTGAACCGCGACATGCCCGGGACGCCTGTGTCGCCGAACGTCGGCTTCTCGGTGCAGCTCTTCGCGAGCGTGCTCGGCATGTCATTCCTCCCCCAGACCTACGACCAGGACTTCCTCAATCGCTCACGGATTTGGATCGTGGGCGCGAACGAGGCGATCGACGTCGGGCCCGGGACCCCGACCGTCGAGTACACCGACGCGCGCAGCGGCATTCGCTATGTCGCGGTGAGCTACCCGAACGGGACTGAGGAATCGGGCGTGGGCGCTCGCATGCTCCAGCATGCCCAGGCGCTCGAGACTGCGGGCTCGGACACCGAGCTCCGCCGCTTCGTCGACAACATCAACCTCGTGCGTCGTCTGAGCTCGCTCTTCGGCGACGGCGTCCAGCCCCTCGACCCACGCGGCTGACCTTCCGGCAGGGGGCGTGTCCCTCTGTCGGTGACCCAAGCGGATCTACGTTGCGAAGCCCCGGGACGTCGTCTCGGGGCTTCGCCGTTTGGGTGGTTTGAAACGCCTGGAGCGATGGCGCCCAGGGCAGCTTCACTCCGCGGTTCCTGCGGAGACGAACGTGTGCTCCTCGGGGCTCCACACGAGCCAGATCCGCGTGTGAGGTCGCCGGATGCGCAGCGGGAAGAACCCCTCCTGCGCCGCGGGCCCCCGGCTGAACGGCCCACCGAGCCCCTCCCGCCGCGCATCGCCGAGGTTCTGACCGGAGAGAAGATCGCTCTCCCACACCACCGCGTCGGAGGCCGAGAGCACCCGCGCGGTCCAGCGCTGTCGACCGTCGGGGGTGACGCGGCCTCGAGGCCACTCTCCGAGCACCAGGACCGAGTCTCCTTCCTCGCTGACCGCGGTCAGGAAGGCCTCGGCGATCTCGCCCGCCGTGCGCACGTGATGACGCTCCTCGACGGTGCACGTCGCGTCCGTCTCGAACACGCGGACCGAGCCCACATCGACCGCGACGATCGCCCCGTAGTGTCGCGGGCCCTCTCTCAACGAAGCGCGCGCGAGGACCTCGGTGGGCGCCACTGCGCCGAGCGCGGGTACACAGCGCGCGTCCTCCTCGAGAAGGCGGCGTGCGATCCAGCCGTCGACGCGGTCTGACGCGAAGACACGCACCCAACCCTCGGTCTCGCCGTCCCCCGACGGTAGGTCGTCGAAGGTGCCGATCAGGCCGACGAGCAGCGCGTCTTCCATGGTGGTGGCGGCCAGCGCGGACTCCTGCGTGGGGGCACGCCGCACGTTCGACCTTGCGTTGGTCCGGAACAGACGGGGAGTGAGGATGGCATCGGGGGGCGCGGGCGAGGACTCGGCCCGCACCCGCGCGCCCAGGGCCGCGCCGACCCGACGTGCCAGGCCCGGGCTCGTCGTCGCGAGCACGAAGCCGCCCTCGAGCGGGCGAACCACGAGACCGGAGCGGTCCGAGGGCTCGAGGGATCGCCAGCGGAGCGCCACGGTCGAGAGCGGCGCAGGCTCGCCGAGGATCGTGGGGACGGTCGGCTCGAGGACCACGCCGCCGCCCGCCGCGGGCTGCGACGCGCCGCTTGTCGGTCCGCCGCCTGCGCCGCGGGGCGCGGAGGCTTGGGGAGGTGCCGCCGGCGATGCCGCGATGGCGCCGGCCGCTGAGACCTGTTGGGGGGCCGAGGGCGGCCTCTGCATGGAAAGGAAGGCGAGCCCCGCGGCCGTCGCGGTGCCGAGCATGCCGAACACCGCGAAGAATCCTCTTCGCCCCGAGCGCCGGCTGGAACCTCGTGCCTGCGAGACGGCACGCGCGTCGGAGGCCGTGCCGGGTGTGTTCTCCGAGACGACCGTGGGTGCGTTCACGCTCACGCGGTCGAGCTCGACCTCGCTCGAGACCCCGCCCATGCGGGCGCCTGCGATGGCGTCGCGCAGCGCGCGCGCGTCAGGGAAACGTTCATCGGCCCGTCGCGACATCGCCTTCTCGAAGGTCGCCGCCAAGGGCAGGGAGAGCTCGGGGCGCAGCGAGCGGATCGCCGGCGGGTCCTCGGTGACGATCGCTGCGATCACCGCCGTGGCGCTCGGCCCGTCGAAGGGCAGTCGACCGGTGAGCACCTGGTAGAAGATCACGCCCATCGCGTAGACGTCGCTGCGCGCGTCGACGTTCTTGGCGGAGCGCACCTGCTCCGGGGACATGTAGTGCGGCGTGCCGAGCGTCTGCATCGTGTGCGTCAGCGCGCTGGCCTCCGGCGCGGCGGGCCGCGCGATTCCGAAGTCGAGCACCTTCACGACGAGCTGCAGGGTCCCAGGCACCTTCGCCAGAAAGAGGTTCGCTGGCTTGAGGTCGCGGTGCACGATGCCGGCCTGGTGGATCGCGTCGAGGCCTGCCAGCGCCTGGTCGAGGAGGTCGAGCGCCTCCTCGAGGCCGAGCGGGGGATGGCGACGCAGGCGCTGATCGAGGCTCTCACCCTCGAGCAGCTCCATCACGAGGTAGGGCTCGCCGTTGGGGTCGCGACCATAGTCGAGGACGTCGACGACGTTCGGCGCGCGGACGGCGGCGGCGCTCTGGGCCTCGCGGAGAAAGCGCTGGAGGGTCGTCTCGGCCGGGTTGCCGACGACCCGCTTGAGCGCGACCTCACGCCCGAGAGCGACGTGCCTCGCTCGCCAGACGACGCCCATCCCGCCTTCGCCGATGGGCGAGAGCAGCTCGTACTTCTCGCCGATGATCCGTCCTCGTTCCAACGCTGCGAGTATACGCGAGCCATCGTGGATCCTTGGCTGCGCGCTTTGAGCGGTGCCCCGGGTGACCGGCGTCGCCCGCTGTGCGAACGTCTTCGCTGCATGAGAACGGCGGCTCCCTTCCGCGCCCTCGTCGCCATGGGCTTCGCGCTCTCTGCGACCGCGTGCGCGCTCACGCTGCCGCAGGCCGGGATGGTGCCTGACTCGCCCGAGGCCCGTCGGGTTCCGCCCGTCTCCCGGCTTGGGCGCTGGGACGGGCAGCGCTTCGTCGAGGTCGAGCCGGCCACGATTCCGCCCAGCCGCCTGAGGGTCCTGGTCCACGGCTGGACGCCCGGAGCGAGCCGGGCCCAGGTTCAACGCGAGGGTCTGCGCGCGTGGGAGCTCGCGACGCGGGTCGAGGACGGGCAGGCGTCCTTCGAGCCGTGGCTCGTGTCGCTCGCGCAGGTGATTGCCGGGCACGACCCGCATGCGGTCGTCGTCGCGTACTCCTGGCTCGACGACTCGGCGACGGTTCGCCTGCCGCTCGCGGAGCGGCGCGCGCTCGGCTACACGAACCTCCACGGGCGCCTGCTGGCCGAGGCCCTCGACGCGGCGACATCGCCAGGTTTCTCGAGCGAGAACGGACAGATCCAGCTGCTCGGACACAGCTACGGCGCGCGCGTCGCCGCGGTCGCGGCCGCCGAGCGCGCCGAGCGCGGCCAGCCCGTCGCGCAGCTGACGACCTTCGATGCGCCCGACGCCGTGCTCACGCGCGTGTGCGGCTCGCACACGGACCTCGAACGGATCTTGCGCCGCGTTCCCCTCGGCTGGGGCTCGGGTCGGACCTTCGTGGACAACTACGTGTCCGGGCTCGGGCGTCGCTACGTACCGCTGCTCGAGCGGGACGAAGCGGGCGGTCCTGTTCCCACGCCTCCGATGATCGACGTCGTGCTCGCGCCCCCCGCCGCGGAGTTCGCGGTGCGCTCGCGCCACCTCTACCCGATGGCTTTCTACACACGCTCGCCAGGCACCGGTGTCGGCTTCGACTGGTCCCCTCTCAGCGGCCGAAGCCAGGCGCCGGAGATGGGCTGTTGGGAGCAGCGCATGCCGGATGAGTCCGCGCTCGCGCGCGGCTGCACCGCAGCGGAGTGACCAGCGTCAGTCGAGGCCCAGGCCCTCGACGATCGACGGCCCCACGCGCTCCCACACCGCGTTCGCCCCCAAACGCGAGAGGTGGATGCCATCGACGGTCGCCCCTTCGCGCACGCGGACGCCGCGCGGATCGACGACCCGCCCGCAACGGGTTGCGCGCGTCGCCGACTCCTGGAGCGCCTGGATGCGCTCCATGCGCCCGGACCAGTGCTCGTTCTCGCCCTCTGCGGGCAGGAGCACGAGCACCCGGCGCGCGCCCGCGGCGCAGAGCCCGTCGACGAACGAACGGACGCGCCCCTCGTAGGGCGGGCGCCAGCGCGCCTCGTCGCGCCACTGGATCCACTCGGCGCTGCGCCGCGCGCGTCGATCCGCGCGCACCGCCTCCGGCAGCTCGTGCTCCCGCAGGCGGATCGCTTGCGCGTCGTTGCCGCCGGCGTACACGACGAGCCCGCGCAGGGCGCGCAGGTCCCCCAGGCTGGGGATCTCGGCCTCCCAGTCGTAGAAGTCCGGCCGCGAGAAGCCGCTGCTCGAGCGCGCCCGTCGCTCGGGACGCATGCCAGCGCGCGCGAGCTCGCTCTCGATCAAGCGACCGAGCGCGCCGTTGACCGAGGAGCTGCCGATGATCAGCACGTCGGACGACGCGCGCGCGCCGCCTCGGCGTTGGGCGTGGCCCATCGGCGCCGCGGAGAGCAGAGCCGAGGTCAGCGCGAGGAGGGCGACCGACAGCGACACGAGCGCGGAGAGACGCGACGTGATGGCGCTCGTCGCGACCTCGTCGGGCGGGATGCTCGGCGGTCGCTCGGGCCCGGCGGTCGTGCTCGGCACGGGCACGGGGTGGTGGCTCAGCGCGATGACCGAGCCCTCCGGGTCTCTCACGTAGAGCGTGTAGGGGGTCTCCTGAAAGACCGGGTGTCCCGCTGCCGCGAGGGTCTTTCGCCAGCTCTCGCGCTCGTCCACGTCGATGCCGAGCGCCACGCAGTGCCAGCCGACTGCGCCGTCGCTCCGGGCGGGACCTGGATCGTCCGCGCGCTCGAGCGCGAGGAAGGGGTGCGGTGTCTTCGCGTCGGGCTCCGGTCGTGGACCGAGCGCGAGCCAGATGGATCGCGGCCCGCGCTCGTCTTCGCGCCGTGTGAGGACGCGCAGGCCGAGCACGCCCGCGTAGAAGCGCTCGGCGCTCTCGAGGTCCCGGACCTTCACGGCCAGGTGGTGCACGCCGAGGCGGAGGGCGGACGAAGTCACGGCGCCGAGGGGTAGCACGCCCGTGGTTCCGAAGACACGACGCGAGGACCGGGCCGCGCCGCGGTGTCTCGGGGGCCCGCGCCGCTGGCCCGTGCCGCTCGGGGGCCCGTGCCGCTGCCGTCGTGTGTGGGCCCGTTCCGCTCTCTTGCGATCACGTTGCGTCTGCAACCGCGCCGCGTATTCTCGTCGACGTGCCCCTCCTGCCTTCCGACGAAGCCTCCACGCAACCGTGCGCGCACGAAGTCGCGGCGCCTCGTCGTGCGGGTGGCGAGGCGGGCAGCGCGCACGATCTCACCGACCGCATGGGCATCGGCGTCTCGCTCACGTGCGCCGTGCACTGCGCCGCCGCGGGCGCGCTCTCCGTGGCCCCATCCTTCCTGGGCCTCGGCGCGCATGCGGGGGGCGGCGGCCTCAGCAGCCTGCTCGAGAGCCTGGAGGTGCCGCTCCTGGCGCTCGCCTTCCTCCTCGGGCTCTACTCGCTCGTCCCGAGCTACCGCAGCGAGCACCGCAACCCGCAACCTCTGGTGCTCTTCCTCCTCGGGCTCTCGCAGCTCGCCGCGAGCCGCTTCCTCGAGGGATCGCTCGAGGTCACGCTGACGGTCTTGGGCGTCGCGCTGGTGGCGAGTGCGCACCTCGTGAACCTCCGGTCCTGCGCCCGGGCGCACCGCGCTTCACGGGGCGAGGGCGTTGCGGTCTGCGCTGCCTGCGGCTGAGGCGCCGGGCCATGGGCGGGGGGAAGCAGGCGCCGCTCGTGTCCGCGCAGGAGCTCGGTGCGTTGTTGTCTCTGGCGGAATTCGTCGCCCGCCGTCGCGCTCTCGACGAGCTGCTCTCCGAGTGCGTCACACG
>JBKDQC010000616.1:0-7384 GCA_046342295.1 Deltaproteobacteria bacterium | reverse complement strand
TTCGAGGAAGAGCGCGACGCCCGCATCTACGTGCTGCTCGACCTCTCGGGCTCGATGAGCCGTGGGCAGCCTCCCAAGCTCGAGATCGCCAAGCGCATCTCCGCGGCGTTCGCCTACGTGGGGATGAAGCAGTTCGACCGCGCCGTCGTGATCCCCTTCGGCGAAGACCTGGAGCGGGAGGCGCGTCCCTTGCGCGCTCCGAGCGACCTGCCTGACGTGGACGCGTTCCTCGCGGAGGCGACGGCGGGCGGTCCCACCGCCTTCCCCCAGGCCGTCCGCAGCCTCGCGACGCGCTTTCCGCAGCGCGGTCTCGTCGTCGTCGTCTCCGACCTGATGACCGCGGCGGGGTTCCCCGAGGGCTTCCGGACGCTCGGCGCGCTGGGGCACGAGCTGCGCGTCGTGTCGCTGCGTTGCCGCGAGGACGACTCGCCCGACTTCGAAGGTGAGCTCGAGCTGCACGACAGCGAGAGCGGGCAGAAGATTCGCCTCCGCGTATCGCGCGACCTGCTCGACGCGTACGCGCGCGAGATCAAGACGCACCGCGAGGCTTGCCGAGACGCCGCGCGGCGCGCCGGCGGGCGCTTCGTCGACCTCGACGTCGCGACGCCTCTCGACGAGATGCTGCGCACCGCCTTCCGGGGACAGGAACGATGAGCTTCGCCGCGTTCCCGACGTGGGCCGTGTTGTCGGCGATGGGCCTGGTCGCCTCGCTCGTCGTGGCGGTCTATCTGCTGCGTCGCACGCCGCGCCCGGTCGTGGTCTCGAACGTCGAGTTCTGGCTGCGCGCAGCCCAGCACGCCAAGCCTCGCGTCCTCGCGAGCTTCCGCATCCCGCTCCTCGCGCTGCTCGTGTCCCTGCTCGTCGCGCTCGCGATGGTCGCGCTCCTCGGTGACCCGCGCTTCGGCGCGGGCGTGCGCGGCACGACCGTCATCGTGATCGACGCCGGCCGCTCGATGGGGGCTCGCGGAGAAGACGGCGAGCGCCGCGTCGATCATGCGGTCGCCGAAGTGCGCCGGTGGGTCGAGCGCTCCACGATCGCGGGAGAGGTCTCGATCGTGCGTGCCGGCATGCGGCCCTCGATCTTGCTTCCCCTCACCGAGCATGCGGGCGATCTCGAGGCCGTCCTCACGCGGCTGCCGACCGATGACGGCCCGTCCGACGTACGCGCGGCGGTCGCGCTCGCGGACCAGATCGTGCGCGAGCGTTCGCGCCTCGCCGCGGCTGCGGCGGGCATGCCGGTCCAGAACACAGGGAACTCCGGCCAAATCCTCCTCGTGACCGACCGCGAGGTCGACCTCGCGACGCAGGCCCCGCTCGTGACGCTCCCCGTGGGCAGCGAGGTCGACACGCTGGCGATCACGGCCTTCGCTGCGCGGCGTGTGCCCGCCGCGGTCGGCGAGTACGCCGTGCGTCTCGAGCTCGAGAATTTCAGTCCGCGCACCGCGCGCGCGCGGGCGCACGTCCGGGATGGCGAGGTCGACCTGTTGAACGAGCGCGTCACGCTCGCGCCCCACGAGCGTCGGGTGCTCGACGCGGGAGGCTTCTCGAGCCGCCGCGCCGAGCTCGTCGCCGAGCTCGAGAGCATCGGCATCGACGGCAGCGCGGATGGCTTCTCGGGCGATGACCGCGCGGTGGCCGTGGTCGAGGCGCTCGACGCGACGCGCGTTCTGCTCGTCACCGAGGGCGATCGCTACCTCGAGGCCGCGCTCGGGAGCCACCCGGGCCTCGACGTGCAGATCATCGCGCCTTCCGGCATCGCGACGTCCACGAGCGCATCTCTCGCTCGCTTTCATGCGATCGTGCTCGATCACGCGTCGCTCCCGCCCGGTGTCGAGCACCGGGCGATGGTGCTCTTCGCGCCGACGGGCGAGGTCGGCATCGGGCGCACGCTCACGCGACCGCGGGTGACGGGCGTGCTCGCCTCGCACCCGGTGATCGAGGGACTGCGCTTCGACGACGTCGGCTTCGACCACGCCGCGGCGCTCACCGAGCGCGCGGGCGATCAGGTGCTGCTCCGCAGCCTCGAGCACGTGATGGCGCTCGCGCGCGAGACCCGTCGCGGGCGTGTGGTCGCGTTCGGCTTCGCGACGGGCGACACCGACCTCGTGCGCCGAGAGGCTTTTCCGCGGCTCGTGCACGCCGCGATCCGCTGGGTGTCGGACCGGGGCGAGGGCACCCCCCTCGCGCGGCCCGTGGGGCAGGGTGTGCTCGTCGAGGCCGGCGAAGACGTCACGGGCCCCGATGGCGAGCCCATCGAGGTGCGCGGCGGCGAGATCCCCGAGATCACGCGCGCGGGCCTCTACCATGCCGGCGATCGAGCGCTGGCGTTCGGCGCGACGCGTCACGCGGGCCCGCTGCGGAGCGGCTCGACCGGCGGTCGCTTCGTCGCCGAGAGCCAGCTCCCGCCCCTGGCGGTGATCCTCGCGGCAGCGCTCCTTCTCTTGATGACGCTCGAGTGGTTCTTGCTGCACCGAGGGCGGCTCCAATGATGGACGGCGGCTCGATCGATCTCGGCTGGCCGCTCGCGCTCTGGGGCCTCGCGCTCGTCGCGCTCGTGCCCCTGCTCGCGTGGCGCTCGAGGTTCCCGATGTCGGCGGGCCGTCGACGCACCGTCACGGCGCTCCGCATGGTCGCCATGACGCTCGCGGTGCTCGCCGTCGCTGCCGTGCGGATCGGCGTGCCCACCACCGAGCTCGCGGTCGGCCTCGTCATCGATGGGTCCGGCAGTGTCGCCCCCGAGGAGCGCGCGCGCGTGGGCGAGGATCTCCGCGCGATGCAGGCGGTCCACGACATGGTCGCGTGGACGCCCGTCAGCGGGGGCCGCGCGAGCAACGGTGGCGGAGGCGCGGATCTGGAGACGCAGATCGGCGTCGCCGTCTCGCTCCTGCCGCGCGATCGTGCGCGCCGTCTGCTCGTCGCCACCGACGGTCGTGATCCGCACCTCCCGCGCGCGGTACAGGCCGCCGCCGAAGCGGGCGTCGAGGTGTCGCTCCTCCCGATGGGAGAGCGCCCGACGGTCGACGCGTTCGCCGTGGCGGGTGTCGATGCGCCGCGCCTGCTTCGCGCGGAGGAGACCTCCGATGTCTCCGTGACCGTCCACGCGAGCCGCGAGGCGAACGTGCGGGTCGAGGCGTTCTTCGACGGCCGGCCGGCGCTCACCGAGACACACCACGCCACGCGTGGGTCCTCGAGCGCGCGGCTCTCGCTCCGCTTCCCGGAGGATCCCGGAGTCCACGAGCTCGAGGTCGCGGTGCGTGGCGAGGGCGACTCGATCTCGGCCAACGATCGGTGGCGCACGCTCGTCGAAGTGCTCCCGAAGCCGCGCGTCCGCGTGTACCACGAGGGCGAGGGATCCCCGATCCTGGCGACGGTGCTCCGCGATGCGGGC
Organism: Deltaproteobacteria bacterium; assembly: GCA_046342295.1. Lineage (GTDB taxonomy): Bacteria > Myxococcota_A > Polyangia > Polyangiales > Sandaracinaceae > JAFLCL01. The sequence goes on along the minus strand of JBKDQC010000616.1, from coordinate 3,996 downwards.
ATGGATGTCGAGGTCGCGACACCCCAGCAGGCCTTCACGCAGCTCGCGCAGTACGACCCGTACCTCCTCGTCATCGCCGACGAGATCGAGCTCGGAGACCTTTCGGACGATCAGCAGCGGACCCTTCGCGCCTGGGTGGAAGAGGAGGGCGGCGGGCTCGTCACCGCGAGCTTCAACCACGCGATCCGGCGGACGCCGCGCATCCTCCGGGAGATCGAGCCGATCGAGCCTCCGCCTGCCCAGCCGGAGCCGCGACCGCTCGAGCTCGTGATCGTGATCGACCGCAGCTCCTCGATGAGCGGCGCGCCGATGGAGCAGGCGCGGCAGTCCGCCATCGCCGCCGTGCGGGCGCTGCGTCGCGACGCGCTCGTCGGCTCGGTCGCGTTCTCGGGCGGGGCCGACCGTGTGATCGCGCCCGTGCCCATGAGCCAGAGTGAGCAGGTCGTGCAGTTCATCGCGGGCATCCACGCCGAGGGCGGCACGAACATCGCGGCGGCCGTCACGGCGGCCAACCACATCATGTCGAGCGACCCGCGCTACATCCACCACGTGATCCTGATCTCGGATGGTGAGAGCGAGCCGCAGAGCGCGATCGCGGCGGCCATGGCGCTCGCGGGCCGGGGTGTGTCGATCACCACGATCACGATCGGGAGCTACTCGCAGCTCCTCGCGGAGATCGCGCGCATCGGGCGCGGTCGCTACCACGTCACCAACGCAGGTGGTCTGCGCTCGCTGGTGGTGAGCGAGGCGATGATGCGGCAGCCCCCTGCGCACCGGCAGACGCCTTTCGTGATGCGTGAGGCGACGCATCTCTCGATGTTCGACGGCATGTCCTTCGAGGGCGCGCCGCCGATCACGGGCCACGCGCTCGCGGGGCTGCGCCCGGGCGCGACCCAGGTCCTCACGGCGACCGAGGGCATGCCGCTTCTGGCCCACTGGCACCGCGGCCTCGGTCAGGTCGCGAGCTGGACGAGCGCGACGAGCGGCAGCTGGACCGATGGTTTGCGCACGAGCCCCGTGTTCCGACAGCTCTTCACGCGCCTCGCGCGCGGGATGCTGCGGACCCGCACGGTCGAGCCGCCGCGGATCCTGATCGAGCGCGACCCGCTGTCGTCGCAGCGGCGCCTCGTGACGATCGTGTCGCCTTACGTGGACGAGGCGAACGTGCCCGTGGTGCGCCTGTTCCGCGGTGCCAGCGTCCGGAACGTCGCGACCCAGAGTGAGCCTCGTTTCGCAGAGGAGCTGCCGATGGAGATCGCCGGGCCAGGCGTGTGGCAGGCCTCGATCCCCACGGGGTTCACGTTCCTCGTCGATGCGCGGCTGCCCGAGGACGTCGAGCCCGCCGTGGCGGAGGGAGACGAGCGTCCGTACGACGAGGAGCTCGCGGCCTTCGGGCCAGACGAGGCGAGCCTCGCGCGCCTCGCCGTGATCGGAGGAGGCGCGCTGCTCGAGGCGCCGCTCGCGATCCTCGAGGAGGCGAGGCCGGTGAGCGCGATGCGCTCGCTCCGCACTCCGCTCCTCGCGCTCGCCCTCGTGCTCTATCTCCTCTCTCTGCTCCTCCTGCGATGGCCCGATCGCGCGCTCGCGACCGGCTTCGAGGTCGAGCGCTCCTCGCGCATCCCCCAGCCGAGCCGCCGCTCGGTCCCTCCCGCCGAGACCAAGGAGGCCGCATGAATGGCCACGCACCCGCCCGGACCTTCGGACCTGCGGACGCTGCGCTCTTCGCGTCGATGCTCGCGACCATGCTCGTCGGTTGCGGGGGCGAGCCGCGCTTCGGCGCGTTCGGTGTCTCGGCGGCGGCGCCGCGGGCGACGCTCTCGGGCCGCACGAGCGCGCAGGCGAGCCCGGCGCTCGAGCTCTCGCCGGGCTGTCCGGGCTTCGTCGATCCGAGCGTGCCGGAGCATCTCTTGCGCGTCGCGGACGGCGTGCCCTTCGTCGTCTCGGCGTCGTCTACGGGGGGCCCGCTCGCGCTCGCGGTCTCGGGGCAGGGTGAGGTGCGATGCGACAGCGATGGAGGCGCGGGGCACGCGCCTCACGTCACGATCGAACAGCCTGGGGAGTATCTCGTGTACGTCGGTGCGCTGGCGGCTGCGCAGGATCTGCCCTACGAGCTCGCGGTGTCTCCGAGCGCCGACGCGGCTGGCGCCGGCGGTAGGCCCGTCGCCGAGGACACGCGCGTGAGTGTGACGATCACGAGCGAGCCACCGGGCGCCACGGTTCGCACGCCCGAGGGCGAGGTGCTCGGTACGACGCCCGCGATGTTCGTGCTCCCCGTACCCGGCGAGCAGATCGGGCAGGAGCGCCGCTTCGTGCTCGAGATGCCGGGCCACCGCACCGCGGAGGTCACGGGCCGGCTCCTCGGGGGCTCGATGGTCCTGCACGCGTCGCTGCTCTCCGGCACGGACACACCGTTCGCCGCGGATGAACCCGCTCCGGCAAGCACGGAGCTGGTGGGAAGCACGGTGGTGCCCGTGCCGGCGCCGACGGCGACGGGCGAGCTCACGGTGACGACGGCCGACGCGGCGGTCCCGATCCGTGACTACGCGAGCGTCGAGCAGCACGTCGAGGTCGCCGCCGACTGCACGATCGGTCGTGCCGCGGTCGTGCTCGACCTCGACCACAGCTACGTCGCGGATCTTCGCGTCACCGTGCGCGCGCCGAGCGGTACGGAGGTCGTGCTGCACAACCACCGGAGCGGGAGCCGCCGCTCGCTCGCGACCACGATCGACTGGGACGACCGGCGCGGCCTCCTTCACGCGCTCGCCGGTCAGAACGCGCGCGGCCGCTGGACGCTCGCGGTGCGGGACTCGGTCGGGGCCGACACCGGAATGCTCACGAGCTTCGGGCTTCGCCTGACGTGCGGTGCGGTCGCCGCGGTCGCCGCGCCCGCGCGCACCCCCCGCATGACGCCGCGCCCGCGCCCGCGTCCGCCCGCTCCCCGTCCGGCGCCGGGCGACCTCACGATCGATCCGTGGTCCTCGCCGCCCCCGGTGGGCCGCACGAACGCACCTCCGCGTGCCGGTCTCGTCGTTCCGCGGTGACGCCACGTGCTCGAACCTCGAACGAGCTGTCTGCGGTGTCTGCGCCCCGAGCGCCTCTGCTGGTGCGCCCACGTGACGCGCATCGAGACGCGCACACGCGTCGTATTCCTCCAGCACCCGAGGGAAGCCGGCGTCGCGATCGGGACTGCGCGCATGGCGCACCTCTGTCTGCCGCGGAGCGAGCTCTTCGTCGGGGTCGATTGGCAGGGCACCCGCGCGCTCGAGCGCATCTTCGCCGATCCGGAGCGCCCTCCCGCGGTGCTCTACCCTGGCGAGGGCGCGATCGATGTGATGGCCCATCCACCCGCGCACCCGATCACCCTTGTCGTGATCGACGGCACCTGGGCGCAGGCGCGCAAGATCGCGAGCCTGAACCCGGCGCTGCGCGCGCTGCCGCGTTATGCGTTCGTTCCTCCGCGCCCGAGCGCCTACCGCATCCGCGCCGAGCCCGACGAGCGGTACGTCTCGACGATCGAGGCGCTGTCCTACGTGCTCGGCGCGCTCGAGGGAGACCCGGCCCGCTTTGGCGCGCTCCTTCGCCCCTTCGAGGCGATGGTCGAGGCGCAGGTCGGGTTCGCGAGCACGGTACGGGCGCCCCGAAGGCTCGAGAGAGCGCGCCGCCCTTGGCGCGGCGCGAGCCTCCCGGCGCTCCTCGAGGAGCGTCGCGACGATCTCGTCTGCCTGGTGGGGGAAGGCAACGCGTGGCCGCATGGGCATCCGCTCCGCACCGAGGCGGCGCGCGGCGAGCTCGTGCACCGCGGGGCGCGGCGCCCCGCGACCGGGGAGGGGTTCGAGGCGATCGCGCGCCCGAGGATGCCGCTCGCGCCGAACACCGCCAGGCATCTCGAGCTCGGCGAGGCGACGTTGCGCGCTGCGCCCCCGCTCGAGGCGCTCGCGCGAGGCTTCCAAGCGTTCCTCCGCGACCGGGACGTGCTCGTCACTTGGGGCGCGTTCT
>JBKDQC010000615.1:0-23580 GCA_046342295.1 Deltaproteobacteria bacterium | reverse complement strand
AGCTGAAGGTCCGTCCCGGGTCGAACGCGTCGAGGAACGCGCAGGGCCCGTAATCGAGCGTCTCGCCCGAGATCGAAGTGTTGTCGGTGTTCATGACGCCGTGCACGAAGCCCAGGCCCATCCAGCGCGCGACGAGCGCCGCTTGCCGGCCGATCACCGCGTCGAGGAATGCGAGCGTCCGCGACGCGAGAGGCGCCTCGGGCTCGAGCCCGGGGCCGTGCCGCGCGACCGCGTGGTCGAGGAGCGTTTCCAGCGCTTCGCGATCCCGACGCGCCGCGAAGTACTCGAAGGTCCCGACGCGGAGTTGGCTTGCCGCCACCCGGGTGAGCACCGCGCCGGGGAGATCGTCGCCGCGAAGCACGACCTCGCCCGTCGTCACCGCGGCCAGGGCGCGCGTCGTCGGGACCCCGAGGGCGTGCATGCTCTCGCTCACGAGATACTCGCGGAGCACCGGACCGAGCGCCGCGCGTCCGTCGCCCCGTCGCGAGAAGGGCGTGGGCCCCGAGCCCTTCAGCTGGAGATCGCGCCGTCGGCCATCCGGCGCGACGACCTCTCCGAGGAGGAGGGCGCGGCCGTCTCCGAGCTGCGGAGAGAAGCCCCCGAACTGGTGTCCGGCGTAGGCGAGCGCGATGGGCTCGCTTCGGGGGACGAACCGGTTGCCGGCGAGGCAGGCGACGCCCTCGGGCGATCGCAGCTCGGCCGGGTCGATCCCCAGCTCCCGCGCGAGCGCGTCGTTGACCGCGAGCAGCGCCGGCGCGCGCACCGGGCTCGGCGCGACCTTCGCGAAAAAGCGCGCCGGCAGGCGCGCGTAGCTGTTGTCGAAGGCGATGGACATGTCCGGATGGATATGGGGCGTCCTCGCCACGATGCCCACCCCACCGGTCACGCCGCGATCACGACCTTGCCGAAGTGCGCACCACTCTCGAGGTGCTCGAAGGCCCGCGGCGCGTCCTCGAACGCGAAGACCCGGTCGATGACCGGCTTCACCTTCGCCAGCGCGAAGGCCCGCCCCATCGCCTCGGCGCTCTCGCGCGGGCCGACGACGACGCCCGAGAGCTTCACCTCCTGCATGAGGATCGGCCGCAGATCGAGCGGCTCCATCGCTCCGGTGAGCACGCCGATCACATGCACCGTACCGCCCATCGCGATCGCCCGGAGCGACTGGGTCATCGTGCCCGCGCCGCCCACCTCGACGACGTGCTCGACGCCCACGCCGCCGGTCAGCTTCCTCACGGTCTTTCCCCACTCGAGATCGGTCGCGTAGTCGATCACGTGCGAGGCGCCCATCGACACGAGGCGCGCGCGCTTGACCGCGCTCCTGCTCGTCGCGAGGACCTCCGCGCCGAGCAGGCGCGCGATCTGCAACGCGAAGATCGAGACGCCCCCGGTGCCTTGGACGAGCACGCGCTGACCTGCGGTGAGGCGGCCATGATCCACGAGCGCGTGCCACGCCGTGACCGCCGCACACGGAAGGGTCGCGCCCTCGTCGAACGACAGGTGCGGCGGGCACGCCCAGAGGCCCTCTTCTTCGAGGATGGCCTGCTCGGCGAGCACGCCCTCGAGGGGCCCGCCCAGCGTCGCGCGCAGCTTCTCGCGCGAGGGCGCGCCCGACGCCCAGTGCTGCGAAAACGCAGAGAGGACGCGGTCGCCCACCCTCCACCGGCGCACGTCGGGGCCCACCTCGATCACCTCACCCGCGGCGTCCGAGCAGGGCGTGAGCGGCAAGACCTGCTTCGGGTCGTAGCTGCCCCGCACCATCATGAGATCCCGGTAGTTCAGAGAGACCGCGCGCACGCGGACGCGCACCTCGCGCGCGGTGAGCGGGCGCTCGGGCTGCGCGGTGAGCGAGAGGCTCGAGAGACCGAACGAAGAGAGCCGCCAGGCACGCATGGCCCGATCGTGCGGGGGCGCGCCCGAGACGGCGACCTGATTTCATCGCGCGATTCCTTGCGCTCGGGACCTGCTCCGAAGATACTGAACGCGCGAACAGTCATCGCGCGGTCATCGCGCGGAATTCCCAGCCGATCCGCCACTTCTAGCCCTGAACACGCAAGAGGCCCCCATGGACAAGCGCAGCCGCACCGACGATCCCTCGCTCTCGCCCGCCAACGGTCCACCGCTCCGAGATGCCGAGGATCGAGCGTCGCAGGGTCCCTCGCTGGGTTCCTCCTCGCTGGGTTCCTCCTCGCTGGGTTCCTCCTCGCTGGGTTCCTCCTCGCTGGGTTCCTCCTCGCTGGGTTCCTCCTCGCTGGGTTCCTCCTTGCCGGGTGCCTCTCCAGCCGCTCCGGTGCGCGATCCCATCCCTGCCTTCGTGCACGGAGTGCTCGGGCTCTTCGGCGGTCCGCTCGCGGACGTGCGCTTCCCCGACATCGATCGCGCGAGCCTCGAGGCGCTCGCCCAGGGCTGCTGCGACGCGCAGCTCGAGCTCGAGGCGCTCGAGGCCGCGCTCGAGTCGGCGCGCGCGCGCACGCGGGCGGCGCAGGAGGCGCTCGGTGATCGCGCCCAGCGCGCGCTGGCGTACGCGCGCGTCTTCGCGCTCGGGCAGCCCGAGCTCGAGGAGGCGCTCTCGTCACTTCGAGCACCGGGCAAGGGCGCCACGCAGGAGCGCGAGGCGAAGGCCGCGAGCTCGAGCGGTCTGCTCGAGGGTGAAGCGCCCCGTCGACGCGGCCGCCCGCGCAAGGTGAGCGGAGAGCCCCTGCTCTCGATCGAGGAGCCGAACGAGCTCTCGGTCGGCGCGGCGGAGTGAGAGCACGTGGCACTCGAATGGATCGATGCGAGCGGCGCGGGCTCGAATCGGCGGGAACGTGGCTCCGAGCGGCCTCTCGCTCTCAACCCTCCGTGAAGGTCCAGCCCGGGATCACCGCGCAGTCCTGTCGCGCCGACTCGACCGTGTAGGGGAGCGCACCCGAGCCGTAGTAGCGGCGCACGGTGCCCAGGCCGTCGCTGCAGCTGCCGATGCGGTCGCCGGCGGGGCAGTCGCCGTTGGAGTTGTACGTGCCGGTGCAGAGCCCGCGCACGAAGTCCTCTCCGAGCACGAACGCGTCGCCGCTCCAGTCGGTGCAAGTGCTCACCGACGCGATGACATCGCACGATCCGTGCTGCGCAGTCGCGGGCTGTGCGGCCGCGGGCTCTGCAGTCGCCGTTGCGGCGGGATCGGTGAGCTCCGGGCTGGCGGTACCTCCGAAGCAGCAGCCCGCTGCGGACAGCGAGAGGGCGGCGAACGGGCCGAGGACGGCGAGCGACGAGACGAGCGAACGGGCCATGGGGTTCTCCTCTTGGATGGGCACGTCTGCCGTGCCTTCGAGGCAGATGTGCGGCCCTCGCGAGGTCAAGGCCTGTCAAACGGCCTCAAAGCGTGACCGCCGTCCGCGCGAACGCTCTTGAACGGCTCCCCTCGCTTCGCTCGCTCGTCACGCGCGGAGAGGCGGCTCGGCGCGTCCTCGGTGCGCTGGCATGCGGACACGCGAACGATCGATCAGGGGCAGTGCACGCCCTTGCCATGCGAGCACGTGCGGGGCCGTGAGGTGGGCGCGGAAGGCCTCCTCGTTCACGTAGGCCTCGTAGAACACGAGCTCGGTCCGGCCGTCCGCCGCAGTCCCGACGAGCACATCGAAGAACAGACAGCCCGGCTCGGCCCGGCTCGGCTCCACGGTGGCGAGGCTCGCCTCGAGGACTTCGTCCTCGTGTCCGGCGAGGGGCTCGATCACGATCGTCAGCGAGTACACGTGCGTTCTCCTTCGGCGGCAGGCGTCCGCGGTCAGCTCCGGAGTGTCCGCTGGAGCTTGCCTCGGTCGAAGATCCAGAGCTGGCCGGGCTCGCCGTGGGTCCAGGTCTCGTTCGTGGTGAGCGGCACCGTGCTCACGACGGCGACGCGGTCGCGCGTCGTCGTCACGGGCGCGAAGTCGATGGTGACGTCCTCGTCGGCGAGGCGCGCCTGTCCGAAGGGCGCGCGCCGGAGGATGTAACAGAGCTTGGTCGCGCAGCGGGCGTAGAGGCGCTCGCCGTCTCCGAGGAGGAAGTTGAAGGTGCCCTTCTCGCCGACGCGCGCGCCCAGCTCGGCGATCGCGTCTCCCAGCGCGAGCGCGTCGGGCGCGCCCTTCGAGAAGCCCGAGCGCAGGCCCTCGAGAACGTGGCAGAACGCCCGCTCGCTGTCGGTGGATCCCATCGGCGCATAGCGGCCGAGGCGCAGCGACTCGGCGCCTCTCACGGTGCCGTTGTGCGCGAAGACCCAATCGCGCCCCCACAGCTCTCGGCTGAAGGGGTGCGTGTTCGCGAGCGATCGGGGACCGCGCGTCTTCTTGCGGATGTGTCCGATCGCGAGCAGCGTCTTGATCGGGTTTCGCGCGACGAAGGCGGCGAGCGGGCTCATCGCGGCAGGCTCGGGGTCGAGGAAGACGCGCGCGCGCTTGCCTTCGTAGAGCGCGAGCCCCCAGCCGTCTCCGTGGTGCGCCGTCCCGCCCCCGCGCCGGCGCAAGCCCGTGAACGAGAACGCGATGTCCGTCGGGACGTTGCACTCCATGCCGAGCAGCTCGCACATCGGCGGAGCATCCTACACGGCCCGTGCACCCACGGGCAGGTTACGAAGCTGACGGCGAGCCCGCGCGCCCGTCGAAATCAGCCTCGAAACAGGGCATTCGTGGTTGGCATTCGCGCTGCTTAAGGGCTGGTCGGTAGGTCCCGGCGCGCGCAGCCACCGCGCGCCCTCGGCGCCGACGAACCTCGCGTTCGCCGGCGGGGCGCCGTGGTGTGTCCGTCCCGTTCCCTGGAGTCCATCCATGAGATCCCTCCGTTCCGTCGCCGGCCTCACCCTCCTCTTCTCGGCATCCTGGGGATGCGGAGGATCCAACACCGTCGAGAACGACGCGGCGACGGTGGTCATCTTGCCGGACGCGGTGACCAACGAGAGCGACGCGGGCGTCGATGCCCCGACCACGCCGGACGCGGGCCCCTCGCTCGCGACGTGGGAGCCGGCCGAGGTGCCGGCCTTGCTGTTGCGGTGGGGTGCGTCCGTCGCGCCCGTCGGCGCCGGTCGCTTCTATCTCTTCGCCGGCTTCGGTGCCTCCGGAGGCGGGACCAACGACGTCCTGCTCGTCGACACGCGCGGCGCGACGTCGGCGATCACGGCAATCCCGACCACCAACGCGCCCCCGACCCGCTCGCGCGCGTGCGCGGCCTATGACCCGGTGAGTCAGCGTCTGATCATCCGCGGCGGACGCGCCGGCGCCTCGCTGAACGACGGAAAGACGTGGGCGCTCGACACCACGACGAACGCCTGGTCCGAGATCGACACCGACGACTCCCCGCCGGGCATCGTCGGGTGCTCGATGACCTACGTCGCCTCCGACCGGGCCATCTACCACTTCGGAGGGGCCTTCGACGACCCGAGCTTCGACTGGAGCAACCAGCTGTGGCGCTTCGATCTCGAGACCAACACGTGGTCCCGCGTGACCACCGAGGGGGCGGCCCCTTCGCGCGGCTACGACGGACAGCTCGCGTCGCACGAGGGCACGCTCTACCTGTTCGGCGGCGGCATCGGGGTGGGAGGTGACGGCATCTTCGGCTCGGACGTGTACACCTTCGACGTCGCCTCGCGCCGCTGGTCGCTGCTCGAGGTGAGCGGCCCGCGCCCCGACGGTCGACGCGGCCACTGGATGCTCTTGTCCGACGACGCGCAGCGCATCCTGATCGGCGGTGGTGAGGGTTCGGAGGGCCCGCTCGACGACGTGTGGCTGTTCGATCGCGCGGGCGGCACGTGGCGGAACCTCTCGTCCTCCGTCGAGGAAGGCCGCTTCGACGGCCGGGGCATCTTCGGGACGGTCCTGCCTGGACCGGGCGACGCCACGGCCACCCTCTACAGCGGGCTCACCCAGCCCAGCGCCGCTCCGAGCGAAGAGGCGTGGGTGCTGCGTCTTCGGGACATCACGTTCTGAGCTGAGCGCGTCCTGCGTCCGAGGGAACGCGTCACCCGCGTGCTCCGAACATGGGTGACGCGCGCTCGTTGTCTCGTCAGGTCTTGAGGACGAGAAGGCGCGGTTCGGTCATGTCCTCGATCGCGTAGCGGACTCCCTCGCGCCCGAGGCCCGAGTCTTTCACGCCGCCGTAGGGCATGTTGTCCACGCGGAAGCTCGGCACCTCGTTCACGAGCACCCCGCCGACCTCGAGCTCGTCCCACGCGCGCATCGCGGCCTGGAGATCGTTGGTGAAGAGGCCCACCTGAAGCCCGAACGCGGAGTCGTTCACCTCCGCGAAGGCCGCCTCCATGGACTCGAAGCGGGAGAGCAGCGCCACGGGCCCGAACGCCTCCTCGCGGTAGAGAGGCGCCTCGCGCGGACAGCCCTCGACGACCGTCGCCTCGAGCCTCGCGCCCGCGCGCTCTCCTCCGCAGAGGATCGACGCGCCGCGGGCCCGCGCGTCGTCGATCCAGCCGTGCAGTCGCCGGGCCTCGCCCTCGCTGATCATGGGCCCGAGGAAGGTCGTCTCGTCACGCGGATCCCCCGCGACGAGGCCCTTCACGGCGTCGACGAAGCGGGCGCGGAAGGCCTCGTAGATCGACGCGTGCACGATCACGCGCTGCACCGAGATGCAGCTCTGCCCCGACTGGTAGAACGCCCCGAAGACGACGCGCGGCACCGCGACGTCGAGGTCGGCGTCGCGGTCGACGATGCACGCGGCGTTGCCTCCGAGCTCGAGCACGACCTTCTTCTTGCCGGCGCGTGCCTTGAGGTCCCAGCCCACCTGCGGCGAGCCGGTGAACGAGAGCAGCTTGAAGCGCTAGTCGGTGGTGAAGAGCTCGGCGCCGTCGCGGTGCACCGGGAGGATCGAGAAGGCTCCCTTCGGAAGCGCCGTCTCGGCGAGGATCTCCCCGATCAGCAGGGCGCCGAGGGGCGTCTTGCTCGCGGGCTTGAGCACCCACGTGCAGCCCGCGGCGATCGCGGGCGCGATCTTGTGCGCCGCGAGGTTCAGCGGAAAGTTGAAGGGCGCGATGAGCGAGCAGGGGCCGATCGGCACGCGCTGCGTGATGCCCCGGTAGCCTCGGGCACGCGACGAGATCTGGAGCGGCACCACCTCGCCACCGAGACGCGTGGCCTCCTCCGCCGCGACGGTGAAGGTGTCGATGAGCCGCGTGACCTCGCCGCGGGCATCGCGGATGGGCTTTCCGGCCTCCACGCAGAGGGTCGTCGCGAGCTCGTCGAAGCGCTCCCGGAAGCGGCACACGCAGTGCTCGAGGACGGCCTTGCGCTCGAACGGTGGCATGCGCCGCATCGCCTCCTGGGCCGAGACCGCCGCGGCGATCGCGCGGTCGATGTCGGCCGCGCGCGCGAGGGCGACGCGCGCCGCCACCTCGCCCGTGTACTTGTCGGTGACCTCGAGGTCGGCGTTCGGGCTCTCGGCGACGCCCGCGACGAAGAACGGATACCGCTCGCGCATGTCCCTCCCTACCACGCGGGTGCGCGCCTTCGCCGTGGGCGTGCTCTGGGTCGGGACCGCGCGGGAGATCCGCCGCGGTCGCGCGGCCCCGCAACGCGCGCGGCCCGGGATGACATCGCGCAGCGGACATCGTAGGAGAGGGCGCGTCGGGCGTGCCCGACTGCTCCCGGGCTCCGTGCCCTGGAGGGATGGCCGAGTGGCCTAAGGCACCGGTTTTGAAAACCGGCGTGGCGCAAGCCACCGTGGGTTCGAATCCCACTCCCTCCGTCGAAGTGACCGAGCCGAACGAAACACCCGAGAGCGAAGGCGACCGCGAGGCCTCCGACGGCCGTGACGCCCGCGCCGACGGGCTCTTCGTCAAGCCCATCGGCCTCGTGCGGAGCCCCTTCCGCGAGCTCGCGGAGACGCCGCGTCAGCCGCGCGCGGCCGAAGGGACGCGCGGGCGCATCGAGCTCCTTCCGGGTCTCGGCTTCGAGGACGCCATCGCGGACCTCGAGGGCTGGGACTACGTCTGGGTCCTCTTCTGGTTCCACCGCGCGTGGTCGCAGAAGGCGGCCGCGCCGCGCACGGCAGAGGAGCCCCGGCGCGACGGCTGGCCCACGCCGTTTCGTGCGAAGGTCTTGCCGCCCCGGAGCGAGCGCAAGCGCGGCGTCCTCTCGACGCGCGCGCCGCACCGGCCCAACCCGATCGGGCTCTCGGTGCTGCGCCTGCTCTCGGTCGAGGGCCTCGTCCTACACGTGGAAGATCTCGACCTCGTGGACGGCACACCCGTCTTCGACCTCAAGCCGTACGTGCCCTGGACCGACGCGATCCCAAGCGCGCGCACGGGCTGGCTCGAGCCACCCGAGGGTCACCGGCCCGGCGGCGAGAGGCCCGCGGATCCGCGACCGACCTGGCGCGTCGCGATCGCTCCGCACGCCGAAGCGCAGCTCGCATGGCTCGCCGCGAACGATCTCGGCTTCGACCTCCGCGCGCGGGTGATCGACGCGCTGACGCTCGGCCCGCAGCCGCACGCGTACCGCCGCATCAAGCGAGACGCGCAGGGCCTGCGCATCGCCGTCAAGGAGTGGTACGCGCGCTTCGCGGTCGCAGGCGACGCCGGCGGAGAGCACATCGAGGTGACCTCCATCGAGAGCGGGCGACGCCGCGAGGAGCGCGAGGGCCTGCACCTCGCGTTCACGCTCGCATTTCCGCCCGCCCGAGGCGCCTGATCGCGGCTGCGCGCCTCGGCGACGGGTCCGCTCGAGATGGCTCGATCCTCGCGCTCGCGACCGAGCGCTCGCGACCGAGCGCTCGCTCAAGGCTCGGGCGAGAGGTCGAAAGCGAGCGCGCCGCCCGCGGCGAGGCGGGCATGGGCGATCGTGGGCGCCGTGATCTCCTCGCGCTCGAGCGTGATGCGCTCTGGATAGATCACGAAGTCGCTCGCGCCGGGTGCGTCGATGGTGAGGTCGGTCCCCGCTGGCAGGTGGACCACCGCCCGCGTGAAGAGGGGAGAGCCGAGCACGAAGTCCTCCGTGCCGGCGATCGGGAAGAAGCCCAGCGCGGAGAAGACGTACCAGGCGCTCATGGTCCCCGAGTCGTCGTTGCCCGGAAGGCCCTCGGGACCGAGGCCGTAGTGCACGCCCCGGGCCCAGGCGATCGCGCGCGCGCCCGCGGAGCGATCCCCCCAGAGCGCGAGCAGATACGGCGCGTGGATGTCGGGCTCGTTCCCCTGCCAGTACCACCGCGGCGGCGCGGGCGTGCGCCGCTCCCGGTACGACTCCTCGAAGAATTCTGTGAGTCGTGAGAGGGCCCTCTCCCGGCCTCCGAGCGTCTCGGCCAGCCCCTCGACGTCGTGCGGAGCGAGCCAGAGATACTGGCGCGCGTTGCCCTCCGCGTAGACCTCCTGCCATCGGTCTTCCTCGACGGGGTCGAAGGAGCCGTCTTCTCGCCGGCCGACGAAGAAGCCCTGTGCGGGGTCGTAGATGTTCTGGTAGTTCCGCGCGCGTCGCGCGAATCGGGCGGCCGCCTCGGTCTCGCCGAGCGCCGCGGCCAGCACACCGACCGCGTGGTCGGCATAGGCGAACTCGAGCGTCTTGCTCGCCGCCGGACTCCCAGCTTCGAGGCTCGCATAGCCGAGGCGGAGGTACGACTCCATCGAACCGCGGGCTCCGGGCGCGTCGAAGTCCGCGCTCGCGAGGGCCACGTCGTAGGCCGCGCGGACGTCGAAGTCGGTGATGCCGCGGAGGTAGCTGTCGGCGATCACGATCACCGCGGGGTCGCCGAGCATGCCATTCGTCTCGCCGGTGCCGAGCGGCCACCGCGGATAGGTCCCGCGCTGCTGGCCCATCGCGACGAGCGAGCGCACGAAGTCTCGCTGCGTCTCGGGCTGGAGCAGCGCGACGAGCGGATGCATCGTGCGGTAGGTGTCCCAGAGAGAGAAGTCCGTGTAGTACGTGAAGCCGTCGGCCTCGTGCTCCATGCCGTCGATGCCGCGGTAGTGCCCATCGGCCTCGGTCGCGAGCGTCGGCATGAAGAACGAGTGGTAGAGGGCGGTGTAGAAGATCGAGAGGTCGCGCTCGCGGCGCGCCTCGACCTCGACCTGCGAGAGCAAGCGCTCCCACGTCGCCTCGAGCGCGCCGCGCAGCCTCACGAAGTCCACGTCCGCCGCCTCGGCCTCGAGGTTCATCCGGGCGCGGGCGACGTCGAGGTACGAGATGGCGACGGCGACGCGCACCTCGCGGTCGTCGTCGACGTCGAAGCGAAGGAACGCGCCCCCATCGGGCGCCGAGCGCTCCGTCTCCGCGTCGAAGAGCGTGCCGCTGCCGCCCTCGGAGGCGGGCGGCGCCCACGTGCCGTGGCCCGAGAACGGGCGATCGAAGCGCATGACGAAGTACACCGTCATGCCCCCGAACCGGTTCGAGTAGCCGCCGCGGAAGTGGACGCTGCCCTCCACCTCGCGCGACGCCGGGAGGATCCGGAGCTGCCCGGCCTCGACGTTCACGTCAGGCTGCGAGTGCGCCAGATCGATCACGATCGACGCGTCGTGCGACGGCCCGGTCCCGCGCTCGGGGAAGGTCACCCGGCTCACCGCCACGCGGCGCGCCGCGGTGAGCTCGACCTCGATCTCGCGGCCTCCGAAGCGCGCGTCGTCGAGCACCGTCTCGTACGCGCCGACCCCGAGCACCTCGCGCTCGGGATCGAAGTGCGCGCGGATGCCCGCCGCGCTCGCCGTGCTCGCGTCGAAGTCGAGCGTCGGCATGAAGGCCACGACGGTCTGGTCGTTCACCCCGAAACCGTGGAGGCGAACGTGACTGAAGGACGACACGTACTCGTCATCCGCGTGGTAGCCGACGCAGTGCGTGAAGCCCGGCGCGTTTCCGTCGGCGTTCACCGTGTCCGGGGCGGGGCGGATCATCCCGAACGGCATCTGCGGGCCGGGGTTGGAGCTGCCGATGTTGTTGAAGTGCTGTCCGCCGGTGCCGACCGACGGGTCGACGTAACGAACGAACGGCGCCCGTGCGGCGATCGGATCCGGCGGAGGACCGACGTCGCGGCCGGCGTCCCGTGGAGCGGGGGCATCGTCGGGGAGGCCGACGTCGGCAGGTGAAGGCGCGGCCTCGCACGCGAGCGCGAAAAGGCAGGAGCCCGAGACGACCCAGGAGACGAGAGCGTGTGGACGCACGACGCCATGATAGGCCGCGCGGCGCCCTTCGTCGGCTGGAGCCTCGACTCGCCAGGTCGCTGGTCCCCGCGCTCGGAGGTCGGGCGTACCCTGGCACGACCGTCCCCACCGCAAGGATCCTCGCTGAATTCGTCGTTCGCGGGCGTATCCACGGCCTCGGAGGCGTGCCGGGAGCGTGGCCCCGCGCTTGCTCAGGCTCGGAGGCATGCGCAACACGAACTCCGCAGGAACCCAGCTCACCCAACACCTGCTCGCGCGAGGGGCTCGCGCGCTCGCGCTCGGCCTCGCCGTCGGGTCGCTCGTTCCCGCCTGCGCCCCGGGCTCCGGCCTCGGGCGTACCGGGAACAACCAGAACCCGATCATCGGAGGCGTCCCGCACGACGGTGACCCTGCGGTGCTGTACCTCACGTACGACGGCGCCTTCAGCTGCACGGGGTCGCTCATCGCGCCGCGGGTCGTGCTCACCGCGTGGCACTGCGTTGCGGAAGACTCCGGCCCGGTGAGGGACGCCTCGCAGTTCACGGTCGGGACCGGCCCGAGCGCAGAGGGCGGCGAGCACTACGCGAACGTGACCCGCATCGAGATCCAGCCCGGCACGGGGATCGAGAACCGAGACATCGCGCTGCTCGTGCTCGACCGCGCAGGCTCGCTCACGCCGTACGAGATCGCGCGCGCGGCCCCCGCAGCCGGCGACATGATGGTCGGCATCGGCTATGGCCAGACCGACGGCTCGAGGCCCGGTCTGCCCTCGGGCCGCAAGTACCGAGGCCAGAACCGCATCGGTGTCGTCGAGGCCCGCGAGATCCGGATCGCCGGCGCGCTCGCGTGCTGGGGCGACTCGGGCGGGCCAGGCTTCGTGGGCGAGCAGGTCGCGGGCGTCGTCTCGCGTGGCACCGCGGACACGTGCGAGGGCAGCGACGCGATCTACACGCGTGTGGATGCGTTCGCGTCGTGGATCGACGGCATCGTCCGCGAGGTCGAGCGCGAGCCCGAAGGAGGTGGCGGCGGACCGGGTGGTGAGGGCACCGACCCCGGCGGGCGCGGAGGAGATCCGGGCGGGCGCGGCGGCGAAGATCCGGGCGGCGGAGATCCGGGCGGCGAAGATCCGGGCGGCGGAGATCCGGGCGGCGGTGGCGCCGGGGACCCGGGCGGTGGCGGCGACCCCGGAGCGGATCCGGGCGAGGAGCCCTGCCCCGAAGACGACTCCTGCCCCGAAGACGACTCCTACCCAGAAGACGACTCCTACCCCGACGCTGCCTGAGCTCGGGGAAGCTCAGCCCAGAGCCTCGGTCGCCGTCTGCATCGAGGTCCGACCGAGCCGCGCCGCTCAGCAGGCCAGGGTCGGGGTGCAGACGTCCTCGCAGCACGTGTGCGTCATCGGAGCGCAGGACACACCGCCCGTGCACACACCGTCCATGCACGTCTCGGAGCCGCAGTACTGATCGCAGCGGGTCCCGTTGGGCTCGTCGCGGTCGCCCGGGCAGACAGCGCTCATGCCCGAGCACGTCTCGACGGCGTCGCATGGGCGCCCGCGCGCGCGGTCGCGACACATCGTGCCGGCAGCGGCAAGACCATCGCGAGGACAAACGGCGGCGGTTCCGTCGCAGACCTCCGCGACGTCGCAGGGGCCGCGCGCCGCTCGACAGACGAATCCCGCCGGGCGTCCCGTGCACGTGCCGGGCGCGTCCGCCGAGAACGCATCCGAGGGCGTGGCAGCGTCGCTGCCCGCATCCATCACGTCTGTCGCATCGACCCGGCCGCCCACGTCGAACGACGCGTCGCTCGCAGCATCGGGCGAGACCGCCGTGTCCTCCGGGTCGGGCTCACCCGCGTCTCCGGGCGCAGGTGCGTCCAGTCGCGGGTCGGCGTCGTGCGCGTCGAGCCGACCTGCGTCGGGGCTGCAGGCGTTGCCTTGACACGAGGCCTCGACGCAGATGCCGTCCTCACACTCGGTGGCGCTCGGCTCGCCGGGCGGCGGACACGTCACACCGCGGCACGCGGACGACAGCACGAAGAGCAGCACCCGGCTCGCGTCGACGCGCGTCTCGAGGGAGCGCGTGAGGACCGCAGCCCCCCCGCGCCGCAGCGAGACCGTCAGCCGCAGATTCGACCCGGGCGAGACGTCGGTCAGCTCCGCGAGCACGTAGGGACGATCGAAGCGCTCGGACGCCGCCACGGAACGACCGACCACCTCGACGCCGCCGCGATCCAGCGTGATCCGATCGAACTCCGACGCCGGCGCGAGATCCGTCAGCACCTGGACCGAGACCTCGACGCTGGGCGCGCAGCCGGCGGCCACCAGCGCACACACGAGCGCTGCGGCAGGGAGGAGACGAGGCGAGCTGGTCATCCCTGCGACGCTACACGGAGCTCTCCACGGCACGAACCACGGGCGGCGACGCACCCTCGGCAGGGCCCCGATCCGGGATCCGGCGCGTATTCAGCCGTCGTCGTCGGTGCTGGCTCCAGCTCCGCGCCGGACTCCGGGGCCGCGAGGCCCAGCCGCGCCGGGGCACCCGATGGGCGGCAGCTCCGCAGACAAGCCCTTCGGGCTCGGTCTCGGGAATCTCGGGCCCGGTGGCCCGCGTCTGGGGCGGGTGCCCTGCCGCGACGAGGGGGGTCGAGGATCTCGTGGAGCGTCGTGTCGAGCTCCGCGCGGAGCTGGCTGCCATCGTTGCGCGCCTGCGACAGCGTCGTCGTGCGGTCGCGCGGGAGCGTCTCGCGTGCGCGCGCTGGGACCTCGTCGGGCTGGGTGAGCGCCGTGCTGCCTCGCGTACGCGTACGACCACGGGTGCTCTCGCTCTCCTTCGAGCGACGCGTGCCGCTGGCCTGCCACCACGACCTCACGCTCGCGGTGGACGGCGTGGCCGCGCACGTGATCGAGCGCTGGTGTCGCGACGAGGGCCGCGACCTCGGCATCCTCGAGCCACGCACCGACAGCGTCACCGCCGTGCAGAGGTTCGGGAGCGACCTCGCGTGGAACGTGCCCCACTACCCCTGCCTGTACGCGGATGGCGTGTACGACGTGCTCGGAGCGTTCACGCCAAGGGACTGCCCCACGAGCTCGAGCCCATCCGCCCGGCCAGAGGCGGGATCTCGAGGCGTCCCCATGCTTGCGACAGGCGACTGCGATCGGACCGCTGCACATTCGCCACGCCGGGCGTGCAGCGTTCTGCACGAACACAGCGCTCGCCCACGCACATGGGCCGTTTGGCGTGCTGTCCCGTGCGGCACGCGCCCTGCGACGCGCCGGGGCATGACCTCCCACGTCCCCACCATCCGCACCGCGTTCGTCTCGACGTTCCTGCTCGCCACCGGCTGCGCCGACCGCAGCGCGCCGCCGCCGCGCAGCGGGCCCGAGCTCGGGCTGCTCTCACCCACTGCCAGCCCGCGCGCGACCGACCGGCTCCGCGCCGAGCTCACCTGGTACGATGCGGCGCTCGGTCAGGTCGTCCGGCTGCGCGACGGCCGCGTCGAGCCCGTGCAGGACGTGGTGCTGCGCGACGACCTCGAGGGTGAGGAGCCCGACGCGCTGCGGGTCTTCGACGACGGCTCGCTCGCGGTGACCACGCGCGAGGCGCTGCACCTCTACCCGATGGGCGGCATGCACACGGTGGTGGACCTCGATGCCCTCGACATGGGTGGCATCGACGGTGCGTCGATCGACGACCTCTGGGTGAGCATCTCGGCCTCCGGTTCGCTGCCGGGCACCACTTCGACGAACGCTGCCTGCCACCTCGCGCGCGGTGCGATCGATCGCTGCGTCGGTTTCCCCGACACGCGGGGCTACGTCTCGCCGCTCGCGCTCGGGCCGGACGGCGCCGTCTACGCGACCGATCACGAAACACTCTATCGTTACGACGGCAGCACCGTGAGCGAGGTCGCGCGGTTCGAGGGAGGCGTGAGGAGCTTTCATCGCGCGGGCGGGAGCCTCCTGGCCCTCACGTACTCGTCGGGCGCGGTCGTGCTCGAGGGCAGCACAGCCCGCCGGCTGACCGACGAGGACCACCTCACCGACATCGTCGGCACCGCGGAGGACTTCTACTACGCGACCTACGAAGCCGAGTCGGTGAAGATCAATCCGGGCTGTCAGGATGCCTGGTTCGACCCCTGTGACCGCCGCGACCTCTGGACGCAGCGCGTGATCTGGCACGTCGTAGGCACCCAGCGCACCGAGGCGGGCCACGAGAATTGCACCGACCAGGATCGCAGCCGCTGTGACTTGTTCGTGCAAGGCATGGGGTTCGACGGCGACCGCGTGGTGGTGCTCGGCAGCCGCCTGCGCGCGGTGGCGACGAGCCCGACGGGCATCTGACGCCGCGGAGCGCGAGACCTGGAGCGAGACGCTCGTCGTCGGTGTTGGCCTCGGCTCCAGCTCCGCGCCGGACTCCGGGGCCCCGAGGCCCAGCCGCGCCGCGGGCGCACGGACTTCGTCTCGTCGACGGCCGCCTCGGACGGCTGCGGTGAAGCCTTCGGCATCGCAAGCGCTGCGCCTCGGACGCGAGAAGACCTGCGCGCTCGTGGCGTGCGCGGCGGCGAGCCCCGAGGCGGACGTGCCGAGCCAGCTCGCGGCCATCGACGGCAAGATCGCCCGAGCAGGTGGCGCGGCTCGTCACCTGACGGACAGGCGCCTGGCTGCGGACGGACACAGTCGTGGTGGCACGAGGACCGGCGCAATCCAGGCGCTGCCGGACGCGCTACGCCGACCACGACGTCGAGACCGCGAGCGGACCGTCGCCGTCGGCCGCTGGCTCGTGGTGTCGGAGGCCCTACGACGGCCCGCGCACGTCCTGTCCCTGAGAGAGCCCCGCGCACGAGGCCCGCGGATTGACGCTGGGCGGCGGCACGCCGAGACTCGAGGACCATGCGTGCGCACATCGTTCAGACACCCTGGCCCGCTCGCTTCTGTGGTCTCGTCGACGGGTCCTTGTGGCTGCAGCAGCAGCCGGTCGGGGTCGAGCTCATCCAACAGCTGATCCGGCCGCTGCCGGCAGTGGTGCCGACGCTCGCGGTCGACGCGGACGGGACCGTGACCGCGCGCGATCTGCCGCCGTGCAATCGCTTGCTGCGGGTCGGCGATCGCCTGCTCGCGCTCGTCGGGGCGTGGATGTGGGGCGAGGGCCATGCGTACTTCGGGCAGCGTCATCGGGTCGGGGACGCCATCGCCGTGCACACGGTCGAGCCGCCGGGGCCGGCGCAGCGCTTCGACGGGACGGCCGCCGCGCTGCTCGATGGACGGCACCTGCTGGTCGATGTCGGGGAGGCCACGGGCAAATCGGCGCTGACCCGTCGGTATCGGTGGATCGACCTGGCGACGGACGAGGTCCGGTGGGAGGGCGAGGCCGACCCACATCCGCTGGTCGCCGGCGAGTGGGGAGTGATCGTCGACAAAGGGGCCAATCGGCTGATCGGGTTCTCGCTGACGGGCGGGGCTACGTCGTGGACGCTCGCGCCTCCGAAGCTCCACGTCGCGTGCGCGGCGTTCCACGACGGCCGGCTGTCGGTGATCTTCTTCGTCGAGAAGGGCTGCGCGCGGCTTCTCGAAGTCGACCCGGCGAGCGGCACGGTCGAAAAGACCATCGAGCTCGAAAGCGGGCATTGGACGGGGAGCCTGATGGCGACGCCGGAGGGGCTCGTCGCAGTGTCGCCTGCGGGGCCGCAGCGGATCGAGGGCGCGAGGATGGTGGCGTGGGCAGATCCGCCGGTGGGATACTTCCGCTTCGGCTCGCTCGGCGGGGTCACGGCGATGCTCGAGCCGGAGGTGCGGCGATTGCAGTGGCGCGACGCGAGCGGGCGTGTGCGGCGGATCGTGGTGCCGGAGGGGGTCCACGCGCTCGATCTCGTGGACGCGGACGGCGAGACGTGCATCCTCGCGTCGTCGGAGAACGCGTGTGTGGTGCTGCCGGGCTCGCTCGCGGTCGACGAGGCGGGGACGTCGCTGCCGCGATTCATGGTGTCGGTCGGGCCGCAGCCGACGCGCAGCGACACGGTGCGGCTGGCGGGCTGGCAGGGGCAAGCGGAGCCGCAGAGCCGAGCCGGCGCGGCGCTGGTGGACGTGCTCGCAGCGCATGGCCTGCTCGGCGAGCTGAGCCCCGCGGCGCGGACGGCCCTGGTCGAGCGGGTGTTCGCAGCGCGCGAGCAGGTGCACGAGACCGACACCGCGCGGGTGCTCGCGGCTCACTGGGGCACCGCTCGCGGGCTCGCGGTGGGGTTTCTCTCGCACGATTGGCGCTTCGGAAGAGAGACCTCCGACGTGATCGACGAGTTCGCCCGCGCGATCGCCGACCCGGCCATCGCGCTGAAGCAGGTGGAGAAGCGCAGCCTCGGGCTCGTCGCGTCCGCGACGTTCGCGGGGCAGGAGACGAGGCTCACGTGGGACTTCGACAAAGACTCGCTCGCCGACGTCGCCTCGTCGATCGATGCGTGGCTCGGCCGCATCGGCGCGCAGCGCCGGATCTTCGGGTTGCCGACCCATGGCGACTGGTTCGCGTTCCTGATCATCACGCCGCGCCAGCTCGCGGCCCTGCGCGCCGCAGGGGTGCCGGGGTTGCGCGGGTGAGCGCGGGCGACCGACTCCCGGTCTGCCACGGCCTCGACCTCGACCACGCGGAGCTCGCCGCCGAACAACGCGGCGGAGCGCTGGTCGCCTCGCCCCTTCGCTCGCGTGGCTGCCCACCGCGGACGCGAGGAATCGCGGGCCGTGCATGCGCTTGGTGCTCGCCGCGGCGAGCGCGATTGGCACGGTGCAGGTGGGCTGGGCGCTCGCGAGCCTTCTCTCGTGAAGCCCGACGCGCGGGCAGGGCTGGTCGTCCCGCTCCGACCTCGCCTCCGATGCGCGCGCCGCTCCCTGGAGGTCCCATGCGTCCGGCGTTCTTCGCCTGTCTCGTGCTCGTCGCCGGCCGTGGAGGCGCTTCGTCGTCGGGCTCGAGCACCACCGCCGAGGCGTCCCCGCTCGGCAACGCCGCGGTCACCCCGCGCGCCGCGACGGTGCCTGCCCTGCCGATCCCCCGGACCACGACGGTGGCCGCGCTCACCACCGAGCAGGCCGCCACCCTCTGTCCGTGGCCCACGCAGTCGAGCGGCTCGGGCGAGAAGCCCTGCGCCCAGTGACGAGCTCGCGAGCGAGCCGATGTCGATTCGCTTCCCACGCGCGCTGAGGCCGGGCTCGAGGATCGGGCTCGTCGCGCCCAGCTCGCCGGTGTCCGGCGCGCTCGCGCCACGCCTCGAGCTGGTGAAGGTGAACCTGCGCGCGCACGGCTTCGAGCCCGTCGAGTCGCGCTGTCTGCGCGCGGAACAGACCCCGCCCTGGCAGGCTCGCCTCGAGGCGTGGATGGAGGCGCTCGAGGACGACTCGCTCGACGCGGTGTTCCCGCCATGGGGCGGAGAGCTCGCGATCGAGGTCCTGGCTCGCATGGACTTCGAGCGACTGCGACCCGCGCGCCCGAAGTGGATCCTCGGCTACTCGGACATCAGCACGCTCCTCGTGCCGATGCTGCTCGAGCTCGGGTGGGCCTCCGCGCACGGCCCGAACGCGATGGATCTCGTGCCTGCGCAGCGAGACCCGCTGAGCGCGGGCGTGCTCTCGATCCTGAGCAGCACCGGGCCCTTCACGCAGCGCTCGTCGGCCCATTTCCAGACGGCCTTCGTCGACTGGAAGGCGCGACCGGGGGCGCCCTTTCACCTCGATCAGCCGACGCGTGTGCGCACCCTCGACGGACGCCCCGTGCAGGCCCGCGGGCGCTTGATCGGTGGCTGCCTCGACACCCTCGCGAACCTCGTAGGCACGCGCGTGGGCGACGTCCCGCGCTTCGTCCGCACGCATCGCGACGAGGGCGTGATCCTCTTCCTCGAGAACTGCGAGCTCCAGCCCGGGCAGGCCGCGCGCGTGTTCATGCAGCTGCGCATGGCCGGGTGGCTCGAGGGGGTGAGCGCGCTGCTCCTCGGTCGCTCGCGCGCGCCCGAGGCGAGCGGCCAGCACCACGCCGCAGAGCTGCGCCGCATGCTCGGCGACCTCGGGCTCCCGGTCGTCTTCGACGCCGATCTCGGCCACGTTCCGCCGCAGTGGACCCTCATCGAGGGGGCGATGGCGTCGCTCGAGATCGCGGACGGTCAGGGCGCGATCACCCAGCAGCGCTGAGTTCTCGGTGCCATGAGCGCTCCAGCGCGTATTCAGCCGTCGTCGTCGGTGCTGGCCTCGGCAGGCTCCAGTTCCGCGCTGGACTCCGGAGCCCCGAGGCCCAGCCGCGCCGCGAGCGCACGGACTTCGTCCGGGTTCTTCGCGAGGACCTCCTGGGCGTTCCGCAGCAGCTCCGCGAACGCGGGCGAGCCCATCCATGCCCGGAGCTCGCCCGGGAGCGGGCCGTCGAGCTCCGTGCCGAGCCCGTCCGTAGGCTCCTCGTCGGCCGAGTCCTCGTCGGCCGAGTCCTCGTCGCCGGGCTCGTCACGGGGCGGCGCGAAGGCGCCCATCTTCTGCGCGAGCGCCAGGAGCGTGGGGTCTGCGAACAGCGCCCCGAGATCCATCGGCATCGGAGCGCCCGGGCTCGTTCCTTCGCCCTCGAGCTCATCATCCTCCGCGGCCGCAGCGAAGGACTGCGCGAGCTGCGCGAGGCTCGCGTGCACCGCGCCCTGGAGAGCCTGCGGGTCGATCTCCTCGCCTTCCATGGCCCGCGCGAGGAGAGCCTCGACCATCGTCGGGCGCGCGGTCGCGCCTTCGTCCACGAGCGCGACCCACATCCCAGCCTCCCCGATCGCCTCGATGACGGCCGCGTAGCTGCCCGCGCCGCGGGCCGGCTCGACCGCCGCGGCGGGGAGGAAGTAGACCCCGCGTGGATCGTCGTGCGCGTCGAGCGCTTCGCCGAGGAGACGCCGCAGACCGACCGAGAGCTCCGCAGGCTCGGCCGCGAAGCTCGCGCCGGTCTCGAGAAGGACGGCATCCGCGAGGGCGATCGCCCGCGTGTGCGCAGCGACGGCGGGCTCGGGCAGACGAAGGAGCGCGAACGCAGCAAGGCTCATGACGCTCGAGGTGTACCACGCTCGCGCACCCACGAAGAGGCAGAGGTGCGGCGAATCGTCGCGCCCACGCTCCTTCCGGAGCGCCGGAGGGAGCCGAGACGGTGATCCCTGTGTAGAACACGCCGCATGCATGCTCCCCATGTCCAGTCCCGGAGGCAGTTCCTCGGTGTCCTCGGCCGCGGCGCGCTGGGCGCCGCCGTGTTCGCATGTGCGACCGCGTGCGGAAGCGAGCACGACGAGGTCGCCGCGCAGCGCAGCACGGCGGCGAGCCGGTGCGCGCTCTGCGGCATGCGGGTCACGAGGGGCGCGGCGTTCTCCTCGGGGGCGCGAGAAGCGAGCGGGAGCGAGGTGCTCTTCGACTCGGTGAAGTGCATGTTCCGCTGGCTCGGCCAGCACCCGGAAGCACGCGAGCCCTGGGTGACCGAGCACCTGAGCCGCAGCACGCGCCCGGCCCGCGATGTCGTCTACGTGGTGGGCACCGACCTCGAGGGCCCGATGGGCGCCGACCTGGTGCCCGTGGACACACGCGAGCACGCCGAGCAGAGCCGCGTAGGCCACCACGGAACCCGCGTGCTCGGCTTCGCCGAGATCACGCCCGAGGTGCTCGACGAGCTCTTCCGAATGTGAATCGAAGGCGAGCGCCGGCAGGGGACGAAGCCGAGACGTCAGAGGTGCCGCGCGCGCGCGGCCCATCGCTCGGCCCAGCCAGCGAGGGGCGACAGCAGCTCGAGGAGGGCGCGGCCCTCGTCGCTCAGCGCGTAGCCCTCTTGCGCCGCCTCGACGACGCCCGCCTCGCGCAGCTCCGCGAGGCGCGTGTTGAGGACGCTGGGGCTCGAGCCCGACGCGGCCTGGAGCGCCCGGAAGGTGAGCGGCGCCTCGCGCAGCTCCCAGAGCACGCGCAGCGCGCCGCGCCGGCCGAGGAGATCGAAGACCGCCATGACCGGGCGGCCCGTGCGGGAGCCGCGTACGGCGCGGCCGGGTCGAGGAGTGGTCATTGCTACGAATTCCGTAGCACCAGCGCAGGGTGGTGCTACGAAATCCGTAGCACGGTGCCGACGCGCCGCGCGAGGAGGAAACGATGAGCGCCCGGATCGCCCCCGCCGAACCGCCGTTCCCCGCCGAGACGCAGGCCTGGCTCGACCGTGTCATGCCGCCCGGCGTGCCGCCGCTCGTGCTCTTCACCACGCTCGCGCGGGATCCGCGGCTCTTGGCGCGCTTCATGGGCGGCGGTCTCCTCGACCGCGGCCGGCTCACGCTCCGGCAGCGAGAGCTCGTGATCGACCGGGTGACGGCGCGCTCGGGCTCGGAGTACGAGTGGGGCGTGCACGTCGCGCTCTTCGCCGCGCGTGTGGGCTTCGGTGAGGCCGAGCTCCGCTCGCTGGTGCACGGCGGGCCCGACGACGCGTGCTGGTCCGGCGAAGACCGCGCGCTCCTGTGCGTTGCCGATGCGCTCCTCGTCGCGTGCGAGGTAGACGACGCGCTCTGGGATGGAGCGCGCGCACACCTGACGGAGGAAGCGATGATCGAGCTCGTGATGCTCGTCGGCTTCTACCGCACCGTCTCGTGCCTCACGGGCGTCTTGCGACTTCCCCTCGAGCCCTACGCCGCGCGGTTCCCGAGCGCACCGGCCGATTCGGCGCCGAGCGCGCGTCGGGCATGATGGCGCCACGAACGTCCCGAGCTCGCTCTCGCTCGAGCGCGGTGCAGGGCCTCGACGTAGCGGTCGCGTTCGGGCCTTCTCAGCATCGGTGCTTTGTCCTCAGGCCGCGCGGGCGCGTACCTTCACGGTCTGGCCGACGACGTCGAGCATGCGGCGCAGCTCGTCGTAGTCCGGGTGCTTCATCCGGATCCACGCGTTGGCCATGTATCCCGCCTCGACGGGCTGCGTCGGCGTGCCCGCGGGCGGCAGGTGCGCGTCGAGGATCCAGGGGCCGAAGGCACGCTCGATCGTCTGCACGCCGTCGTAGTGGCTGATCCGGCCGTCGCGGTCGGGTCGGAGCGCGATGATCCCCGCCGCGAAACGGCGACTCAGCCGCTGGCTCCTCTGGCCGTGCACGACGGCCATCGCCCACTCCTTGTAGATGTCGATCTCGTTTCCGGCCGCGTAGAGATCCCACGCACGCACGCCGGGCGGACGACAGCCGATCTCCGAGAATTTCAGGCCCTTGGGGCCGTAGAACCACTCCATGTGCGTCGCGCTCGTGCCGATGCCGAGCGACTCGATGACGCGGCGCCCGAGGGCCTTGATCTCGCCATACCCTTCCGCCGAGTCCACGCGGTTGGTCGCGATGAACTGCGGGCTGATCCACCGCGTGCGCATCGCCTCGAGCACGTTGGGGTAGTAGTGCGTGACGAACTCGTGGAGCACGCGGCCGCCCACCGAGATGGTGTCGTAGAAGCCCTCGTGGCCCTCGATGAATTCCTCGACGCCGATCGAGCGTCCCCGGTCGACCTGGAGCTCGCGGAGCCCCGCCTCGAGCTGTCCGAAGTCGTCGACGCGCACGGTGCCCGAGGCGCCCGCGCCATCGCGCGGCTTGAGGATCAGCGGGAAGCCCACCTGCTTGGCGAACTCTCGGATCTCGTACGGATCGCCCGACCCGAGCGACTGCGCGCACGGGATGCCGTGCTTGCGCAGGTGCTCCTTCATGGTCGGCTTGTCCCGACAGAGGAAGGTCGTCTCGACGCTCGTGCCGGGGATGCCCAGGATCTCTCGGACCTTGGCCGCGCACATCACGTGCGCCTCGATGGTGGCCTCGAGGCGGTCGATCTTCACGCGCTGCGAGAGCCAGCGGCAGACGCGCTCGACCTCCCCGACGTTCGTGACGTTGCCGACGCGCTCGTAGTGCGAGAGCCAGTGTCGCAGGCCCTCGTCGAGCGCCTCCTTGGGTCGCTCGCCGATCCCGATGACCCGCGCGCCGGCTGCGTGGAGGGCGCGCGCGAACTCGCGCTGGTTGGCAGGGAAGCAGGGCTCGAGCAGGACGACGTCGATCGGCATCGGGATGGGAGGGTACCAAAGGCACCCGGTCTCTGGCGCAACAGATGCGCGCCCTTTCGCGCTCGCCTCCGATCGGAGGCCTCCGCTATGTTCGGGAGATGCCTTCGAACGCTCCGAGCGCCCCTCCGCTGAACATCCTCTTCGTGAGCGCCGAGGTGGCCCCCTTCGCGAAGACCGGAGGCCTGGGCGACGTCTCCGGCGCGCTGCCGCGCTACCTCGCGCGGCTCGGCCACGTCGTGCGCGTCGTCCTGCCGCTCTACCGGCGCGTGCGCGAGTACGCCCAGAAGAACGGCGTGACCTTCAGCCGCGTGCTCGACGATCTCTCGGTGCAGCTCGGTCCGAAGAAGATCACCTTCTCGATCATCGAGGCGAAGCTGCCGGGCACGACGCCGGCGGTCTCCTGCTACTTCGTCGCGCACCCGGGCCTCTACGATCGCGGCGGCATCTACACGCAGGACCCCGACGAGCACCTGCGCTTCAC
>JBKDQC010000614.1:0-1668 GCA_046342295.1 Deltaproteobacteria bacterium | reverse complement strand
GGTTCGAGCTGCACTCGGCGGGCGCCACGATGTAGTACGCGCTCACCGCGTGCTCCGCGGTGGGAAGCGAGACGTCGACGATCGCGCAGCCGAGCGCGCGAAGCGTCTCGACCGCCGCCTCGATCGCTTTCACCACGCCGGGCTCGCAGCCCTCGGTGAGGCTCGCGCGCACGACACCGACGCGCAGGCCTCGCACGTCTCGCCCGAGCTCGGCGAGGTAGCTGCCGACGGGCACGTCCACGCTCGTGGCGTCGCGCGGGTCCCGCCCGGAGATGACCTCGCTGACGAGCGCGCAGTCTCGGACATCGCGCGCGAAGGGTCCCACCTGGTCGAGCGAGGAAGCGAACGCGATGAGGCCATAGCGCGACACGCGCCCATAGGTCGGCTTGAGCGCGACGAGGCCGCAGAACGAGGCCGGCTGCCGCACCGAGCCGCCCGTGTCGGAGCCGAGCGAGAGCGGCGCCATGCCCGCGGCGACCGAGGCCGCCGAGCCGCCGGAGCTCCCGCCCGGTGCGCGAGAGAGATCCCACGGGTTGTGGACGAGCTTGTACGCGGACGTCTCGTTCGAGCTCCCCATCGCGAACTCGTCCATGTTCGTCTTGCCGAGGATCACAGCGCCCGCCGCACGCAGCCGGCTGACCACCGTGGCGTCATACGGTGCGATCCAACCCTCGAGAATCTTCGAGGCGCACGTGGCGGGGATCCCGCGCACGCAGAGGTTGTCCTTGAGCGCGATCGGGACGCCGGCCAGCGGGCCGAGCCGCTCGCCTGCGGCGCGCGCGCGGTCCACGGCGGCCGCCTGCGAAAGCGCACCCTCGCCATCGACGTGGAGAAAGGAGCCGATGCGCTCGTCGGCCTCGTGGATGTGGTCGAGCGCCGAGCGCGCCACATCGACCGCGCGAACGGCGCCGTCGTGGACGTGCTCGCGGAGAGCGCTCGCGGACGCGGCGTGCAACATCACTCGCCCTCCATGACCTTGGGTACGGCGAAGCCGCCCTGTTCGGACCGGGCGGCCGCGCGCAGAGCCTCGACGTGTCGGAGCCCGGGGCTCACCTCGTCCGCGCGGAGCGGCGTGATTTGCTCGACCGCGTGAAAGGTCGGCTCGATGCCCGCCGTGTCGAGCTTCGCGAGCGCGGCCATCCAGTCGAGGATCCCGTCGAGGTCGCCGCGCATGCGCTCGAGCTCGTCCTCCGCGAGGGCCAGGCGCGCGAGCTTGGCTACCTTGCGGGTTTCTTCCAGGGAGATTCGTTCGCTCATCGGGGGCGCCGAAGCTAGCACGCAGCCGTGCCGGTGGATCGGGTCGACGGAAAAGACGAACCCCCGACTCCGCGAGGAGCCGGGGGCCGTCGGTGTGTCTCCGCGTCGGCCGCGGAGCTCAGCTCAGGTGCCCGTGCCGGTCAGCGTGACGACCGCCGTGCGCTCCGCCGTGCCATCCGTGATGGTCAGCGTCGCGGTGCGCGCGCCAGTCGCGCTGGGGAGGAAGCGGATGGTCGTGTTGCATCCGGTGCCGCGCCCGAAGGTGCCGCCCGAGCAGGTGTCCGACTGCATGTCGAAGTCGGCCGCGTTCGCGCCCGTGATGGTGTAGGTCATCACGCGCGTGGCGGGGTCCGTCTGGTTGAGGAAGGTGATGATCTGGTTTCCGCCGACCGCCGCGCCGACCGCGACCGA
>JBKDQC010000613.1:0-3607 GCA_046342295.1 Deltaproteobacteria bacterium | reverse complement strand
CTCGCGGGCCGCGCGGAACGGGAAGGCGTCGTTCGACAGGTCGGTGTCTGTGACGGCCTGCATCAGCGCGCGCGACCGAGGTCCTTGGATGTTGATCTGGGCGTACGCGCTGGTCACGTCTGCACAGAAGGCGTGGCCTTGCTCGAAGACGCGCCGCATGTGCGTCTCGACGTGGCGATGCGCCGTGTCGCTGGCCACCACGAAGTAGTCGCGCTCGCCGAGCTTGGTGACCGTCAGGTCGGCCTCGAGCGTGCCGCCCTCGTTCAGCCACTGCGTGTACGTCACGACTCCATCGCGCTCGTTCACGGCGTTGGCCGACAGACGATCGAGAAGGCGCCCCGCGTCGCGGCCCCGCACCTCGAACTTGGCCATGAACGACATGTCCATCACGACGGCGCCTTCGCGGACGGCCCGATGTTCCGCCGCCCAATACGGCCAGAAGTGCGGGCGGCCCCAGCCGAGTTGTCCCACCTCCGGTGGTACACCCGGAGGTGCGTACCAATCGGCGCCCTCCCAGCCGCTCACGTCCTTGAAGCACGCCCTTCGGGCGACGAGCCGATCGTGGAGCGGCGACTGCTTCGCGCCCCGCGCAGTCGTCATCGAGCGGAACGGGTAATGACACTGGTAGACGAGGCCGAGCGACTCGACCGTGCGCGTGCGCCGATACTCGGGGTTGCCCTGGTAGGCGTGGAGGCGATCGATGTGCATGCCCGTCACGTCCACGTCGGGCCGACCGGTCGTGATCCAGTGCGCCATCACCCGACCGAGCCCTCCGCCCGTCAGGATGCCGATCGAGTTGAGCCCCGCGGCGACGAAGTAATTCTTGACCTCCGGCGCCTCGCCGACGACGGGGCGGAGGTCGGGCGTGAAGCTCTCGGGCCCACAGAAGAGCTTCTTGACGCCCACGCTCTCGGCGATCGGAACGCGGGACATCGCGCGCTCGAGGTAGGGCGCCATGCGGTCCCAATCCGGGCTGATCTCCCCGAAGGAGAAGTCCTCGGGGATCCCATGGACCTTCCAAGGCGCGCAGACAGGCTCGAAGAGCCCGATCATCAGGCCTCCGCCCTCCTCACGGTAGTAGCCATGACATCCGGGATCCTCGATGACCGGCCAGTGCGGAGACAGCTCCGGGATGCGCTCCGTGATCAGGTAAT
Organism: Deltaproteobacteria bacterium; assembly: GCA_046342295.1. Lineage (GTDB taxonomy): Bacteria > Myxococcota_A > Polyangia > Polyangiales > Sandaracinaceae > JAFLCL01. The sequence continues at coordinate 2,453 of JBKDQC010000613.1, read as the reverse complement.
AGTGCTCCGCAGCCTGGTTCGGGATCGTCACGCCGAGCCGCTCGCCGAGCTGCCGCGCCCACATCCCGGTGCAGTTCACCACGTACTCGCACTCGATGTCGCCGAGCGGCGTGCGCACCCCGGCGACCGCCCGCCTCTTGGTCAGCACCTCGAGCGCCGGGACGTTCTCGAGGACGCGCGCGCCTCGTCGTCGCGCGCCGATCGCGAGCGCCATCGTCACATCGACCGGGTTCACGCGGCCGTCTTCCTTCACGAAGAAGCCGGCGCGCACGTCGTCGACCTTCGCGAGCGGGAAGAGCTCCTTGACCTCTCTCGCGGAGATCTCGTGTACGTCCACCCCGCAGTGGCGGTTGAACGCCGAGACGCGCCGGTACTCCTCGAGGCGGTCGTCGTCCGAGGCGAGCTCGATGAAGCCGTTGAGGAGCAGGCCCGTCGCCTGTCCGGTCTCGGCCTCGAGGCGCCCGTAGAGCGCTCGCGTGTACTTCCGCATCTCGGTCGACGTCTCGCTCGTCGATCCAAAGGTCACCATGAGCCCTGCCGCGTGCCAGGTGGTGCCCGAGGTGACCTTGTCACGCTCGAGGAGGACGGTGTCGGTCCAGCCCAACTGCGCGAGGTGGTAGGCGACGGAGCATCCGATGACGCCGCCGCCGAGGACGACGACGCGCGCGCGCTGGGGGAGTTCCGGTGCCATCATGGGATGTGTATACCGCCGGCGGCCGAGAAGAGGCATCACTGCCCTCAGAGCATGAGTCACTTGGATTCGAGCCCGTGGCACCCGCGTCGATCCATCCGAGTGCCACGTGCTCTCAGGGCCCATCCGCTCGGGTCCTTCGTGATCGGACGTTTGCGGGGCCGACGCGCCGTGGTAAGAGCCGCGCCCCCTCGCACGGGGCGGTGCGCAACCGCGCATCGAAACACCACACACCTCCTGCGCGGCCCCGCGCAGACGGTCCGACTCGGTGCCTCCACGGAGGTCGTCGGCCGCGGAGGTGGCGGAAACAACCGGAGTACCCATGACCGATACCCAGAGCGCCCAGCAAGAGTTCGCCGAAGAGCTTCCCCTCAGCCTCCGCAGCCTGATCGACGCCGGCGTCCACTTCGGACACCAGACGCGTCGGTGGAATCCGAAGATGCGCCCCTCCATCTTCGGCGCGCGCAACGGCATCCACATCATCGACCTCGACCAGACGGCGCTGCTCTTCCAGCGCGCGTACGACTTCGTCGTCGAGGCCGTCGGGCGCGGTGGGCATGTGCTCTTCGTGGGCACCAAGCGCCAGGCCGTCGATGTCGTGCGCGAGGAAGCGCAGCGCTCGGGCCAGTTCTTCGTGACGGGTCGCTGGCTCGGCGGGACGCTCACCAACTTCCGCACGATCAAGACGGCGATCGAGCGCCTCCGCGAGCTCGACCGCATGTTCGAGGACCGCTCGGCCGAGAACCTGCTGAAGAAGGAGCAGATGAAGCTCCGCCGCGAGCAGGAACGCCTCGAGAAGTTCATCGGCGGCATCAAGATGATGAACGCGTTGCCCGCGGCGGTCTTCGTGATCGACCCTCACCACGAGCACATCGCGGTGAGTGAGGCCGGCAAGCTCGGGATCCCGATCGTCGCGATCACGGACACGAACTGCGACCCCGAGCTCATCAACCACGTCATCCCCGGCAACGACGACGCGATTCGCTCGATCAAGCTCTTCACCGCCAAGGTCGCGGACGCGTGCATCGAGGGGCAGCAGAAGAGGCGCGCGATGCAGCAGGGCGGCGAGAGCCGCAGCGTGCAGAGTGGCGACTCCCGCGTCGAGGTCGAGTTCCAGCGCAACCGTCGCCCCGGCGGCGGCGGCGGCGGGCGTCGCGGCGGGCCCGGAGACCGTGGCCGCGGCGGCGAGCGTGCCCCCGGCGGCGAGGGCACGGAGGCCTGAGGCGCGTGAAGACGAGCGGCGGAGCCGTCAGGACGACGCTCCGCCGGCGTCGAGAGTGAAGCCACTTCGCGCCGAGCGCGCGAACAGACGCAGCGGAGAGTGTCATGTCCGTCCAGGTGAGTGCAGCTCAGGTGAAGTCGCTCCGTGACCGCACGGGCGCGGGAATGAACGACTGCCGACAGGCTCTGATCGAGGCCGAGGGTAGCGAGGACAAGGCCGTCGAGATCATCCAGAAGAAGGGCCTCGCCAAGGCCGCGAAGAAGGCCGGAGCGATCGCGGCGGAGGGCCGCGTGCAGTCCTACATCCACCCGAACCACCGCATCGGTGTTCTCGTCGAAGTCAATTGCCAGACGGACTTCACGGCGAAGAACGAGGAGTTCGTCGGCTTCTGCAACGACGTCGCCATGCACATCGCGGCCTCCACGCCGCTCTACGTGCGCCGCGAGGACGTGTCGGAGGCCGACACCGCCAAGCAGCGAGAGATTTTCAAGGGGCAGCTCGACGAGGAGGCGAAGGCTACGGGCAAGGTTCGTCCCGAGG
>JBKDQC010000612.1:0-11921 GCA_046342295.1 Deltaproteobacteria bacterium | reverse complement strand
CGAGGATGGCCACCGGCGTGTCGGCCATGTGGGTCGCGTGCGAGCCCCATTGCAGCGCGAGCGCGACCGCCGGAGGCGCGAGGAAGGTGTCGATGCGGCCCGTCTGGAGCCCACCGAGGACCTCGGGCACCGACATCGCGACGGTGTTGGTGCGCACGATCTGGAACAGGGTCGGGAGGATCACGTCGTCCGAGCGCACCCAGAAATGGCACGGCGCGAGGTCCGAAGGCGTATGGACCTCGCGGCGCGAGAAGAGATGCGCCTGACCCACGTCGGCCCAGCCGAGCATGCGGAAGCCCTGCTGGACCATGCCCGCCTCGACCTCGCCGGCGAGCGCCTCGCGCGCGGCCTGCACCTGCTCGTAGCGGCGGAAGGTGCCCGGGAGCTGGAAGATCAGCGCCGGGCGATGGATCTGCGCGAGGCCCGTCGCGGTCACGCCGCCCGCATCGAGGCGACCGGAGCGGATCTTCCGGATCACCTCGGGCTCGTCGCCCTGCACCCCGCCGGCGTAGAAGCGGAACTGCAGGCTGCGATCGGTGCGGCGGCGGATCTCCCGGTTCCAGGCCTCGAGCCCGCGCATGATGCCCGAGCCAGGAGGCGCGAGGGTCGCGAAGGTGAGCGTGCGCGCCGCAGGGGCGTCCTGCGCGACCGTGGCCGCATCGGAGACCGTCACGAGGGCGAGCGCGAGCGTCAGGGGGACCGCGAGGTGGAGTGCACGCATGGTCCTCGACGATACGCGATCGGCGGGGGCGAAGTCGCTCACTCCGCGCGGCGGAAGGCGAAGCGAGACCACAAGGTCTGGCCGGGCACGTCGTTCGTCGCGAACTCGAACGTGAGGAGGTCGTCCTCGACGCCCCATACGAGCGACAGCGAGCCGGTGGCGCCAGCCGGGCACGCGAACGGCGCCTCGAGCGGCGAGCCCGAGGCGTCGAATCGCACGGCGAAGTCGTAGTGGTCGGGGCCTCCGAAGCGGATCCCCGACTCCGACTTCACCACGCTGTCCTGCCACACGTCGTACGTCAGCACGCCGTCGGCGACGACGACCTGACCGCGCGAGAGCACGTACGTCGCGTCCGTGTCGATGTTGCCGATCGGCGTCGAGACGCCCGTGATCCACGCGTCCGAGGACTCGAGCACCCAGCGCCCATCCGGGACCGCGCCCGGCTCAGGCAGCGGAGGCGGCATCGCCGCTTCGGTCCATCGCCCGCGCACCAGCGGAACCTCGAGGCTCGTGCCCTCGGGCAGACACCCGCTCGGCCGGTACACGACGTCGGTCGGGTTGTCCTCGTCTCCCTCGTCGCAGTAGCGCTGCGTGGGCGGCGGCGTGATGTACGCGAAGTCGAAGCACATCTCGTCGGTCGTGTCTTCGCCCGAGGTCACGGTCTCGGAGGTGGTGTTCTCGAACGTGCAGCGCGTGGTGATCACGTCGCCCGGGTGGAGCGCCGTGCCGAACGCGTAGAAGATCTGCGAGTCGAAGCTCCAGCCGGTGAGATCGATGATGCCGTCACGGCTCCCCGAGACGCGCTCGACGGATTGGTGGAACGCGCTCCCGAGCAGGTGCATGTGCGGGGCGCCCACGAACAACGTCGAGTCTTCGCGAACGGTGCAGCGGCTCTCGGTCGAGCGCCGGGATCGAGGCGGGATGGCGAAATTGGTCGGCCCGATCGCGATCATGCCGTACTCGGTGCCCGCGGCGGGCCCGTGCAGCAGCCGCACGCCGGAGGAGTCGCGCACGTCGGGGATCGCTGCGCCATTGTTGTAGTGGGTCTGCACGATGAAGCGCTCGCCGGGCGAGATGCGCAGCCCCCCCTCAGGGAACTCGATCGCCGACTGCCCCGGCGCCCAGGCGTACAGGTACTGCGAGCCGGGCGGCATGCCGCTCCCGTCGTAACAGTCGAAGTCCGTGTCGGCGGAGCGCCGCTCGGGGTCGCGGAGCAACACCAGGTGGTGCAGCACCCGCGTCTCGTCGAAGACCATCTCGAAGCGACGCACGAAGCGGTCTTGATCGACCGCCGCGTCGAAGACGAAGCAGTGGTAGTCGTCACGGACCTCGGGGCCGACGGGGTACTCGTTCGCGAGGAGCTCGAGAGACTCGAGCCCCGCCGGTCCCTCCGCCGGAGCCAGGAACGGAGGCGCGCTAGAGACCAGGCCCGTGGCAGGGGGCACATCGACCGCGCCGCAGCTCGCCCACGCCGCGATCGCGTCTGCCTCGGCCTCGACGAGGCGCGGCATCCCCGTCGGGGGCATCGTGCCGTCGAGGAGACGCGAGGCGATGCGGTCGACCAGGCGCCTGCCCGTCGCGTCCTCCGCGAGGAGCGCACCGTGGTCGAGCAAGCTGCTCGGCGCGCCGAAGTTCGGCGTCTCTCCATGGCATTGCCCGCAGTAGCGCTCGAGGCGCGGCCGGACCTCGCTCGCAAACGTCGCCTCGTCGGGGACGCAGCGCGGAGCGTCCGGGACGGCCCCATCGACCGTCTCGCCCGACCCGCCGCAACCGGCGGCGGCACCGAAGAACATCAGGGGGACGAGGAGCTTGGCGACGATCCGCGAGGGCATGGGGCCAAGATGCACGGCCCGGCGGCCCGGCGCACGTGGATGTCGCGCGCGTGGGCAGACGCGTCGGTGCTCGAGAGCGGCACATGCCGTCATGCCGCCCAGCGGCTGCAGGACGACGAAGGTGGTACGAATCGACATGCCGCCATCGTCGCGCCGTCTGGGCACCTCGACCTCTCGCATTCGAGACCTCCGCAAGGCGCCGCGACAAGAACGCTCTCGCGCGCTCGTCGACGCCGTGCTCGAGGCGACCTCTCGCGTTCTCTCCTCGGGGCGGGTGCCGTCGGTGTCGCTGATCGTGCGCGTTGCGGGAGTCAGCTTCGGTTCGTTCTACCAGTACTTCGAAGACCGCGAGCAGCTCCTCGCCGCACACGGCCGACGTGCCTTCCGCCAGCTGGTCGATCGGTTCGAACGAGCGATCGCGGACGACTCCGCCGACGCTCCGGGCGAGGCCGTCGAGCGAGCGGTGGAAGACTGGGTCGAGTGGCTACGGGAGCAGGGCTGGCCGGGCTGGCGAGGTGCGGCGAGCCCCGAGTGGAACGACCTCCGATTGCGTGCGTGCGAGGTGCTCGGTGCGCTTCGCGGAGTGGATCGAGAGGGCGTGTGGATCGCCACCGCAGGTCTCGAAGCGCTCGCGCAGGACGGCGACACCGAAGACCTCGAGGAACTGTCGCGCCGTGCCCGCCGCCTCGTCCGCGCTCTCCTCCGCGCGGGCTGAGCGCAGAACTGCGCCCGAAGCACGGCGAAGCGCGCGCCCCGGTCCGAGCAGCGACGACGACGCGTTCACGGGGTCGCGGGAAGGAGCTTGGGTGAAGGGCGACGGTGGAGCGCAGCCACCATGGTGTCTTCGAAGAAGGGCACTGCACCGATTGGTTCACCTTGGGGACGGATCGCGGGAGTCGAGCTGCGCCCGTGACTCCCCGTCCGAGGGCTCTGACCCGAGCACGCGGGGAGACCCGACTTCGACCTCGACTTCGACCTCGACTTCGACCTCGACCTCGACTTCGACCTCGACTTCGACCTCGACTTCGACTGCGACTGCGACTGCGACTTCGACCTCGACTTCGACTGCGACTGCGACTTCGACCTCGACTTCGACCTCGACTTCGACCTCGACTTCGACTTCGACTTCGACCTCGCCCGTCACGCGCCGAGGTCGCGCGCGGCCACGAGCTCGCGGGCATCCTGCGCTGCGCGCGAAGAGGCTGACGAGCGACCACCCGCGAACCGCGGGTACCGACCGCGCCTGGGACGGGCTACGCCACGCGCGTGGCACGCATCCTCGCAATCCTCACCAACCGTGGCACCTACGAGGGGCACGGCGAGCGCACCGGCCTCTGGCTCGGCGAGCTCACGCACTTCGTCGAGATCGCGGAGGCCGCCGGACACGCGGTCGAGCTCGCCTCGCCAGCCGGGGGTGCCGTGCCGCTCGATCCGCGTTCGCTCGGCTGGCTGTTCACGACCGCGAACGACCGCGCCAAGCAGGCCGACCCCGGATTCGTGCGGGCCCTCGCGGAGACGAGGGCGCTGCGCGACGTCGACGTCGACGCCTTCGGCGCGATCTACTTCACGGGGGGCCACGGCACGATGTTCGACTTCCCCTCCTGCCCGGATTTCGCGCCCGCGTGCGCACGCATCCACGCGCGCGGCGGCATCGTCGCGAGCGTCTGTCACGGCGTGGGCGCGATGCTGGCCCTCGACACGCCCGAGACGCGCGCGCTCGTCGCGGGCCAGGTGCTCACGGGCTACTCGGACTTCGAGGAGACCCTCGCCGGTGTCCGAGCGCTCGTGCCCTTCTCGCTCGAGGAGCGCCTGCGCGGCGTCGGCGCGATCTACGAGAAGGCGCTCGTGCCGTTCACGCCCTACGTGCGCGTGTCGGGCCGTTTGGTCACAGGGCAGAACCCACAATCGACGCGCGCCGTGGCGCGCGCGACGGTCGGCCTGCTGCGCTGACCGGGATGTCGCGGCGAGCGCGCGCGGTGGTCGTCGCCCAGGCGGCGGTGCGGGGTTCGCCACGATCACGGGCGCGGGCGCGGGGCGGATGGGGTCGGAGGTCGCGATCGCGTACCTTGGCGTCATGTCGTCGCCCTCGGAGCTAGCCCCGGCCGTCCCTGGTGAGGTCCTCAGCGTCGCGTTCGAGAGCGGCCCGATCCGGCTCTACGCCCATGGCCCGGCCGCCTCGGGCACCGCGCGGCCCGTGTTGCTCGTGCACAGCCTCAACGCCGCCGCGTCGGCCTACGAGGTCCGCCCGCTCTACGAGGATCTGTCGAGGTCGCGGCCGGCCTACGCCCTGGACCTCCCGGGCTTCGGGGGATCCGCCCGCCCCGCGCGGCGCTACACGCCGCGCTTGCTCTGCGACGCCATCGCCGCGGTCCTCGCGACGCTCCGCGCGCGCTCGTCCGCCGATGCGATGGACCTCGTGGGCGTCTCGACGGGGTGCGAGCTCGTCGCGCGGCTGGCCTACGAGCGGCCGCGCGACGTGCATGCGCTCGCGCTGATCAGCCCCACCGGCCTCGACCGCCGGGGCCCGCGCCGCGGCCCGCCCGGCTCGACCCTCGGGCTTCCATGGCTTCGCGCTGTGCTCGAGCCCTGGGGACCGCCTCTCTTTCGCCTGCTCACCCGGCCTGCGGTCATCCGCTACTTCCTCGAGCGCACATTCGGAGGTCGCGTCATCGACGAGGGCCTCTTCGAGTACGCCGTCCGCACGGCCGCGGTCGAGGGCGCCGAGCACGCGCCGATCTCGTTTCTGTGCGGCGAGCTCTTCAGCGCGGACGTGACCACCCTCTACGAGGGTCTCGAGGTCCCCGTGTGGGTCGCGCACGGCACGCGCGGGGACTTCACCGACTACTCGGGGCTCGCGCCGCTCGTCGCGTCCCGCGGCTTCGGAGCCCACGTCTACGAGGCCGGTGCGCTGCCCTTCTTCGAGCGGCGCGACGAGGTCGTGGCGGACCTCGAGCGCTTTCTCGCGGCGCCCGAGGAGATGCGCGGGCGCCACGTCCGGCGCGGCTGACACGGAGGGGGAAGGCAGGGAGAAAGCGAGGACGATGAGCCGGTTTGCACGCCTGAACGCACCCATGGAAGTGAAGCTCACTCTGCCCACGCGGGAGCGGCGCTCGCCGGAGCGCGGCGCCCGCGCCACCAGGGGCGCGGCCCTGGCCGGCTCGGCCCTCCTCGCCGCAGCCTCGGCGGCCTGCTCCGCCCCGACGCCGCTCCTCGTCGCGGTCGATGCCTCGCCCGCCGACGTCGGCCCTCCGGACGCGCCCGCGCTCTCCGACGCCGGCCCGCGCGACGCCGGACCGGCGCCCGACGCGCGGGTGAGCTGCGACTTCGACTGGGACGAGGACGGCGTGATCGACCGCGCGTGCGGCGGCACGGACTGCGATGACGGCGACCCGGAGGTGCGCCCGGGCGCGGCCGAGCTCTGCGGCAACGAGCGCGACGAGGACTGCGACGGCAACCTCTGCACGAGCTCGCCCTGCGTCGAGGCGGCGCTCGACCTCGCCGTGCCGGGGACGACGCCCGTCGCGACGGTGGCGGGCGGGGTCGGCCAGCTCGGCCTCGCGGGCTGCGCGCTCGACCTCGACGAGCTCGCGCCGCGCGCCGAGCGGTACGTGCGGCTCACCCTGACCGAGCCGAGCTCGGTTCGGATCGAGCTCGGAGTGGCCGCGCCGGGCCCCGGGCCCCGCGCGACGGCCGTGGCCGCGCTCGTGAGCGACTGCGGCGCGCTCCCGCCGGTACGGGGCTGCGCGTCCGTCGCGGCGGGCGCCGCGACCCCGCTCGCGATCGCGAGGCTCGAGGCCGGGACGCACTGGCTCGCGATCGCCTCGAGCACACCGCGCGAGGTGAGCGTCACCGTGACGCGCGAGGCGCCCCGCCCGCCCCCGGGCGACGTCTGCGCCACCGCCCCGGAGCTGTCCGGCCCGACCTCGACGATCCTCCTCGACGCCTTCGTGACCTCGGACGATCTCGCGACGGGCTGCATGCCCGAGGGCTCGCGCGACGTCGCGTACGACTTCACGCTCACCGAGCCCGCCGACGTGCGGATCCGCCCCCTCGTCACCACGGGCTTCCCCACGGGCGTGAACCGCTACGGCGTCGCGATTCGCGAGGACTGCGAGCTCGCCTCGACCGAGCGATGGTGCCGCGCGATCGGAGGCGACACCTCGGTCGGCGTGGAGGGCGAGACCGTACGGAACCTGCCGGCGGGGCGTTACACGCTCATCCTCGAGTCCGCGACCGCCGTCGGCGTGGAGCTCGAGGTGAGCCTTCGGCCGCCGACGGCACCGGGGCCGGGCGAGACCTGCGAGCTCGCCATCCCGCTGGTGTCCGGCGTGCTGGTCGCGGACAGCTTCGAGGGGCGCGACGACAACCTCACCGACACGTGCCAACGCGGCGCGCCGGACGCCTTCTACCGGTTCGTCCTCGACGGGGTGTCCGACGTGGACGTCTTCGTCGAGCACCCCTTCGAAGAATTCATCGGGCTCGAGCTCCGCGAGGGGTGCGAGGCCGGGCTCGCGTCGATCGCGGGCCTCGGTCGCGCGGAGGCGTGCGGCTACGGTTTCAACCGCTACCGCGCGCTGCCTCCGGGGACGTACACGCTGATCGCCTCGGGCAGCCGTGCGCTTCCCTACCGCATCGGGATGCGCGCCGTGCCGGCCCGCCCGCAGATCGCCGTGAGCGGCAACGAGACCTGCGACACGGCGTACACCGTGCCGGCCACCGGCGGCAGCTTCTCGGGCGCGGCGCGCACGACCGATCACCGCTGGGACCGCGTCTTCTGCGGTCCGTTCGGCCCCGACGCGGTGTTCCGCCTCGAGCTCGATCGACCCCAGCGCGTGCGTCTGGTCCCAGCCGGCTACGTCGTGGTCGACCTGCTCGAGGAGCGCTGCGCGACCGAGACCCTGGCGCTCTGCGACGACGACGGCTGGACCGGGGTGCTCGACGCGGGCACCTGGTTCGTGCTCGCGCGGCCCTTCGGCGGCGAGGACGACTACGTGCTCGACATCGACGTGGAGGATCCATGACGGCCTTTCGAACGTGGGCGCTCGGGCTCGGCCTCGCGATGCACGCTGCGTCGCCCGGCTGCACCCGCGGAGGCGGCGCGGATCTCGACGCCGCCGGTGTTCTCGTGGACGCGGGCGCTGACGATGCGCACGGCGGCCCCGACGCGGGCGCACCGCCCTTCATCGCCTTCGTCACGCCCGCCTACGGGCCCTTCACCGGGGGCACAGAGGTCTCGGTCTTCGGGGGCGGCTTCGACAACGCCTCCGTCGAGCTCGACGGCGCCGTGGTCACCGAGACCGCGCTCACGCGCGTCTCGAGCACGCGCTTGACCCTGACCATGCCCCCGCACGCGCCCGGCGCCGTCGACCTCACCGTGCGCACGCGCGCCGGAGCCGCGAGCCTCGAGGACGCCTTCACCTACCGCGCGCTCGTCCTGGACCCGCCCGTCGGGCCCGAGAGCGGCGGGCTCCGGGTGAGCATCCGCAGCTACACGCCCGACCTCCGCGAGGGAGACGTCGCGCGCTTCGGCGGCGGAAGCTGCACCGAGCCGCGGCTCGTCTCGGCCACCGAGCTCTCGTGCCGCGTGCCGCGCGGCGAGGGGGTGGTGCCCGTATCCATCGAGCGGGCCGGGACGAGCGTCGTCACCGCGCCCGAGGCCTTCACCTACCTCGACGTGCCCTTCACCTTCGGAGGGAGCACCGGCGGGGCCATCGCAGGTCGCCTCGAAGTGGTCGCGCAGGGCGCGGCCGGGCCCATCGAGGACGCGGACGTGCAGATCGGCGCAAGCGCCTCGGGGCGCAGGGGTCGAACGGACGAGATGGGGCGGATCGTCTTCGAGGGGCCCGACCTCGTGGGTCCCCTCGACGTGCACGTGGCCCACCCCTGCTATGGGCCGACCTCCTTCGTGGGCGTCAACGCGGCGCGCCTCGTCGTGCCGCTCCAGATCGCGCGCTACGGCGACGAGTGTCCGAACGAGCCAGGCAGCCCCCCCGGCTCGCTGATCGTTCCGACGGGCTTCCTCGAGGGCCGGCTCGAGTGGCTGGCTGGGGAGTTCCGCGACTCCCCGACGCGCCTCTGGAACAACGTCCCGGAGCCCACACCCGGGCGCGAGCGCGTCGCCTACGTGAGAGCCGCACGCGAGGTCGTCCGCGTGACGGAGGCGGACTGGGATGGCGACGGAGGCTTCGCGTTCCGCACGGGGTTGGCCGTCGGACCCGTGCGCGTCGTGGCGCTCGCGGGGCTCGAGGACGTCGGCGCCGAGCTCGAGGTCCTCGGCAACTTCGTGCCCTACGCGCTGGGCGTGTCGCGGGCGGTGACCGTGACCTTCCGCGACACCGTCACCGTGACCGTGCCGATGCTGACGCCGCTCTCGGAGCAGCTCGACGTCCGCGTCGTCCCGCCTCCGCTGGGGATCGATCAGTTCAACGGCGAGCCCGCGCCGACGGGGTTTCAAGGCGTCCTGTCGCTCGTCGCGCCCGGCATCGCGCTCGAGTCGTCGTTGCAGGGCTCCCGCTGGGACGAGCGGAGCTGGACCGTGAGGTTGTCGCGGCTGCCCGCGCCGGGCGGGCTCTTCGAGGCAGCGCGCCTCCAGTCGAGCTTCCTCTGCTGGCAGAACCCCGCGGGCTTCTCGACCTCGACCTGCATCAACCCCGATCTCCCCTACGTCGATCCGCTGCCGGGCACGATCGCGCTGACGGACTTCCTCCCGCTCCCGAGGATCGTGCAGCCCGAGGCCGGCGAGATCCTCGTCGATGGCGCACCGCTCGAGGTGGAGATGGACGCGGCGGTCTCGATGATCGTCATCACCATCCAGGGCCCGCCGATCGCGCGCAATCCCGAACAGGCTCTTCGAACGATCTTCGCGCGCGGCGCCTCGCGCCGGATCGCGATGCCGGAGGTCCCCGCCGATGCGCCGGAGCTCGCGGGCTTTCCGGGCCCCTCCTCCCTGGTGGTCTCCGGGCTGGAGGGGCCGGAGATCGACGGTTTCCGAGTCGAAGACGTCTACCGCCCGGTGGCACGCCAGACCACCAACGGGCTCAACCTCCTGGTCGAGTGATGAACGAAGCCTCGAGCGCGCCTCACCTCTCCGCGCCGACGGCGCCGCCGCGCGGCGCATGGGTCGCAGCAGCGCTCGCGATGGCGCTCGCGAGCGGCTGCCGGGTCTCGGGCGACAGCCGCCTCACGGACGCGCAGCTCCCCGCCGCAGGCCCCGCCTGCGCCGAGGAGCTCCGCCGCGAGTGCCTGCGCGCGGGCCTCGCGTGCGTTCCCGGCCTCGGCTGCGCGCGCTGTGTGCCACGCACCATCGGGTGCGATCCGAGCGGGGCGCCGGCACGCTGCGCCGACGACGGCACCTGGCGTCCGACGGCCGAGCGCTGCGAGGCCATCGAAGGCGGCGGCTGCGAGGAGGGTCGCTGCGTCGATCTCTGCGAGCTCGCCGTGTCCCGGCGGTCGTACGAGGGATGCGAGCTCTACGCGGTCGACCTCGACAGCTACGGTGGCGCCAGCCTGGACGCCTCTCGACAGCAGTTCGCCGTCATCGTCTCGAACCCTTCGACGCGGAGCGCGCGCGTGCGCGTCGAGGTCGAGGACGGCCCGATCGGCGGCGCGAGCGCGGTGCGCACGGTCGCGTCGGCGGACATCGCGCCCAGCGGCCTTCAGGTGTTCGAGCTCCCACGCCGCGAGGTCGACGGCTCGAGCGAGCGCGGCTCCAACGACGGGACGCACACGGCGCTCACCTCCGCAGCCTTCCGCATCGTGAGCACGGTCCCGGTCATCGCCTACCAGTTCAACCCGCTGGTGAACGAGGGGCGCTTCTCGGCGGATGCCTCGTTGCTCCTGCCGAGCTCCGCGCTCGGGACGCGCTACACGGTCGTCGGCTGGCCGCAGTGCTTCGGGCCCGGGCCCGTCGAGGACGGCTCCGAACAGATCCGCGCCTTCGTCACGATCGTGGGCACCGCGCCGGGCACGGAGGTCACGGTGACGATGGGCCCGGGCGTGCGCCGGGTCGCGGGCGGGAGCGGCCTCGAGCCGAGCCGCGCCGGCGACGTCGTGACCGTCACGCTCGACGCGTTCGACGTCCTCAACCTCGAGACCGCGCGGCGCGGAGGCGACTTCTCGGGCACCCGCGTCGAGGCCTCCGCGCCCGTCGCCGTGTTCTCCGGAAACGAGTCCGCGGACGTCCCGTTCTACGAAGATCCCGCGCTGCGCACGGGCGCCGCCGATCACCTCGAGGAGCAGCTGCCGCCCGACGCCGTGCTCGGCCGCGCGTTTGCCATCGCGCTCCAGCCCCAGCGCACGCGCGCCGTCTCGAGCGCCATGGCGAGCCCGCCCTTCGCGGTCGTCGAAGAGCCCGAGTGGCTCCGCCTCGTCTCGGCCGAGGAGCGCGCGGTGAACGTGCGCACGACGCTCGAGGCCCCCTACGACGCCTTCACGGTGGAGCCGGGCGAGACGGTGACGATCGTCGTCCGTCAGAACGCGTGGATCGAGGCGGACGGCAAGCTCTCCGCGATGCAGTTCTTGGCCGGACAAGAGCTCGTGGGCATCCCCTTCTCGCTGCCGGGCGGCGACCCGTCGTCGCTCGTGGTCCCCGCGCTCGAGCAGCTCCGCGATCGCTACGTCCTGCTCACGCCCTTCGGGTTCGCGTTCGATTTCGTGTCCGTGGTCGCGCCCGCGACAGCCTCGGTGCGCCTCGACGGCACGCCCGTCGAGATGCTGGGCTGCGAGACCGAGCCCCTCCCGACCCTGGCCTCCACCGCGCCGTACGTGGTGCATCGCTGCCAGCTCTCGTTCCCCTCGATCGGTCCCGCGCCCGGGTACGTGATCGATCCCTCGCGCCAGGCCGACGGCGTGCACGTGGTGGAGTCCGACCTGCCCGTGGGCGTCTCGGTCTACGGCTTCGACCAGTTCATCAGCTACGCCTACCCCGGCGGCCTCGACCTACGGCCCCTCGACTGAGGGCGCGCCACCTGTCTGTTGCGCCGCGGGGGCATCCCCTCCAGCGCCACGCGCTCCCCTCGACTCAGAGCAAGAGTCAATCCAAGTGACTCATGCTCTCAGTCCCCGGATCTTTTCTCTGATTGGTTTCTCGGGGCCCCACGCACTAGGGAGACGAGCGTGTCCTTCGGCGCGCCGTCGGAGGTCCTCGATGCATCGGTCCCCCACCCGCGGCTCGGTCGCGCTCGTCGTCACCCTGCTCGTGCTCTCGGCCTGCGAATCGAGCGCGCGAGTGCGCCGCGCGAGCCCCACGATGGGTGACGCCAGCTTCGGCGCGGGGGAGGACGCGGGCGTGCCAGGCACGCCGCCGGGCTGCGGCGACCGAGAGATCTGCGGCAACGGCATCGACGACGACTGCAGCGGAGGTGCCGACG
>JBKDQC010000611.1:0-2171 GCA_046342295.1 Deltaproteobacteria bacterium | reverse complement strand
CTCGCGCTTGACCTCGTCGTCGGTGAAGCCGGCGAGGTAGAGGCCGACCGGACCGGCGGTGCACATGACCAGGCTGGTGAGCTCGAGCGCGCGGTCGCACGCCAGAAGAGGATCGACCGCGCCCGTGAGGGCCTCACCCTCCTCCTCGTTCATCGCGAGCACGTCCACGTGCTCCGCGATGAAGCTGCGCCAGAAATCGGGGCGCTCGGCGATCACGAAGCGCGTGCCGAGCGTGAGCACGACCGGCACGCCGTGCTGTCGGGCGAGAGCGATCGCCCGGCGGGTGGCCTCGGGCATCGGCTCGCCGGGCCGCGCGCGCAGGAGGTAGGCCGAGAGGACGAGCGCCGCGGCGCCCTCGAAGACCTGGGCCGGCACGCTCTCGGGGCGGAGCTGGTTCATCAGCCCCGCGCTGATGGCGAAGGTCCGCTCGCCATCCGGCGTGACGAGCGCGAAGCAGCGGCCGATCGGGCCGTCCACGGGCTGGAGGTGATCGAGGTTCACCCGGCTCGAGGTGTTCGACAGGTACCGGTACGCGGAGGTCCCGAGGCGGATGTTCTCGCTCATCACACCGAGGAGGATCGCGGCGTCGTCGGCGAGCAGCGAGTAGTTGTGCAGGGTGTTGGCCACGGTGCCGCCTGCGAACTCGCACGCGATGAGACGGTCGCGCAGGAGCTCGTCGTAGAGCGCCGCGGCGCTCTCCGCCTCGACGATGCTCGAGGAGCCCGTCGTCAGGCCGTGGCGCGCGAGCAGCGCGTCGGGCACGCGCGCGTCGATGTCGACGAGCGTCTGCTCGATTCCGACGACGTGCGTGCGCGCCTCGGACTCGTCGAGCCCCGCGTGCGCGAACAGTGGGTCCCGCGCGTGGACGGGAAAGTAGTGCCTGTGGATGCGACGGCCGGGGAAGCGCACCCAGAGAGGCTACACAGGATCCGCGAACGACCGATCCCCCGAGTGTTCTTCGGTGCGCGTAGCGACGCGCGCGTCGAACCCGGTCAGCCCATCTCCTCGAACAGGATCCGGACGACTTCCTTCTGCATGTCGATGCGACGCTCCTCCGGGAAGCCCATCCAGGTCTCGACGCAGATGCCGACGCAGCCGATCGCATCGACGATCACCTCGGTCGAGCTGGTCGGGACCGGGTAGTACTGAGGCGCCCAGGTCTCTTCGTCGCTCTGCTTGCTCGCGTTGAGCCGGTCGACGGCCCGCCCGATCACCGCGGGCATCGGATCGACCCCGAACACGAGCGTCTGCCCGAACGAGGGCTTCACGTCCGGCTGGTAGCGCTTGGTGCTCTCGTGGAGCGTGCAGACGAGCGCCGGCCGCTCCTCGAGGACGATGTCCATGAAGGCCCTCGCGAGCCGCCTCTCGTGCTCGACAGCGCCCGCGTCACCGGGAAAACAGCGGTTGAGATCGAGGCCGCTCCAGAGGCCGCGGGTCTTCGCGGGGCGCGTCCGCGCGCGGTAGGCGCCGGGATTCATGACGGGACAGACGAGCAGGCGCCCTCGGCGCGGGGCCCATCCCTCTTCGAGCAACTCCTCGAGCGCATGCACGCCGGCGATCTCGTCGCCGTGGATCCCCGCCTGGAAGAGGAGCGTCGGCCCCGGCTCGCTCGCCTCCATCACGTGGAGCACGACGTTCGGGGCCAGGAGGTGGAGACCGCGGCTGCGCATCGAGCGCATGTACCACGGCGGACGCCGGGCAGAGGCGCTCACCAGAGGCGCGGAAAGATGCGGAAGACGAACGAGGCGCCCTGCGTTCGCGGGGCGCCTCGTCGTCGGCGATCGGAGCTCCGGGGTCAGGCCGCCTGGGCCGCCTTGCTCGCGGGCTTGTGGTCGCTCTCCGCGGAGCCGATACGCATCCCGTAGAAGGAGCGGTACACGAAGTACGCGCTCAACACGAACAGGACCGCCGCGATGGAGAGCCGGAGCGAAGCGCCGTTCTGATCCTCGAGGATCTCCGCGAGCTCGACGGCGAGCAGCCCGAAGAGCGTGGTGAACTTGATCACCGGGTTCATCGCGACCGAGGAGGTGTCCTTGAACGGATCGCCCACGGTGTCACCGACGACGCAGGCCGCGTGAAGGTCGGTGCCCTTGGCCTTGAGCTCCGTCTCGACGACCTTCTTGGCGTTGTCCCAAGCGCCGCCCGCGTTGGCGAGGAAGAGCGCCTGGAAG
>JBKDQC010000610.1:0-28106 GCA_046342295.1 Deltaproteobacteria bacterium | reverse complement strand
CGAGGATGGCCACCGGCGTGTCGGCCATGTGGGTCGCGTGCGAGCCCCATTGCAGCGCGAGCGCGACCGCCGGAGGCGCGAGGAAGGTGTCGATGCGGCCCGTCTGGAGCCCACCGAGGACCTCGGGCACCGACATCGCGAGCGCGCAGGTCTGGCTCGCTTCGCCCGACGCCGAGGCCGTGAAGAAGGCGCTCGAAGGCGGGCTCGCGGCATGGCGAGTGTTCCTCCACCCGTCGCAGCGCCGCATCGTGCGCACCGACAGCAAGGGGGCACTCAAGGTCGGCGGCGGACCGGGCACCGGCAAGACCATCGTGGCGCTCCACCGCGCGCGCTGGCTCGCCGAGACCGCGTTCGCCGCGGACCTCGTCGACAAGCCCGTGCTCGTCACCA
This sequence comes from Deltaproteobacteria bacterium, assembly GCA_046342295.1. Classification (GTDB taxonomy): domain Bacteria; phylum Myxococcota_A; class Polyangia; order Polyangiales; family Sandaracinaceae; genus JAFLCL01. Next base: position 27,716 of record JBKDQC010000610.1, on the reverse strand, counting down.
CCTTCAACAGCGTCCTCGCCAAGCAGCTCGAGCCGATGCTCGACGAGCTCTGCGCGGACGTTCCCGAGGTTCGCAAGCGCATCGTCGTCCTGAGCACCACCCGCGTCTCGCAGGAGCTGCTCAAGCAGGTCGGAAAGCCGAATCGCTTCCTCACCGAGGTCGACGACGCGTGGGAACAGGCGCTCGTGCACGATGGGGCCGCGCGGGGTCGTCGCTTCTACGAGTCCGAGCGCGCGCACGTCCTGGCCCGTCACGACGCCTGGACCGACAAAGCCTATCTCGAGGCCCCTCGCACCGGCCGCTCCACCCGGCTCGATCGCGCGGCCCGCAAGGAGGTGTGGAAGGTCCTCTCGGCGTTCGAGGCCGCACTCGCCGCGCAGGGCGGAGGCGACGACATCGCGCTCGCCCGCGACGCCACCGCGCTCCTCACGACCGCGACCCTCGCGAGCCCCTACTCCGCGATCGTCTGCGACGAAGCGCAGGATCTCGGCGCTGCTGACCTGCGCCTCCTCGCCGCGCTGTCCCGCGACCCCGCGACAGGCACCATCCGTCCCAACGCACTGACGCTCTGCGGCGACGCCTATCAGCGCTTGTATCGTGCGCCCGTGCCCCTCTCTGCCTGCGGCATCGACGTCCGCGGCCGCGCGAAGAACCTCAAGCTCAACTACCGCACCACCGAGGCCATCCGCGCCGCCGCGGTGAAGCTCCTCTCGGGCAAGTCCCCCGAAGATGCTGACGACACGGACGCCACCACCCTCGACGGCTACCGCGCCCTCCGCCGCGGCGTCCCACCAGAAGAGCACGCCTTCCCGACCCCGGAGGCCGAGGCCGACTGGATCGCCTCCCTCGCGAAGCCCACGAAGAGGGGCGAGCCCGTGCAAGGCACGCTCCTCGTGCTCGCGCGCACGAACGACTGGCTCGATCGTCTCGAGAAGTTGCTCGTCGCACGCGGCCGCACTCCCCGCAGGCTCGGTCAGAACGACCTGCCCAGCGACGATGACCCCTTGGTCCTCTGCACCCTGCACCGCGCCAAGGGCCTCGAGGCCCCTCGCGTCGTCATCGCCGGTAGACACCTCGTCCCCCTCAAGTACCCCGGCGGTGGGGATGCCTCGGACCGAGCTAGCTGGGATGCGAAGGAGATCGCTGCGCTCTACGTGGGGATGACGCGCGCGAGGGACTGGTGCGGCGTGTCGGTGGTGTCGCCGAGCTGATTGCAGTTCGTCGAAGACCGTCAGGGCCTGGACGACGCGAATGCTACCAGCGGCGACCGGCCGATCCGTGTAGCCTCGCGAAAGTAGGTGGGATGTGGAACGCCGAGGAAGTAATCCCAAGAAGAGCCCGGTCTGGGCGTACCTCCAGCAACGGGCCGACGCGATCGGCCGACCGCTTGGCGAGATCCCGCTCCACTACCAGTACAACCCGGAATCCGGGAAGGACCTGGTCGTGAACGCTGTCGTCACGGACGGCGTGGGTCGGGTGCCGGTGACCGGCGATGTTCTTCAGCGCCTCGACTCGATCGACGTCCCCGGGCTCCGGGCTCGGCTCACCCCGGTTGCCTTCCAACAGTTCGAGCGGTTCGCCGACGCGATTCGCAGATCTGCTGGTGCCACAGAGACGCTGAATACGATCGTCTCCGCGACGATCGTCCCTCTCGGGAGCCCCGAGCGAGGGACCCTCAGCGTGAACACGAACGAAGCGATGGCGTTCGAGAAGAGCTGGCTCGTCGGACTTCTCGAGCCCAGCGACCTGGCAGCTCTCGCCGATCGGGTCTCCATCAACCGGCTCGCGATGCAGTTGGGCCTCAAGGCGGACGAAGCGGGCACCGAGAGCGATGATGAGGACTCCGACCCGGAAGAGTCGGGGGCCTCAGAAGCGGGCGACTCCGCCGCCGTCGATGTCCAGGACCTACCAAGCCTCGAACGATCGAACGAGATCACGAGGCAAGCCATCACGCAGCTCGTCGCTGGACCGTTCCCAGCTACTGTCGTCATCGATGGGCGAGCGATCGGCGTCAAAGCCACGCCAGGCCCCGCGCGCGCCCACGTCACGATGAGCTGGGCCAACGCGCCCGGGACCGGCGCAGGCGGTGCCCACCTCCGCGTTGGCCTCGTGACCGCATCGAATCAGCGTCGAAACCCAGAGGACGTGGGCCACCAGCAGAGCTTGCAGGTGTGGAGCGAGGCAGGCGATCGAGAGATGGGGTGGTTCGGGTTCGAGTGGGCCGTCCGCGACGCGATTCGCGATCGTCGTCGCAACGTTCGCGTGGCGCTGGCCAACTCCTTCTACGAACGGCAGTCCGGGGGCGACGACGGGGGCAGCAACGCGGACCTCGGCCGACGTGCACGCGAGCTCTGCGGGCGCAGCGGGCTGGGGGATGCGACGCGCGTCGAGATCGGAACGTATGACATCGTCGCGGGGACCTGGGAACCCGACCCGACGACCATGCTCGAGCGGATCCTCACGGTGAGCCTGGTGAAGACCGTGCTTCGCGACCGTGGCCGAGGCGAGCTGATCGAGGGAGCCGCACCGTTTGCTGCCTCGAGCACGAGCATCGCAAGCACTCCGCCGCCGGGCCCATCGGCGGAAAGGCTCGCGGGCGTTCACCTCTGGTTTGGTTCGGGCAGCGAGCAGATGGCCGGCGTGCGCGAGGCCTTGCGCTTCATCGCGGAGGAACAGCCGGACACCGATGCGCTGGAGGGCTGGATCCGAGAGAAGGGCGAGCTCGTCCACAAGAGGCTGGACATCTACACGCGGCCCCTCCAGCAGCTCGGTCTGGCAGTCCGTGATGAGCACGACCGATGGGCGCTCACGAACATCGGTGCCGAGCTCGTGGAGAGCGCCTCGGGAGACATCCTCTACTCCGCCTTCGTGGCCCACTACGTGGGCTTCGAGGAGACCCTGGCCTTCTATGGCCGGCACCCCGAGGGCGACGCCCAAGAGCTGCTCCTCGATCTCAACGCGCGGCTCGACACTGACTGGACGGTGACGGCACAGCCGGTGCGGCGCGCGTACTGGTTGCGAGCCATGGGCATGCTCGAAGGCGAGCGCGGTGCTTGGCGCCTCAGTCCCAGGGGTCGCACTCTCTTCGACGCGCTCCCAGGGGCGCTGCGCAGAGCCCTCGCGGGAAAAGTGGTGGACCCAGGGCCGGAGACGGCGCCGCCCGAGGCCGCTCGTCTCAGCCCGGCCTTCGTCTCGCTGGGAGACTTGCTGGTCGAAGATGCGCTGATCGCGAGGTGCTGTGCCGCGCTGAACGCTGGAAAGCACCTGCTGCTCATCGGCCCCCCCGGCACCGGGAAGTCCGTGATTGGACGCGCGCTCGCGCAGCACGCGGCGGATGTTCATGGTCTACAGCCTCCCATGCTAGCGACTGCCTCTGCCGACTGGACGGCGTACGACACCATGGGCGGCTGGACGCCACGCTCCGACGGGCATGGCCTGGTGTTCCGTCCGGGCGTGCTCGTACGGGCGCTGGAACGCCGGTGCTGGCTGGTCCTCGACGAGCTGAACCGCGCGGACGTCGACAAGTGCCTCGGTGAGATGTTCACGGTTCTCGCGGGCGGCGAGGCCGAGACGCCGTTCACGCATCCGGACGGGTCCGTCGTCCGAATCGGCGCGAAGTCCGTCTACGACCCTGGTCAGTGGTTCCGCCTCATCGCCACGATGAACGTACGCGACAAGGCGACGCTCTTCCGCCTGTCGTATGCGCTCCTCCGACGCTTCGCGGTCATCGAGATTCCTGTTCCCGACGATGCCACGCTCGAGAAGATCGCGGCGGCTGACGCGAAGCGCATCGGCGTCGATCAGCGCTACGCGGAGCTCGCCGCGTCGATCTTCTTGCAGAAAGCAGGGCTGGGTCAGCTCGTGCCGCTGGGGGCTGCGATGCTCCGCGACGTACTCAGCTACGTGAAGCAGCGGGGTGCCTCGGAGCTGGCCGTGGCCGAGGGGGTCGAGCTCTTCGTCCTGCCGCAGCTCGACGGCCTCGAGACGACCGACGCGAAGAAGGCTCACGAGATCCTGAAGGCATCGTTCATCTCGGACAGCAGCGCGCGCGATCACGCGCTGCGGTGTCTCGCGGCGTACTTCCCCCACGCAAAGCTCAGTGGCTGAGGCACCCGACAGTGAATCGGATCTCTCGGCGGCGAGCTGGGAGCCTTGGCTCCGAGAGCGGTTCGTCGCGTACTTGCTCCATGGCGCGGACGGTCAGCCGCGACCCATCGCTGATGTCGAGCGGATGCTCGCCCGTCTCTCGGGGGAGCGAGACTCGCTGGCGCGGCTGTGTGCTCTCGCGTTCCTCTTGGACCCGGACTCGCAGGTTCGCGCGTGGATGCGCGACGTCCTGCCGCCGTACTTGAGACGGGTCCGGGTTCGTTCCGAGTCCGTGCTGACAGTGCAGCGGGGCGCGGTCCGAGGGTCACTGGACTGGAACCGAACGCTCTCGCTCCAGACCAGCACCCAGGATCCGAGCTGGTTCGCGACGCGATCACTTCGCCGGACCCTCGAGACGCCGGAGCTCGTCACCATCCGCTGGGTCGTCGAGCGCATCCGGGTTGCTGCGACGATGCTGCTTCGTGGTGTTCGCGCCGAGCAGTTGGGTTGGACTTCGTCCGTCTCCGCGCTCCTGGACGCTGCGAACGAGGCCGAGTCGCACTCAGTCCTTCGCGGTGTTCCCGTTCGCCGACCGCGTCCTGACGAGCGGCTCGTGGCCCGGGGGAGTCACGATCCTGCTGTGCGTCAGGCAGCCCAGTTGCTGGACGTTCACGACGAGCTCATGGACGAACCCGCGGGGCCGATGCTGCGAGATGCCCTCTCGCGACATGCGCTCGTGCCGTTGAGTCACGACACGCAGTTCCAGCTCTACGCATTGCTCTCGCTCGTAGATGCCGTCGAGCGTGTGGTGGGGACGCTCGATCGCGCCGACGCCGTCATCGGTCCGGGACGCGCTGAGGTGGTGCGCTGGGTTGGCGCGGGTTTCGAGATCCTGCTGCACTATGATCAAGCCGCTGGCCCAGGCGCTCACGCCGATGTGATGAAGCACTACTTCGGCCGTGTGCAGTCGCTCCGACCGGATCTGCGGCTCGTGGCGACGCGAGACGGCATCACGCGAGAGCTGATCGTCGACGCGAAGCGATCGTGGAGCTCGCGCTATCTGGCGGACGCGCATCACAAGATGCACGGCTACATCGCGGACCGTCGGCACGCGTTCGAGGCGACTGTCCCGAAGGCGATCGTCGTGTGTCCGGTGGACGCCGTCGGTGAGCCCAGGCCGCAGGATGACGTCGTCTTCGTCGGTGCAGCGGCGAGCGTCCCAGACTGTGCGCTGGACCGCGCAGTCCGGACCTGGTGGAGCGGGGTTGCGGCGCTCACGTTGAGCTGACCGGAGCTGCCCGGCGTAAGAGCGCGACCGTCACCGTTGCTTCGATGCTGTACAGACGCGCAGCCGGCTTCGGTCACACACGGCCTCCGCGACGCGTCAGACGAGCTCCACGCGTTCCGTCTTGATCTTCGTGATGGCCGCGAGCGAGCCTCCCCGCGCGGGGGAGCGGCGTGTCGAGGCGGTCCACGCATGGTTGCGGTTGCGGGGTAGCGCACCAACGAACGGAGCAGAGTCATGGAAGCCCGTCCCTTTCTTGCCTGGCTCGATCACGATCCGTCGGAACGTGAGCGGAGCCAGCGGATCCTCGCGCTGTTCCAGGAGAAGGAGTCCCGCGATGAGCTCGGGCTCGGATCCGTGCGGGACGCGATCGCCGACCTGCTCTTCCCCGGGACGAGCACCATCCACACCCGCGTTCGGTACTTTCTGTTCATTCCCTGGATCTACCGGCAGCTCGAGGCTGACGGGGTTCGCGCGGCCGAGCTTCCTCGGAAGCTCCGTCAGGCCGAGACCGAGCTGGTGGAGCACCTCCTCGCGCAGGGGGAGAAGGAGGGCGTGTTCGGGCGTATGGCGCGCGGCTCACTGAAGCGCCTCCCGAGCAGCATCTACTGGTCCGGCCTCGAGAGCTGGGGCATCCGGCGTGGTTTCGAGTCGCAGGACGAGCTCGTCCGCACGTTCGATCAGCTTCATCGCGCGGCCCAGCGACACCACGGTCGTCGAGCGGATGAGGGTGGCCTGGACGACGCGCCGGTCGCGGTGTGGGATCCCGAGCTCCCGGCAACGCCGGAGGGTTTCCCGGAGACTGCGCAGTTCGCGCTCACGCATGAGGAAGCCGACTACCTCCGTCACCGCATCGTCCACTCGAACCCCGCGTCCCTGCTTGCGTGGCTCGTGGCCGACGAGGCCGCGGATGCGGTCGATGCGCCGTGGATGCACCCGCGCTTCGCGAGCTTCAAGGCTGAGCACCGCGAGCTGCTCGACCACGCGCGCCTCTTCGCGGAGGTCATGCAGGGCGCCGCGCTCCACTACAACGTCCTTCTCGCGGAGCTCAAGGGCGCGACCGAGCTCGAGAAGCAGCACCGAACCGAATACGAGGCCTGGACCGAACGCGTACAGCACATCGGTGTGGCGGAGTGGAGCCTCTTGCGCTTCTTCGCGCTGGTGACCTCTGGGGGTCGCCCCGTACCGAGCCGGACGCGTGACTTCGTGGAGGCCTGGGTTGGTCTCGTGGTCGGAGGACCAGACGCTCTGAAGTCGAGCGCCGCCGCGACGCTCGTGCGGAGACGCGAGACCGCGCTCAAGGGCACGAGATCTCGCTTCGTCAACGCGACCGCGCTCTCCCAGTGGAGCGGGTCTTCGGGGCTCGGCCTGATGACCTTCCGATGGTCCACCGCGCAGCGCTTCGTCGCCGAGATCCACGAGGGCCGCACCCAGAAGCGAGGTTCGTGATGCTGCCTCCCGACGCCCGGAAGCTCTACGTCGACGCGCTCTCGCCGCCCACCGGGTACGAGCTCGACGAGGCGCTCTGCACCACGTACTCGCTCAGTCTCGAGTCACTTCTCGCCGTGCCGGTGAACCTCGTCCTCGGGAGCATCGATGCCAAGAAGCTCGGCAGCGACGGCGATGTGTGGATCCTCGAGTCGATCCGCAGGGTCGCGCGCCACCTCACCCTCTTCTGCGACGCAGACTGCATCGCACCGCCTGCCCGCGAGCACATCCTGTTCTCGCTGCTCGAGCCCGCCGTCGTGCCCGTGCGCGCGCCCGGTGGGGGGGCCTTCCACCCGAAGGTCTGGCTGCTCAGGTTTCGTCCCGCCGAGGGAGACGGGCCGGCGTGGCTGCGCGTGCTCGTGCTCACGAGGAACCTCTCTCCCGACCGCTCGTGGGATCTCAGCCTCCTCCTCGAGGGCCGTGTCACAGGGGCCTACGTCGCGGCGCAGCGGCCCCTCGGCCAGCTCGTGGAGCAACTCCTGGCCCTCGTGCCCGCGCACGCCGGCCTCGACCGTGAACGTGCAGATCGCCTGCGGGCGCTGGGCGAAGACGCGAGAAAGACGCAGCTCCAGCTCCCCGGGGGCTTCGGTGAGGTGGCGTTCCACCTCCTGGGCTTCGATGGGAAGCAATGGCTGCCGGACCCGTCGGAGCGCCTCGTCGTCGTCTCACCGTTCGTGACGAAGACCGCGCTCGAGGCACTCGCGAGCACGACGCGCGAAGCTGTCGCACTCGTCTCCCGCACCGAGGAGCTCGCTCGGATCGCCCCTTCGGTCCTCCAAGCGTTCGGTCGCATCGCGACGCTGAACGAGGCTGCCGAGACCGAGGATGGCGAGGATGCCGAGGCCGCGTCGGGCCTCCGCGGCCTCCACGCGAAGCTCTACCTCGCCAAGCGCGGGTGGAACACGCACGTCTACGTAGGCTCCGCGAATGCAACGCACGCGGCTCTTCTTGGAGGCGGAAACGTCGAAGTCCTCGCGGAGCTCGTCGGCAAGACGAGCCAGGTCGGCGAGAAGGGCATCGACGGATTCCTTGGTGAGCGTGGCGTCGGCCCTCTCCTGGTCGACTATTCGCCTCCCGCCGAGCAGGTCGTCGACGATCCCGACGCGGAGCGCGCGCGCTTCGAGCTCGAGAAGCTTGGGCGCAGCCTCGAGACCGCTGGACTGCGGGTCCGCTACGAGGTCGAAGGTGATGCCGCGCTGCCCACGCTGGAGGTCGAACGCCCAGCGGTACTCGACCGCATCGAGACGCTCACCTCATGGCTGGTGACGACCGACGCTCAGAGCAGCAGTGCGGACGTGAAGGCGCTCGGTCGTGGAGAGCCGGCCGCCCTGCCTCGTTGCAGCGTGGCTGCAACGTCCCGCTTCGTCGCCTTCGCGTGCACGAGCGCAACCCACCCTCACGTCCGGCACGCGATCGTTCTCCAGGTGCCGGCCATCGACCTGCCCGCCAACCGCGACGACCACATCGCGCGTTTGGTCGTGAACAACCGTGATCGGTTCCTCCAGTACCTCTCGGCGCTGCTCGCGGGACTAGATGAGGACGCGCTTCCTGCCTCGGCCGCACTCGGTGGGGGTGACTCCGTTCGCGCCGCGAGGTCGCTCGCCGAGAGCGGGCTCCTCGAGCGGCTCGTCCGCGCGCGCAGTCGTCACCCGGAACGACTCGATGATGTCCGGCGGCTGGTCGAGTCTCTCCGCGCCACCACCGAGGGCACGGAGGTGGTGCCGCCGGAGTTCTTCGAGGTCTGGGACATCGTCGCGGGAGAACCGTCGTGAGCCGCAGAGAGATTGCCAAGACCCTCGACCTCGCCCTCGAGCTGAAGCCCCTCAAGGACTTCCAGAAGCGGACAGTGGACCACGTCGTCCACCACCTCTACGACCGCCCGGACACCAAGCGTCGCTTCCTCGTCGCGGACGAGGTGGGCCTCGGCAAGACGATGGTCGCTCGGGGCGTGATCGCGCACGCGATCGACCGCCTGCGCGGAAAGGTCGGTCGGATCGACGTCGTCTACGTGTGCTCCAACGCCGCGATCGCGCAGCAGAACCTCAACCGTCTCAACGTCCTCAAGGCCACGGAGACGACGCTCGCGACGCGCCTGACGCTCCTCCCGGAGCGCATCCGGTCGCTCGACGCGCAGGACGTGAACTTCGTGAGCTTCACGCCTGCGACGACGTTCGATCTCAAGTCGCGCGGGGGCATCAAGGAAGAGCGCGCTGTTCTCTATCGCCTCCTCGAGGGCAATCACGGGCTCAAGCACACGCCGCTCCGCAACCTCCTTCAGGTGAACGTAGGCGACGAGAGCTGGGACCGAGCGATCGAGGTCATTCGAGCCACCGAGCTCGCTCCGGAGCTGGGGCAGCGGTTCGTGGAGGAGCTGGGCAAGAGCCCCGTTCTCGGACGAGTCCAGGAGGCATGCCTCAAAGCCGCACGACGCGACGCGAAGCTCACTGCGGAAGACGTGGACCTGCGCTTGCGGGTGATCGGCGAGCTCCGCTCGCTCCTGGCCCGCGTCTGCATCCACGCGCTCGAGCCCGACCTCGTGATCCTCGACGAGTTCCAGCGCTTCAAGGATCTGCTGAGCGGCCAGAGCGAGGCCGCCGAGCTCGCGCGCCTGCTCTTCGACTACCCGGACGTGCGGGTGCTGCTCCTCTCCGCGACGCCCTACCGCATGGTCACGCTGGGGCATGACAAGGAGGAGAACCACCACCGCGACTTCCTCGACACCGTGCGCTTCCTCGCGGGCGGCGACGAGGCCTCGGTGTCCGCGCTGGCCGATGACCTCGCAGCCTATCGGAGCGCGCTCGAAGGTACCCACACGCGCGGCGAGGATGTACTGGTCAAGAGTCGCGGCGCGATCGAGGCGCGCCTACTGCCACTGATGTGCCGTACCGAGCGGGTCGGGAACACGGTCGCCCGCGACGCGATGATGCGAGACGTACGCCTCCCTTGCCCACTGGAGCCTCGGGACATCGGTCAAGCCTTCGTCGTCGATCGTGTCGCGCGCGCGCTCGGTACCAGTGACACCATCGAGTACTGGAAGTCCGCGCCCTATCTGCTGTCCTTCATGGAGCGCTACCAGCTCAAGGAGCGTCTCGAGAAGAAGGCAGATGACCCGCCGGAGCCTCTCCTCGAGGCCCTGCGCCAGGGGGACTCTCACGCGCTCAAGCGCGAGCAGGTCGAGCGCTACGAGGCCATCCCGTTCGCGAACGCGCGGCTACGTTCCCTCGCGGCGTCGACCATCGACGCGGGCCAGTGGCGCCTCCTGTGGCTTCCGCCATCGATGCCCTACGTGAAGCCGAGGGGCCCCTACGCGGACCTCGGCGCGAGCGGTCTGACCAAGTCGCTCGTTTTCTCGTCGTGGAGCGTGGTTCCCGACGTCATCGCCGCGCTCCTCTCCTACGAGTCCGAGCGCCGTGCCGTCGGCGAGGCTGGTCTACGGCATGGCTACGAGAAGCACTCGCGGGCTCGACGTCCGCTTCTGACCTTCCGCGTCGACGCGGAGGACCGCCCGACGGGTATGCCCGCACTCGGCCTCCTCTACCCGAGCGCCCTCCTCGCGTCGTACCTCGACCCCCTGGCGATCGCGCTCGACCAAGGAAGAGGTGAGCCCGTCGAGCTCGACGAGATCCGTCGGCATGTCAGCGAGCGGATCCGGCGGCTGGTGGAGCGCCTCACCGCGGACAGCCCGTCCGAGGGTCCCATCGATCAGCGCTGGTACTGGGCGGCGCCCGTCCTCCTCGATGCTTCGCACCAGAAGGACGCGATCGCGTGGATCGCTGCGAGCGATGGGCTCGCGGGTCTCTACGCCGAGGAGGAGCAAGACGAGGATGAGCCCGACGCAAAGGAGACCGGGTACGCCCGTCACGTTCACGAGCTCCTGCGCGTCGCGCGCGGCGAGGAGAAGCTCGGCAGGCCGCCTCCGGATCTCCTCGAGGTGATCGCCGACCTCACGCTCGCCTCTCCTGCGATCTGCGCCGCACGCGCGATTCGTCGCGTGGCCGGCGTCTCGAGCTGGTCGGACCCCGCCGTCCTCGGCGCCGCAGCCCGCATCGCCCGGGGCTTCCGCGTGCTCTTCAACGTACCGGAGTCCATCGAGCTCCTCATGCAGGGCCGTTCGGGCGACGACGAGAACGATCCCTACTGGCGATCCGTCCTCGGCTACTGCGTCGCCGGCAACCTCCAGGCGGTCCTCGACGAGTACGCGCACCTCCTCGTCGAGAGCGAGGGCGTGATGGGCCACGAGAGCGGCCGCATCGCGAACGTGGTCTCCGCGACGATGCTCAATGCCCTCTCGCCCAGAACCTCGAGCCTCAAGGCGGACGAGATCAGGGTCCGCCCGCGCAAGGGCGCGATCGAGCTCCATCCGATGCGATTCCGTTGCCGCTTCGCCCTGCGTTATGGGCAGCTACGCTCAGAGTCCGACAAGGAGCTCGCGCGCGCGGAGGTCGTGCGCGACTCGTTCAACAGCCCCTTCCGTCCGTTCGTTCTGGCCTCGACCTCGATTGGTCAGGAGGGCTTGGACTTCCACCGGTACTGCCATGCGGTGGTCCACTGGAACCTCCCGAACAACCCCGTCGACATGGAGCAGCGCGAGGGCCGGGTGCACCGCTACAAGGGCCACGCGGTCCGTCGCAACCTCGCCAAGAGCCAGGGCCTCGCGGCGCTGGTCCATCACTGGGACGGGGAGGGCGACCCCTGGGCCCGCCTCTTCGACCTCGCCGCCGCAGCCCGCCCGGCCGGCGCGACCGCTCTCTCCCCGTATTGGATCCACGAGGTCGAGGGCGGCGTCAGTGTCGAGCGCCGCGTCCCGGTCCTGCCGCTGAGCCGCGAGGTCGCACAGTATGAGCGCCTCAAGCGGAGCCTCGCCCTCTATCGCCTAGTATTCGGCCAGGCGAGGCAGGAGGATCTCCTCGCGTTCCTTGGTGAGCGCGAAGGTGCAGCGGAGCTCGGGAGATTCAGGATCTCGCTGGAGCCACGATGAGTCGAGGCGCGTGTACCCGCGCGGGGCGGCGCGTATACCCACGCGGAGCGAGCCGTCTACTTGGAGCCCCTCGAGTCTGTCTGAGGCCGCCTCCCCTTCGCATGTTACCCTCCGCGCCGCCGCAGGAAGGGAGGCCCCATGTCACGCGCGATCGAGATCTTCCGGGAGCTCTCTCGGGATGGGACACACGACGAGGTCGAGCATCTCCGGGGTGCGGTGCGTGCTCACCTCGAGATGCTCGTCGCCGCGCAGCGGAAGTCCGAGCTGCTTGCTCTCGATCTCGCGGAGGCGCTCGCCTCCCGGCTCGATGGGCTGCTCGCGGGGAGCCGAGCTCTGTCAGTCGAGCATCGCGCGGCCGTCCTGGGTGCTGCGCGGTACTTCGTCTCGGCCGACGATGCCGTGCCCGATGCGCAGTCGTGCACCGGGCTCGATGACGACGTGCTGGTGTTCAACCACGTCGTCGTGATGCTCGGGCGGGACGACCTCCGCATCGACGAATGACCTCGCGAAGCGACCGGTCCTGAACGTGAAGTGAGGTTCGACAGGATGCAGCTCATCGATCCGCCGCCGCCTGGTGCTCGCGTCCGCGTTCGCGGCGAGGAATGGGCCGTCGAGAAGACGTTGCCGCTGCCGACCGGGGGGCACGCCGTGTACGTGCAGGGCGTGAGCGAGCTGGTCCGCTATCACCAGGCGATCTTCCTCACTCCGCTCGATCGCGACATCGTGCCGCTGCGCGCGGAGGACACGCGCCTCGTGGCCGACGAGTCGCCCGGGTACCGGCAGACCTCGCTCTTCCTCGAGACGCTGCTGCGCCGCACGCCGCCGACGCACGATCGGGTCGCCATCGGGCACCGCGGCGCGCTCGACGTGATGCCCTACCAGCTCGTGCCGGCGCATCGGGCTCTCGAGCGCCTGCAGCCTCGCATCCTCATCGCGGACGGCACGGGCCTCGGCAAGACGGTCGAGATCGGCATCGTGCTGAGCGAGCTCATCAAGCGCGGGCGCGGCCGGCGCATCCTCGTCGTCGCGATCCGCAGCATGCTCGCGCAGCTCCAGCGCGAGCTCTGGGCCCGCTTCACGCTGCCGCTCGTGCGCCTCGATGCGGAGGGCATCGCGCGCGTGCAGCAGAAGATTCCCTCGCACCGCAATCCGTTCTCCTACTTCGATCGCGTCATCGTCTCGATGGACACGCTCAAGAACCACGGTCTCTACCGCGCGTGGCTCGAGGAGATCCGCTGGGACGTGATCGTCGTCGACGAGTGCCACAACGTCGCCAACCGCGGCAGCCAGCGCGCCAACCTCGCACGCCTGCTCGCCTCGCAGTGCGACGCGCTCGTGCTCACCAGCGCCACGCCGCACAACGGCAAGCCCGAGAGCTTCGGCAACCTGATGCGCATGCTCGACCCGACGAGCATCGCGAGCCCCAGCTCCTTCACGAAGGAGGACGTGCAGCACCTCTTCGTGCGCCGCTTCAAGAAGGACGTGGAGAGCGACGCGCGCGGGCAGCTCCGCGATCGCGAGGTGGCCACGCACGCGGTGTCCGCGCCGCCCGAGGAGGAGGCCGTCCTCGCGGCGCTCCACGGGCTCACGCTCGGCACCCTCGGTCGCAAGCAGGGCCGGCGCGATGCCCTCCTCAAGTGGACGCTCATCAAGGCGTTCCTCTCGAGCCCCGATGCCTGCCTCGAGAGCCTCGATCACCGCATCCAGGTCACGCGCCGCGCGCTCACCGGCGACGAAGGCCCGCATCCGCGCGCCGGGGACCTCGAGAAGGACCTCGCGCGCCTGCACGAGATCCGCGATCTGGTGCTCGCCTCGAAGGAGCGGGGATTCGGCAAGCTCGCGCGCCTGCTCGAGGAGCTCCGCACGATCGGGTTCGATGGCTCGAAGAAGTCCCCGCGCGTCGTGGTCTTCTCGGAGCGCATCGCCACTCTCGATCTGCTCGAGGAGACGCTGATCTCCCAGCTCGGCATGAAGCCCGACGCGGTCGGCGTGTTCACCGCGCGCGACTCCGACGAGAAGGAGCAGCGCGCGCTCGTCGAGTCCTTCGGCCAGAAGGACAGCCCGCTCCGCGCGCTCCTCTGCTCGGACGCGGCCTCCGAGGGCGTGAACCTCCACCACCAGTGCCACCACCTCTTCCACTTCGATGTGCCGTGGTCGCTCATCCGCCTCACCCAGCGAAACGGCCGCATCGATCGCTTCGGTCAGCACCACACGCCGAACCTCCGCTACCTCGTGACCCGCACGAGCGCGCAGACCGCCGATCAGCACGTCGTCTCGCGCCTCATCGAGAAGGAGCGCGAGGTCGAGCGGCAGCTCGGCGATCCGGGCGCGCTGCTCGGTCTCTACGATGCGGAGCGCGAGGAGGCCTTCCTTCTCAAGGGCGTCGCGTCCGGCAAGGATGCGGACGAGCTTCTCCCCGAGGCGCCGCGCGCTGCGACCGCGGCCGATGCTGCGCTGGAGGCGCTCGAGGAGACGGCCGACGACTCCACGAGCTCGGCCGCGTCCACGGTCGATGAGCCCGAGGAGCCCGCGATCGATCTCCTCGCACTGCTCGCGCAGGTCGAGAAGGATCAGGCACGCACGCCGCCGCTCGAGGCGCTGGTCTCCGAGGCGCCCAGCCTCTTCGCGTCCGACTACGATCTGCTCGTCGCCGCGCTGCGGCACCTCGAGGATCATCCCGTCGTCGGGCCCGAGCCGCTCCGCTGGGAAGCCAACGCCGAGGGCCGCTTCGTCACCCTCCACGCGCCCGAGCCCTTCCGTCGGCACCGCGAGGGCTTCCTTCCCCGCGAGGGCACGCCCGAGAAGGACCAGCCCTATCGCCTCGTGATGGGCCGCGAGCTGGTGATGACCAAGCTCCGCGCGGCTCTCGACGACGAGGGGCGCTGGCCCGACTGGCACCTTCTCTGGGAGCAGCACCCGCTGGTGGAGTGGATCCTCGACGCGCTCGGCTCGGCCTATGCGCGCGGCGAGGCGCCCCTGCTCCGCGTGCCCGCGCTCGGCCAGAACAACGCCGTCTTCCTCCTCCAAGGCTCCATGTTCAACCACGAGTCCGAGGCCGTGGTCGCCCGGTGGATGGGTCTCGTCACGCACGGTCATGCAGCCAGCGTCGAGTCGATCTCGACCGAGTCGCTGAGCCTCGAGCAGGTCATCGAGCGGGTCGGTCTCCAGAAGGGCCTCGTCAACAGCGGCAAGCCCTCCGAGCGCAGCAAGCACCTCCAGGCCCTCGTGCCGCTCGTCGTGAAGGAGGCCACCGAGCGCGTGCTCGCGGATCGACAGCAGTACGTGAAGGGCGACCTCGCCAAGCGCGCCCGCTCGGAGACGCGTCGCATGGAGCGCTGGGTCACCGAGTCGCACGCAGTCCTCGACCGCACCGGCGCCGCGTGGACCGCGCGTGGGGCACGCCTGCCCAAGCACGTCGAGGAGCGCCTCGCCCGCGAGCGCGCCGACATCCTCCGCGTGAAGGAGAACCACGAGCAGCTCCTCAAGTCGCTCCAGGCGACTGGCGCGCCCTACGTACGGCTCGCCGCCGTGTTCTCGGGAGACTGACGATGGCTTCGGACCTCACGGGCATCGACAACGTCGGCGAGTTCTTCAGCGCGCACTACCTGGGCGATCGCCTCCCCCAGGAGATCGCTTCGCAGGAGCCCGCGATCCTCGAGCGGCTCGAGGCCCGCATCGCGAAGGTGCGCGCGCTCGGGCCCACGCTGCTGCGCGCGCTCGCCGAGACGACCTCGGTGGAGAGCCGCCGCGAGCTCGGGCACGACCTCGTGGTGCGCACGCTCGAGGCCCTCGGCTACGAGCGCGGGGACGGCGAGTACGTGGTGCTCGAGACGACCGCTCGTGCGAGCGACGCGCTGCCGCTCCTCGCGCGCCTCACGAGCGCGAGCGGCGCTCCGGGCAGCGGTGAGCCGCTCGTCTACGTGATCGAGGGCGGCTGGCCGCTGGATGACGAGGGCTTTCTCGCCGACGAGGTCGCGAGCCTCGCACCGCTGCCCGCAGCAGCCCTCGCAGAGGGCCTCTCGCTGCCCGCCGCGTGCCCGCTCGAGGAGGCCATCGCCTCTCTCTTCGCCCTCGCATCACCGCCTCGCTGGGCGCTCGCCATCGGGGCCAAGGAGGTCGTCCTCGCGGAGCGCGCGCGCTGGGGACGGGGTCAGTTCCTCCGCTTCGATCTCGAGACGCTCCTTCGTCGTCGCGATGCCGCCGCGCTGCGCGTCACCGTCGCGCTCCTCGCCCGCGAGCTGCTCGCGCCGCAGGCGGGCCGGCCCTTGCACGACACGCTGATCGAGCGCTCGCACCAGCACGCGGTCGGCGTGAGCGCGGACCTGAAGTTCGCGGCCCGCGAGGCGATCGAGCTCCTCGGCAACGAGGCCGTCCACTACATCCGCACCGTCAGCAAGGGCCAGCTCTACGACGATCGCGCCGCGCGCGAGCTGACCGACGAGTGCCTGATCTACCTCTTCCGCCTGCTCTTCCTCTTCTACGCCGAGGCCAAGGCGGGCGAGCTGCGCGGCCTGCCGATGAAGAGCGAGGAGTACCTCCGCGGCTACAGCCTCGAGGTGCTGCGCGAGCTCGAGCAGGTCCCGCTCAGCACGCCCGAGGCGCGCGAGGGCTACTTCTTCCACGAGAGCCTCGCCCAGCTCTTCCGCCTCGTGAACGAGGGCTGGAACCCGCAGCAGTTCACCCTCGACACGCAGCTCCACGCCGGCACCGACGTGCGCGGCTTCCGCCTCGGGGGCCTGCACAGCACGCTCTTCTCGCTCAACAGCACGCCGCGCCTCTCGCGCGTGAAGCTGCGCAACGAGGTCCTCCAGCAGGTCATTCGCCTGCTCTCGCTGTCGCCCGAGGGGAGGCGCTCGGGCGGTCGCGCGTCCGGTCGCGGTCGCATCAGCTACGCGGAGCTCGGCATCGGCGAGCTCGGCGCCGTGTACGAGGGCCTCCTCAGCTACAGCGGCTTCTTCGCGAAGGAGGTGCTCTACGAGGTCCATCGCGCGGGCGACAAGGACACCGACGCGACGCACCAGAGCTTCTTCGTGCCCGAGCGCGACCTCGCGAAGTACAGCGAAGCCGAGCTGACCTTCAAGGGCCCCGACGGACAGCCCGCCCATCGCCGCCACCCGCAGGGCACGTTCATCTTCCGCCTCGCCGGTCGCGATCGCGAGTCGAGCGCCAGCTACTACACGCCCCAGGTGCTCACCCAGTGCCTCGTGAAGTATGCCCTCCAGGAGGCGCTGAAGGACAAGACCGCCGATCAGATCCTCGAGCTCGCCATCTGCGAGCCCGCGATGGGCAGCGGCGCCTTCCTCGTGGAGACGATCGATCAGCTCGCGGACGCGTACCTCGATCGCAAACAGAAGGAGACGGGCGAGCGCATCCCCGCGACGTCGTACCCGCACGAGAAGCAGAAGGTCAAAGCGTTCCTCTCCGAGGAGCGCTGCTACGGCGTGGACCTCAACCCCATGGCGGCCAAGCTCGCCGCGGTGAGCCTCTGGCTCTCCACGATGCACGAGCACCAGCCCGCGCCGAGCTACGCCGCGCGGCTCTTCGTCGGCAACAGCCTCATGGGCGCGCGCCTCGCGGTCTACGAGGCGAGCGACTTCGAGACCGACGAGCCCCTCGCCAAGGCGCTGAGCGCGCTGCTCAAGAAGGCGCCCGCCGCGCACCTCGAGGACGAGCTCACGCGCGTGCTCGCCGCATGGGAGACCAAGGCGGCCGAGGCCGTCGCCGCGATCCGGCAGGAGCTCGAGTCCTCGCTCGACGACTCCGGCGCCGAGGGCGACGCATCCGCGGGCGAGGGCGGCGAGGACGACGCCGCGAGCGACGCGGACGACGAGGCCAAGGCCGCCGAGCGCGCTGCTGCGCGACAGGCCGCGCTCGCCAAGCTCCTCAAGCGTGCGGCGAGCGACCTCAAGCAGCCGCGGGCCCTCCGCAAGCCTCCGCGCGCGGTCTCGATCGAGGACCTCCTGACCGGCAAGCGCCCGGCGGGCTCGGTCTATCACTTCCTCCTCCCGCACCCGGACATGAGCCCCTTCGAGGGCGACAAGGCCCTCAAGGCCCTCGCGCCGGATGACCTCGAGCGCCTCAAGGCGTGGCGCAAGGCGATGACCGCGCCGCCCACAGCCATCGAGCAGCGCCGCCTCGCCGAGCTCTCCGATGCGATCGATCAGCGCCTCCGCAAGGCCGTCGACGACCGCGTGCAGGTGCTCGAGAAGTGCCGCTCGCGCCTCGCACCGTGGGGCCAGCCCGAGCCGCAGTGGCCGCTCGGCGGCTGGCTCAGCGTCGCGCAGCGCGAGGCCCTCGTCGCGAGCGCGCGCGATCCGAAGACGGCCTACGGCCAGCTCCGGCGCGTGATGGACCTCTGGGTCTGCCTCTGGGCGTGGCCGCTCGCCGAGAGCGCGCTCCTGCCGGATCGCAAGACGTGGATCGCCGCCGTCGAGGGAGTCCTCGGCCTCGAGCCCGCCGCGCTCGCGGGCCAGGAAGAGCTCGAGAAAGCCCAGCTCGATCTCCTGCTCGACGCGCCCGCCGATGCGAGCGTGACGCCGCGCCCGAGCGAGGCTGCCAGCCTGCGGGCCGACCTCTGGCCGGTGGTCGAGAGGACCCGCGCGCGCCTGCGCCCCTTCCACTGGGAGCTCGAGGCGCCCGAGGTGTTCCTGCGGAGGGGCGGCTTCGATCTGGTGATCGGCAACCCGCCGTGGCTGAAGCTCCAGTGGAACGAGCAGGGCTTGCTCGAGGAGCTCGAGCCCAGGCTGGCGCTCGACGGGACGAGCGCGAGCGACGTGGCCAAGCGGCGCGCCGGGGTGCTGAGCACGCCGGAGCGCGTGAGGGACTACCTCGGCGAGGCCTCGCAGACGCAGGGCGCGATGGGCTACCTGAACGCGGCGATCAACTACCCGCTGCTCCAGGGCGTACAGACAAATCTGTACAAGTGCTTCATCACCCAGATGTGGCAGCTCGCCGGCGCTGCCGGTGTCTCAGCCCTCGTTCATCAGGAAGGGCTCTTCGACGATCCTAAGGGTGGGCGGCTTCGTGAGGCGCTCTACCAACGTGCCGCGTGGCGATTCCAGTTTCAGAACAAGCTACTTCTCTTCGCCGATGTCGAAGATCAGCGCCGGTATGGCCTCCTCGTGATGCAGAACGCGGCCCACCTTTCGTTTGATGCGGCGTTCAATCTCTTCCATCCGTCCACGATCGACACGAGCCTCGCGCACGACGGCGCCGGCGTCGTTCCGGGCATCAAGACCGACGACGGCGAGTTCGAGACCCGCGGCCATCGGAGCCGCGTCGTCCGCGTCACCGAGGCGGAGCTTTCGCTCTTCGCGCAGCTCTTCGACAAGCCGGGCACCCCCGCGACGTGCGCGCGTCTGCCGATCGTTCACAGCGCCGAAGCGCTCGAGGTGCTCCGGAAGCTCGCGCAGCACCCGCGCCGGCTTCGCGATCTCGGAGTGGACGTTTTCGGTACCGAGATGTGGCATGAGACGAACGACCAGAAGAACGGCACCATTCGTCGAGAGACTCGCGTCCCTCAGTCGACCGACGAGTGGATCCTCTCGGGACCGCACTTCTACGTCGGCAACCCGCTCAACAAGACGCCGCGCGAGGGGTGTCGACACAACCAGGACTACGACGTCATCGACCTCGAGGCGATCCCGGACGACTACCTGCCGCGCACGAACTACGTGCCTGCCGCCGAGACCATCGCCTATCGCGAGAGGACGCCAATCTTCCGCGGTCAGCCGGTCAGTGAGCGCTACCGACACGCACACCGTGAGATGCTTGCAGTCACAGGCGAGCGCACCGTCGTCCCGGTGATCGTTCCGCCCCGGGTCGGTCACATCAACACGGTGATCGGCTTCGCGTTCGATCGGAACCGCGACCTTTGTGCGTGGACGTCGGGGTGCCTCTCGTTGCCCATCGACTTCTTCGTCCGGGCCAAGGGGGCCGGGCACATGCAGGTCGGGCAGAGTCAGACGCTGCCGCTCCTCGACGGGCCGACCGCGGCTCACCTCATCGCGCGCACCCTCCGCCTGAACTGCCTCTCCACCCACTACGCCGACCTCTGGAACGAGGTCTGGCCGCAGTCCTCGCCCGTCGGCTGGCACTCGACCGACCCGCGGCTCTCGCCGTGGCCCCCGCTCGACGCGCCCTGGACGCGCGCCGCGGCGGTGCGCAACGCCTTCGAGCGACGCATGGCGCTCGTCGAGATCGACGCCCTCGCCGCGCTCGAGCTGAAGCTCACCATCGACGAGCTCTGCACCATCTACCGCACGCAGTTCCCGGTCCTGCGCGAGTACGAGCGCGACACCTGGTTCGACACCCACGGCCGCATCGCCTTCACCGCCAGCAAGGGCCTCGTCGGCGTCGGCCTCGACCGCAAGCGCTTCGAGCTCTGGCAGCAGAGCCTCCGCGACGGCAAGGAGCTGCCCTCGGACTTCGACCGGCAGGGGCTACAGCCGCCGTTCGAGCGGAGGGACCGCGAGGAGGACATGCGGGCGGCGTATGCGTTCTTCGAGCGGGTGGTGGGGGGAGGGGTCGTGAGCCCCTTTGCCGATGGCGCGCCACGCAGATAGCCTCCTGGCATGGGGTATCCGATCGAGAAGAAGCTCGTCGTCGCCGTGGCCTCCAGCGCGCTGTTCGACCTCAGGGTCCCCGACGAAGTGTTCCGATCGCAAGGTGAAGCGGCCTATCGCGCGTTCGCGCGAGCGCACGAAGCCGAGGCCCTGGAACCGGGCACTGCGTTTCCCTTCGTCCGTCAGCTCCTCGCGTTGAACAAGGTTTCGGATCTCGACAGTCCCGTGGAGGTGGTGCTGCTGTCGCACAACGACGCCGACACTGGTCTGCGCGTGATGAACTCCGTGAGATCTCACGGGCTGGGCATCACTCGGGGCTCATTCTGTGGCGGTCTCGATCCCTTCAGGTACATGACCTCATACGGGGCCGTGCTTTACCTCTCGGACAACGAGAAGGCGGTCGAGAAGGCGATCGCGCGTGGGCTTCCGGCAGGCCGGGTGCTCCCGCCTCCTCCCGTGACGCACGAGGAGGGGGCCGAGTTGCGCATCGCCTTCGACTTTGACGGTGTGCTCGCCGACGACTCTGCGGAGGCCGTGTACCAGCGCCAGGGGCTCAGCGCGTTCCACAAGACGGAGCACGAGCGCGCGCACGACGCGATGGCACCAGGGCCGCTGCAGCCCCTGCTCCAGCGTTTGGGGGAGATCCAGCAGCGCGAGTGGCGGGCGAAGGACAAGAACGGTGACTACGAGCGCGCGCTCAAGATCGCCATCATCACGGCGCGGAACGCGCCTGCGGACGCGCGCCTGGTCGAGACCCTTCGCGCTTGGGGCGTGCAGGCGGACGAGACGCACTTCACCGGCGGCATCGAGAAGCGGCGGTTCCTGGACGTCTTCCGACCCCATGTCTTCTTCGACGATCAGATGGCCCACCTCGCGGGTGCCGCGCTGAGTGTTCCGTCTGTCCATGTTCCGTTCGGCGTTGCGAATCGCGCGAGCGCGGCAAGCTCGGGCGGCGACGTGCCCGGGGGGCCGAGGAACGACGAGGCGACGCCGGAGAGGTGACGACATGGGGAAGCGTCCGAAGCAGCCAGTGCGGCAGCGATTTGAGGTGTGGGGCGAGGGAGAGCTCCCCGCGTTGCACCCGTATCAGCGAGCAGCGGTCACGGAGCTGGAGCGGTGGGCGGAGGACCCCACACGAGAGCGCGGAACGCTCTGTATGCCGACCGGGTCCGGGAAGACGCGCACGGCGGTGTACTTCGCGCTGGACCGCTGGGTACGGCACGGCCGCAGGGTGCTCTGGCTCTGTCACCGGACGGAGCTGCTCGAGCAAGCCGTGGATGGGTTCCGCAAGCTCAAGAGGGCAGCGGGCAGATCGTTCACGGTGGGTCGGTACGGGAGCAAGGGCGAGGGACGGATCGACGAGCCCGTTGACGTCGTCGTCGCGACGGTTCCGTCGCTCACGCGGGTCGGCGGGCAGGAGGTCGGACGGATCGCAGCCCTGTGGGAGCAGCAGGGCGGCTTCTCGCTCGTGGTCGTCGACGAGGCTCACCACGCCGTCGCCGCGACGTGGCGGAAGCTGCTGGAACGAGCGAAGCGGCTCGACCCGGCGGTGCGCATCCTCGGGCTCACAGCCACCCCCACACGAGCGGTCGAGACCGAGCGCGGGGCGCTTGTGCGTGAGGTCGGGGCGATCATCCACGAGCTGCGAGCGGGCGTGCTCATCGACGGCGCCTACCTGGCGCGTCCCACCATCCACTACGTCGACACTCAGCAGTCCTTCGAGGCGAGCGCCGACGAGGTGGCCGAGCTGGAGAGGTTCGGAGACCTCGCGAAGTCGCTGGTCAATTGGATCGCGAACGACGCGGCGCGCAACGCCCGCGCTGCCAAGGCCTTCGAGGACGGGCCGTTTGGTCAAGGTGCAACGAAGTGGGGAAGGACGCTCGTCTTCGCGCAGAACAAGGTGCAGGCGAAGGCCCTACGAGACGCGATCGACGCTCGCTGCGATCTCAACGTGCAGATGGTCTTCGGAGACACGGCGCCCGACGAGCGTCGGCGGTTGGTCGAGGCGTTCTCCGGCCTCGCAGGTCGGGTCGACGTTCAGGTCCTCGTGAATGTCGGCGTCTTCACGGAGGGCACCGACCTGACTGGGGTCGAGACCGTTCTCGTCGCGCGACCGACCCGGAGCCCCGTGCTGTTCGCGCAGATGATCGGGCGCGGCATGCGGGGCCCTGAGAACGGGGGCACGGCCGGATGCCACATCATCGTGCTCCAGGACGAGATCAAGGTCGGCGACGTGCTCGCGACTTCGTACGGCTGGGAACAGGAGCAGCTCGCCGCGATGGAGCTCGAGCAAGCGGCGACGGCCCTGGAGCAGATCTGCCCGCTGCCCGAGACCACACCAGTGCCCCAGGAGCCAGAGCCGCACCTGGATGACGGTTCCGAGGCCGCGCTGCTCAAACGCTGGCTCGACGCCGGGCTCGTGTCGTCGACGACGACTTCGGCCCGAATCCTCGGCAGATGGGTGATCGAGGACGGAGAGGCGAGCGCGGAGCTGCCGATCTTCGAGGGCGAGGTGTGGCTCGATGGCGCGGTGCGCCGCGTGCGCGAGGCGCGGACTGGTGGGGGGAACGAGGCCGGGTCGCTCCGCGCGCTGGGGTCGGTGCGAGAGCTCGTGCACGTTACGCCCGGTTGCCTCGAGCACTTTGTCGCGGTGCTCGGCCGGACGGTGCGCGCGCCCGAGTTCGTGCCGTGCGTGGAGGCCATCGAGGGCGCCGCGGAAGCGGAGCGGAACGCCGAAGTCGTCGAGGCCGCAGACGCTCCCATCGAAGCCGCGGAGCCGATCACGGTCGAGGTGCCCGCCGAAGCATCCCGTTCGGCGGCGACGGGGGCGGAGGACGGGACGAGCGAGCAGGTCCAGAGGTTGGTCGGGCTGTGGAAGCGGGCCGGCATGGTCGAGGCGACGGCCCGGGCGAGCAAGCTCGCTGGAGTGTGGGTGGCGCCGGCCGACGAGGCGGCGTTCTTCCCGATCTTCGAGGGCGAGAAGCCTTCGGTCGTGGGCGACCTCGAAGATGTTCGCCGCATCCGCACGCAGGGCCTCCACGATCAATCGACCATCTCGTTCTTCAAGGGGCGGACCCCGACCTTCGTGACTCGAGCCTGCCGCGACTGGTTCGTGCGAGCCCTTCGGTCGACGCGGAACATCCCTGCGTTCCTCGGGGGGAAGAAGCTCGACGCCTTCGCCGGCAGTGCGCACGCGCAACGCCTCCCTCAGCTCGTCGAGGACACAGAGCGCCCTCCCGCGTCGCCGGTGTCGGTGAACACCGAGGTTCCTGCAGCTAGCCCCTCGTCGGTGGCCATGGAGGTTACGGAGCCGGGTGACGGGACGACCGAGCACGTCCGGACGCTGGTGAGCATCTTGAAGCGGGCCGGAGTGGTCGACGCCACGGCCCAGGCGAGGCACCTCCTCGGCTTGTGGGTGGTTCAGTCGGCCGACCACGCGGCGTACTTCCCGGTCTTCGAGGGGGAGAACTCCTCGGTCGTGAACCTCCTCGAGAACGTTCGTCGCATTCGAGCCGGAGGGGGATATGACCAGGCCGCGCTCGATATCCTGGCACCGAAGACCCCTGGCATCGTGACGCGGGCCGGCCTCAGGTGGTTCGTACGCGCGCTTCGATCGACCCGGAACATCCCGGCGCTTCTCCGTCGCGAGATACTCGACCTCGGCGCGGTGACAGGCGTCACCGAAGCCGACATCCAGCTACGCATGTCTTTCGTCCCACCGGATCCGGTGACCGCACCGATCGACCGCGAGCCGCCCAAGCCCGTTGCCCCCGTGGCTAGCGCCGCGTCCGTCGACACGTCTCCACGAGCCCACGAGCGGGCTCCATCGAGGCGGGCCCGGCTCTTCGAGGAGGAGCTCTGCAAGCACGACGGCTGCGTCAACCGTCGCAAGCCCGGGAACTACGGGTACTGCGGGGTGCATCGCAGGGATGGCGTGCGGCGGGGGAGCCGCTAGGCCAGGAGTTGGTCGGCTTGCAGGCATCGCGCCACTGACCGCGCGGCGATGATCGGGCGCGGCAGTAGCTCGTCAGGCGGCCGTGCGCTGCGCCCGTCGCTTCGCGACCAGCGTGTTCAGCTCGCTTCGATCGCCCTCCGTGAGCCCGGTGAGCTTGAGCCTGCGCCGGATCACCTCGGCGTCGTGGTCGACGAAGAGCACCGCGACGGCCTCGTCGAGGAACGACACGGACGCGATCGTCTGCCCCTCGAAGTCGACCTCGACCACGTCATCCTCGCGCCACGCGCGCTCGATCGCATGCCGGAGTCGCTCGCCGTCCGGGCGGAAGATTCGCGAGTCGGGGCAGACGGTGCGGAGCATGAGACGCATCAGAAGAACTCCTCGGGCTTGTCGTCGGCCCGCGAACCGTCATCCGGTCCGGGGCGGAAGTCGATCTCGATGGAGGTCCCGTCGAGCCGGGGCACGAACGTCGTGCGCGTGTCCTCCATGGCGAAGTGGGCATCCACCGTCCGGGAGAGGACGTGCACGCTGCCGCCCCGACGGATGCAGAGATCGCGGAGCCTCTTGAGCCCGAGGCCTCCAAAACGCTTCGAGACGCGCCCCGTCGTCCCCTCCACCTCGACGGCTCGACGGACCAACTCCGTGTCGGGGAGGTCGGGGATCGCGGGATTCTTGCGAAGCGACTCCGCGATGCCGATGCCGGAGTCCGCGATCGCGATGCGGACGTTCGCGTCGCGTGCGTACCACCGGGTCAGCAGCACGACATCCGTCGAGGACTGCGCGTGCTCGACCACGTTCTGCAGGAGCTCGTTGAGGGCAGTCTCGACGAGATGGGTCACCGACTCGCTGGTGTTCGGCACGGCTCGCTCGATCAGCTTCGCGACCTGGTTCGTGTACACGGGGTCCAGGGATCCGCTCGCGAGACGCTTCATGGGAAGTGTCGCGCCGGCTGGGGGCGCTGGCTCGGCGAGGACCAGCGCGTGGAAGCCCACCTCGCGCAAGAACGCGTCCACCTCGGGGTCCTCGGGACGCCGATACTCCGGCGGCCCGTGACCGTGGGCGGCCCGTCGGAGGAGCGCCGCGCCGATGGTCGTGAGCCCGAAGGGCTGCGCGAATCGAACCGCGCTGGCGTCGAGACGAGCAGACGCCTCCACCGTCAGGGCGCGCGCCGCCGCGAGCAGGCGTTGAGCCCTCGAGGCGTCGAGCCGGTCGGGGAGGACGATGTCGCGCACGGCCCACTCTAGCGCGTACTCGGTGTCTTCAGCAGGTCACGCGACCAGACCGCGCCGGCGCGGTCGGACCCGTGCACATCCTCCGCGGGTGATCTGTCTCAGCACTGCCGAGACAATCGAGGGCCTCTCGTGGTGATCGCCGTTGTGCGGGCACGCCCATGCGATGCAACATCGCGCCCGAGGTCGAGGACGGTGCGGAGCGCAAGCGATCGTAGGGGCACGGGGGCGCGCGCATGATCCCGTGGGTGGTGGGGAGGGAGCTGCGGGCCACGCTGCTCGACTACCTGCGGAGCACCTGGTCGCTGGCCGATCGGCGCACCGAGGAGGCCCTGTTCGCGTTCCTCTCCGGGGCCGAGGGGCTCTTCCAGGGGCCCTACCTGCGGCTCGGGATGCCGTTCGCGCCCGCGCCGAAGGGCGCGGCGATCCCGCTCGACGTTGCGCCTCCCTATCCGCCGCACCTGCACCAGCTCCAGGCGTGGCAGCGGCTCTCGAGCCGCGGGCAGACGCCGCGCGCGACGCTGGTCACCACCGGCACCGGCAGCGGCAAGACGGAGTGCGTCCTCTACCCGCTGCTCGATCACGCGTACCGGGTGGCGCTGCGGAAGAGCCCCGGGATCAAGGCGATCGTGCTCTATCCGATGAACGCGCTCGCGGCCGATCAGGCGGGGCGCTTCGCGAGCACGATCTGGAACGACGAGCGCCTGCGCGGGCGCATCCGCGTCGGTCTCTTCGTGGGCGGTCACGGCGTGCACCGCGAGATGGGGCCCGATCACGTCGTCGACGACAACGATCGGCTGCGAGCCGAGCCGCCGGACATCCTGCTCACCAACTACCGCATGCTCGACCTGCTCCTGCAGCGGCCGAAGGACGCGCGGCTCTGGGCCCACAACCGACCCGACACCCTGCGCTACCTGGTGCTCGACGAACTCCACACCTACGACGGCGCGCAGGGTACCGACGTCGCGTGTCTGATCCGTCGCCTCGGGCAGCGGCTCGGGAGCGCCGAGGCCCTCTGCCCGGTGGGGACGAGCGCCACCGTCGGCGGTGGTCCTGGTGCCAGCGGTGCGATCGACACGCGCAAAGAGCTCCTCGAGTTCGCCGGGACGCTGTTCGATCAGCGCTTCCAAGAAGACGCCTTCATCGGCGAGACGCGTCAGTCACCAGACGAGCTCTCCGAGGCGCTCGGCTGCGAGACGCTCCTTCCCGAGACCGTTCCGTCGCGCGCGGGCCCGTGGCCGCAGCCCGGCGAGAAGGCGGAGGAGCACGTCTCGGCGTGCGCCGAGGAGTGGCTCCCTCCCGAAGCGCGCGCTCTGGTCATGCGGCCCGGCTCGGTCGAGCGGCTCGATCGCGTCGAGCTCGGCCGATGGGTGCTCAGACTGCCCATCACCCGCGCGCTCCTGGACTCGGCCCATCGACTGCCACGCTCCGCCGACGAGCTGGATGCGACCCTTCGGACGCGACTGCCACGCTTCGCCGCGGGGACCACGCCCGAGCGGCAGGGCTGGCTCGCCTCCGCGCTGAGCCTCCTCTCGTACGCGCAGCGTGACGTCGGCGGGCACGCGCTGCCGCTGGTGAGCGTGCAGGTCACCCTGTGGGTGCGCGAGGTCCGCAGGCTCCTCGCGAAGGTGAGCGCCGAGCCCGCGTTTCGATTCCTGGACGACGCGCCGCCTCCCGAGGGCGAGGCGTGGCTGCCTCGCTATGACTGTCAAGACTGCGGTCACGGCGGCTGGCTCGTCACCGAGTCGGGCCCCGGTGACACGCTGGGCCTCGCCTATCGCGACATCGCGCGAGCCTTCCAGGAGCGGGCGGACGACCTGCGCCTCCTGCACATCGATGGTGCGCTGTCGGAGGATCTCGACGCTCCGCCGGTGAGCTCGGGCTCCGAGAGCGACGGGCCGGCGCCTTCGGGCGGGCGCGAGCCGAGCAGGGCGGGGGTCCTCACCGCGCGCACGGCCTTCCTCGACGCCGCGCATCGGCGGCTGCTCGATCGCGCACCCGACGATCCCGCGCTCCGCGCCTCGATGCCGCGCGTGAACGTCGCGCTCTTCGAGGACGATCGCTGCCCCGCGTGCGGAGGGAGGCACTCGCTCCGCATGCTGGGCGCGCGGAGCACGACGCTCTCGTCGGT
>JBKDQC010000609.1:0-1875 GCA_046342295.1 Deltaproteobacteria bacterium | reverse complement strand
GCGGGGTCGGGTGCGCGAAGGCGAGGTCCCGCGGATCGAGCGCGCTGCACGCACCGTGCAGGGCATCAAGGCGCTGCGCGTCGCGCTCGAAGTGGCCTGACCCTCGACACCCCGGACCACGGATCACCTCGACCCGATCGACGGACGACCGAGCGCCGCGGTGAGCCCGCGCGTCGCGCCGCGTTTCCTCGACGTTTCCGCGGCGTCGCCGCGGTTCCTCCACATCCGGCGGGCGTCGTCGGGCCATGACCTCCCTGCGCGCACCGCACTCTGGGTCCTCGCGCTCGCGATGCTCACCGCGCGCGTCGCGCTCGGCCACCGCGTCTGCTGGCGGAGCGGAGCACCCCACCCCGCGGCCCGACCAGTGCATTCGTCCTATCGAGGACCGTCCCCCGGTCCGTCCGTCCCGAGGCTCGCCTTCACCGCGTCGAGGTCCACGCCGAGCGGACGTGCAGTGACGGGGCCGAGCGCGTGGGCCTGCGCCTCGATCGCGTCGATGCGGCTCTGGTGATCCGGGTGCGTCGAGAGCCACTGCGCGAGGCCGGGGAGCTCTCCGGCGCCCTCGCGCGAGCGGGCCAGGCCCCGGCGTACCGGCACCGGTCGCGACCACATGGCGGCATCATCTCAAGGAGGCGGCGTGGTGTTCATAGGCCGTCAAGACCCCGAAGGGGATCCGTCATGTCGCCTCCCGACGCATCCGGTTCGGGCGCGGGCAGCGCACACCGGCCGATCAACTGCCAAGCGCCTTCAACGGCGGACGGCACCAGTTCTTCGCCTTCGCGTAATTCAACACTCGGGAGGCGGATACCCTCGACGGGCGTGCACGGCGCATCGACGGAAAGCAGCACGCCGCGCCATCCCGTGGCACGAGCGGCCAACGCGCGACAGGCCTCGCTAGTTCGCCGACACGAAGTGACAGGCGTCGTCGCGCCGCTTTCGAGTCGCTCGCGGACGCACACGCAGTGCCATCGGGACGCATCGTCGTCGTCGCGGGTCGTAGCGCCGACGTGAACGTCGCAGTTCTCCCAATGAGTCGTACCCTGATGATAGAAGCTGAACGTACAGGAGGCGACGACGTGATCGCCTGGGCTGAGTCCCGCAAGCCACTCCCGATCGTCAAAGGGAAGGCCCGGTGAGACGCAGCCTGCCGCTTCGACCCACGGTTGGGTGTACCCCGCATGAACGGTTCGGAGGTCAAACTCCAACTCAGTCGTGCTCCCCTCTGGGTATCGTCGAAGGGCCGCTATCTCGTTCGCATCAAACGCAGATTCGATCTCGCACACATCCGGGATCTCGGAGGAATCGAGGACCTCGAGACCTGCCACGCGCTGCTCGCGGACAGGCGCCGTGCCGAATGGCGCCTCAAGTTCGGGTCCCGTTGAAACAACGGCAATCGCAGCCGCCGCCGCACTCGCAGTCGCGTGCGACTCGGAGACCGTCACTTGAAGGTATCCGGCTACGGCGAGAACGCTTATTGAAGCGACGAATCCGACGATGTGCGCGCCATTACCTGCCATTCGAACCATGGACAAGCCGAGCAGCATGCCGACCACCGCGGACGCAAGCGCGTACACTGGGACGAGCCCATCCCGGCAGGGGCTGAAGGGCTGGCAGAGTTCCCGTTCCAGCGGGCCCGCGAAGACCGGGTAGTGTTCGGCGAGGAGATAGCCAACCCCTCCGCCCGCAGCCCCGTAGAGAAGCATGCTTGCAATAAGGGCCTGCGCCCCGCGGGATTGGTACGCGTTCACGGGGTAGCGCGTGTGATCAGGGGATCGACACGGGATCAAGAGCATGATCGACTCGCCGTGTGAGTTCGCTGGAAGAGCGTCTGCTGCGACTCGAGGCCCGCGTGACGGAGCTCGAGGCGGAGAACGC
>JBKDQC010000608.1:0-4671 GCA_046342295.1 Deltaproteobacteria bacterium | reverse complement strand
TCGTGGTGCCGTTCGTGTCCGCTACGTTCTGAGCTGGCCGGAGGGCCTCGGCTCTTCTCAGAGCATGAGTCACTTGGATGGACTCATGCTCTGACGTTTCTTGCCGGAGGGTCTGGCCGCAGACCCTCCCCCTCGCCGAGTGAATCGGCGAGAGCCTCCCTCCCGCCGCTTCGAGCCCGTGGCACCCGCATCGATCCATCCGAGTGCCACGTGCTCTCTCAGAGCGGACCAGGGCGGTCCGCGCCGGGCCGATACTCGGGAAACCGCGACGCGAGCGCCGCTCTGTGCTGCGCGGCGAGGTCGGCGCGGCCCGCCCGCTCCTCGAGAACCGCCAGATTGTGGAGCGCGCGGGGGTCGCCAGGGTATCGCTCGACGAGAACCGCGTAGAGCGCCATCGCCTCTTCCTCGCGCGCCGATCCCGCGAGCAGCCGCCCGAGGCGGTTGCCCGCCGTCCTGCCCGAGGCGGTCCTCAGACCGTCCCGATCGATCGCGGCGCGGTAGGCCGCCTCGGCGTCGGAGTACTGCCCACGCGCGAAGAACGCATCGCCGAGCTGAACGAGCGGGTCGGGGTCGGTCGAGGTGCGCTCGCTGGCCTCCACGAACAACGCCACCGGATCGGCGAAGACGAGCCCGCGAGCGCACGAGGCGATCGCGAGCGCCCCAGCGACCGACGGCAGGAGGACCGCAGCGAGGCGAGGCCGTGCGCGCTTCATCGCAAGCTCGAGCAAGAGGCCGGCCGCTGCGCACGGCGCCCAGACCGCGAACAGCATGTAGCGGTCGGCGAGACGGTTCTGGAGCGGCGCGAGGACCTGCGAGACGGGCGCGAGCGACGCCAGGAACCAAAGGAGGAGCGCCGCGGGCCCGCGGCGGCCGAGGCGCCATTGCCCGGATGCCAGCGCAGCGAGACTGAGGAAAAGAAAGAACGAACCCATCCCAGTGACGTCGAGCCCGTGCACCTCGGCCTCGTACACGACGCTCTGGGGATGGACCAAGAAGGACAAGCCGACATAGCGCGCGAGGAGCACCAGCGCAGAGGCGAGCCGCTCGAGAACGGTCGCTCCAAGAGGCTCGGCGATCATGCCGACACGACCTCCCACCCACACGTGCAGGGCCGCCCAGCCGACGCACACCGCAGTGACGCCCGCGAGCAGCACGCGGTCCTGACCACGCCCGCGGAGCAGCTCGGCGACCAGGAAGAACGCCGGCGCGACGACCGCGACGCTCTTGCACCCGCACGCTACGAACACGCAAGCGATCGCCCCGAGGCGCCGCGCGGGTGCTCGCTCCGCAGCGAGCCAGAGGGCCGCAGCGAGAAACGCGAGCGTCAGCACGTCCTTGAGCCCCGCGATCCACGCCACGGACTCGGCGTGCACCGGATGGAGCGCGAAAAGCCACACGCCATAGACGTAGCCGTCGCGTCCAAGGGTGCTCGCCCAGGCGAGCAGCGTCGCGCAAGCGACCGCGTAGAGACCGAGCGACAGCGCGCGGAAGCCTATCGCATCGAGCCCGAGCCAGGCGCGCGCGATCCAGGTCACGAGGTCGCGCGCAGGTAGGTACTCCGCGCCGAGCACGAGCCGGGTGTCGCGATCGAAGGCTCCGAACATCGACGACAGCACCTCCGCCGAGCGAGTGTTGAGGAGCTCGTTGTCGCGGACGAGCCAGTCGTCATCGAAGCCGAGCCAGCCGCCCGCAAGCGACGGCGCGTACACGAGCGCGACGACGACTGCGAGGACCCACGGCGAACGTGACCAGCGCCATCGCGCTTCGGGCGCTCGGGACATGCCCGCCATCCTACACATCCACGAGGCCACAAGAGCGAAGGGCGCGCCCTCGCGGACGCGGCCGTCGTTTTGATATGCGGAGCGAGAAGGGGCCGGGTGGCCCAGGCAAGCTAAGCTGCCGCCGCCGAGCGTGTGGCCGAGCTTCTCCGTGAGCACGTCGCCGAGCTTCGCGCCCGCGCGGTTCGTCGTGGACGGCTGCGGCTTCTGCTGCGCCAGCTCGATCGAGCGCTCCTCGCCGTACTTCAGGATCTCGCCGCCGCTGGCGATCTCCATCTTCTTGAGCGAGAGCGTGATGCGGCGGTCGCCGGTGTTCACGTCGAGGATCTCGGCCTTCACGATCTGGCCCTCCTGGACGATCTTGCGGGCGTCGTCGATGCGGTCGTAGCTGAGCTCGCTCATCGGAACGAGCCCCTCGACGCCGCGCTCGAGCTCGACGAACACGCCGAAGTCGGCGATCGAGATGACGCGCACCTCGAGCATCGTGCCCTGCGGGTAGTCGAGCGGGATGCGCGTCCACGGATCTTCGTAGAGCTGCTTGATGCCCAGCGACACCTTCTTGTCGTCGTGGTTGACCGACAGGATGATCGCCTCGACCTCGTCGCCCTTCCGGTAGACGTCGGCGGGGTTGTTGATGCGCTGCGTCCAGCTGAGGTCCGACTTGTGGACCATGCCGTCCACGCCGTCCTCGATGCCGACGAAGACGCCGTAGTCGGTCACGCTGCGAACCTTGCCGCGGATGATGTCGCCCGGGTTGTACGTCTGGCTGAAGAGTGTCCAGGGATCGGGCTCGAGCTGCTTGAGGCCGAGCGAGATGCGCTTGTTGACGGCATCGACGTCGAGGATGATGCACTCGACCTCTTGGCCGACCTCGAGGAGCTTCGAGGGGTGCTTGGGCTTCTTCCACGACATCTCGCTGACGTGGATGAGGCCCTCGATGCCGGGCTCGAGCTCGACGAAAGCGCCGTAGTCGGTGATCGACACGACCTTCCCGGAGATCTTCATCTCCACCGGGTAGCGCTCCGCGGCGGTGTTCCACGGGTCGTCGACCGTCTGCTTGAGGCCGAGCGAGACTCGCTCCGTCTCGGCGTTGTACTTGAGGACCTTGACCGTGACCTCGACGCCGACGTTGAAGACCTCGGACGGGTGGTTGACCCGGCCCCAGCTCATGTCGGTGATGTGGAGCAGGCCGTCGATGCCGCCGAGGTCCACGAACGCACCGTACTCGGTGATGTTCTTGATGACGCCCGTGACGACCATGCCCTCTTCGAGGTTCTGCAGCGTCCTGGCCTTGAGCTCGTCGCGCTCCTTCTCGAGGAGCACGCGGCGGCTGAGCACGATGTTGCCGCGCTTCTTGTTGAACTTGATGACCTTGAAGTCGAAGGTCTGGCCGAGGAGCTTGTCGAGGTTGCGGACGGGGCGCAGGTCCACCTGACTGCCCGGCAGGAACGCCTTGACGCCGCCGCGGATGCTGACCGAGAGGCCACCCTTCACGCGCGAGGTGATGGTCCCCTGGATGAGCTCGTCACGCTCGCAGGCGGCGCTGATCTCGTCCCACACCTTCAGTCGGTCGGCCTTCTCCTTCGAGAGGAGGACGAGGCCATCGTCGGTCTCCTTGGACTCGACGAGCACGTCGACCTGGTCGCCGACCTTGACCGCCAGCCCGCCTCCGGGCTCTGCGAACTCGTCGACGCGGATGACGCCCTCGGACTTGTATCCGATGTCGACGACGACGTGGTCCTTGCCCACCGCGATGACGGTTCCAGAGACGATGTCGCCCTCTTTGAGGGTGTCCGCCTTCGCGACGGACTGCTCGAAGAGGTCGGCGAAACCTCCCGGCTTCCTGGGAGTGGAGGTCTGGAACTGGACAGTGGTCATCGAGTGGTGTGGGCTTTCTGATTCGCTGGGGTTGGGTTGGGAGTCCGACCGTGGACGCATCCCCGCCGGAATCACTCGGCGAGGGGCGTTCGTCCGGGACTGATCCCGGACATGACTCGGCGCGTCTCGGCGCGCGGGGCGGGATGGCTAGCAGCGGCCTCGGGGGGTGTCAATGCGCGCGGGCGCGCGCCACCGCGGACCTGACGAGCGCCGCGAGCTCGTCGACGAGCGACTCGAGGGTCCTCCCGGTCGTGTCGAGCCGGATCGCTCCTTCCGCCATCCGAAGCGGCGCGACCGCCCGCTCCTCGTCGCGGCGGTCTCGCTCTCTCAACTCACCGAGCACGCCCTCGAGGCTCGCGGCCTCGCCGCGGTCGACCAACTCCGCGAGGCGACGCCGCGCGCGCTCGTCGTCGCTCGCGACGAGGAAGACCTTCAGCTCGGCGTCGGGGTAGACGACCGTCCCGATGTCGCGGCCCTCGAGCACGACCCCGCCCGCTCGTCCCATCTCGCGCTGCACGCCGAGCAGCGCGGAGCGGACCTCCGCGTGCGCCGACACGCGCGACGCGCCGGCGCTCGTCTCCGAGGTGCGGAGAGCGTCGCCGTATCGCTCACCGTCGACCTCGAGCTGACCATCGACGTAGGCGAATCGCAGCGACGACGCGAGCGCGCCGAGCGCGGGTCCGTCGTCGTGGGCCACGCCTCGACGCCGGGCCGAGAGCGCGACGGCGCGGTAGAGCGCCCCCGTGTCAACGAGGGTGTAGCCGACGCGCTCGGCCAGGCGACGCGACAGCGTGCTCTTGCCCGCGCCGGCGGGCCCATCGATCGCAACGATCACTCCCCGCGGCCTCACGCGGCGAGCTCCTCTTCGAGCACGTCGGCTCCCAACGCGCGGAGGCGCGCCGCGAAGCCGGGGAAGCTCGTCTCCACGCATGCGACGTCATCCACCACCGTCTCGCCCTCGGCCACGAGCCCGAGCACGACCGAGGTCATCGCGACGCGGTGGTCGCCGTGCGCG
>JBKDQC010000607.1:0-1010 GCA_046342295.1 Deltaproteobacteria bacterium | reverse complement strand
CTACCCCAACGGCGCCCGAGAGAACCTCTGGACCAACGACGCGTTGGTGCCCATCGAACCGATGGGCTTCACCACGAAGGAAGCCGACGAGGAGATCGGCGTCACCTACTTCGGTGAGAGGTGGCTGATTCCGAGGCTGGGCAGGTGGGCCACGCCGGATCCGCTGCACGTGCACGCGGCGGGCGGTGGGGAGACAGGGAACAGCTACCACTACGTCAGTGGCAATCTGCTGCAGGCCGTCGATCCGTTCGGGCTGGATGCGATCGCGGTAAACACAGCACCTGCGGGCGTGCGTGAGGGCGAGTCGTTCGTGGTCAGAGACGACCTTCCCCACGGACGGTCAGACTTCAGAGACGAGCAATCATTTCAGGACTTCGCTCGGGGGGCGCAAGTCTTCGTTTACGATCGTAGCGCCCCGCACTCGCTGGCTGAAGTACAAGAATTTCTCCGGACCATGGCTTCGCTACCCGGCGCTACGGGCGCCGGTGGCACTCAGAGCGGACCGGGTGGGGATGGTCCGACTCCGGGTGATCTGCCACACTTCGGTACTGGCCGAGCGGAGACGGGAAGCGGCCTTGGCACAGGAGAGGACAGTGGGGAGTGCACAGGACCCATCTGCTCGACGCTGCCAGGAGGTGGGGGCAGTACACAGGCCGAGTCCGGTTTGGACCTAGTTCACGGCGGCATAGCGGCGACAGATCCAACGGACGCAGGGTCCGATGAGAACGGAGGCGTCGCTGGTGGCGGAGACCCACACGGGCCTCGAGGCGCACGCGTGCAGTGCGTCTCGCTCCTCGCGATGGCGGCTGCCGCGGTCATCGGCGCCGTAATCGGCGGGAGGGCACAACGTGCTGTCACCCCCGGGAGGCGGTACGCGTTCACGGGGTAGCGCGTGTGATCAGGGGATCGACACGGGATCAAGAGCATGATCGACTCGCCGTGTGAGTTCGCTGGAAGAGCGTCTGCTGCGACTCGAGGCCCGCGTGACGGAGCTCGAGGCGGAGAACGCT
>JBKDQC010000606.1:0-5829 GCA_046342295.1 Deltaproteobacteria bacterium | reverse complement strand
CGTCAATGGTGGCGACGCCGAAGGAGGAGAGATGCAGACAGGCAGGCCGCGGAAGGAAGCGATCGCGCTCGTCGATCGCATGAAGCGCTACCCCGTCGCCGACGCCTGCGCGCTCGTGAAGAAGGCGAGCTTCGCCAAATTCGACGAGAGCGTGGATGTCGCCGTTCGCCTGGGCGTGAATCCGAAGCACGCGGACCAGATGGTCCGCGGCGCCACGGTGCTGCCCCACGGCCTCGGCAAGACGGTGCGCGTCCTGGTCTTCGCCAAGGGCGAAAAGGCCACGGAGGCGCAAGGTGCCGGAGCCGACTACGTCGGCGCCGAGGATCTGGTCGCGAAGATTCAGGAAGGCTGGATGGAGTTCGAGACCGTCATCGCCACCCCCGACATGATGGGTCAGGTGGGCAAGCTCGGTCGCGTCCTCGGTCCTCGAGGTCTGATGCCCAACCCCAAGACGGGCACGGTGACCTTCGATCTCACGAAGGCGGTCAACGAGGCCAAGGGCGGCAAGGTCGAGTTCCGCGTGGAGAAGGCTGGCATCGTGCACGCCCCGGTCGGGAAGAAGTCGTTCCCGGCGGACAAGCTCGAAGGCAACGTGCGCGCGTTGCTCGCGGCGCTGCTCAAGGCCAAGCCGTCGAGCGCGAAGGGCACCTACCTGAGGAGCGTCACGCTCAGCACCACCATGGGCTGCGGCGTGAAGATCGATCCGTCGAGCTTCGAAGCGGTCGGGGAGGCGTGACATGAGCGAGCGCATCAGCCCCGCCAAGAAGGCGAAGATGGAGGCCGTCGGCGGCGTGAAGACGACGGTGTCCAAGGCGACGAGCTACGTGCTCCTCGGCTTCAAGGGCCTCACGGTCCTTCAGGTCACCGACCTCCGCTCGCGCTTCCGGAAAGCCGGGGTCGAGTACCGCGTCATCAAGAACACCCTGCTCCAGCAGGCGCTCAGGGGCACGCCCCTCGAGGGCAACGCGCAGTTCGACGCTGCGCTCGCTGGTGAGACGGGGGTCGCCTTCTCGTTCGAGGACCCGTCGGCGTCCGCCAAGGTCTTCAAGGAGTTCCGCAAGGACGAGAAGAACGAGAAGCTCCAGGTCAAGCTCGCCGTCCTCGACGTGAGCGTCATCCCCGGCGACAAGGTCGAGAGCGATCTCGCCTCCATGCCGGGCAAGGACGAGCTGCGCGCGATGCTCCTCGCGACGCTTCAGGCTCCGATGCAGCAGCTTCTGCAGCAGTTCCAGGCGCCCGCGCAGAACCTCGTGTACGTGCTCGAGGCGCGTCGGAAGCAGCTCGGTGGCGAGGAAACCGCCTGAGCGCATCTCTGGTTCCCATTCATCACAACAGTTTTTGCCGTTCGTTCGGCTCGGAAGAGGGTAAGCACATGGCGTCACTGAATCAGGAGAAGATGGTCGAGGAGCTCTCGTCGTGGACCGTGATCGAGGTCGCGGGGCTCATCAAGGCGCTCGAGGTGTAGTGGGGCGTCATGGCGGCTCCGGCGGCGGTCGCGGTCGCGGCTGGCCCGGCGGCGCCGGCGGCCGAGGCCAAGGTCGAGCAGCCCGAGTTCCTCGTCGAGCTGACGAACGCGGGCGACAAGAAGATCAACGTCATCAAGGTCGTCCGTGAGCTCACGGGCCTCGGTCTCGCCGACGCGAAGAACCTCGTCGAGGCGGCGCCGAAGACCGTCAAGGAAGGCGTCGCCAAGGCTGAGGCCGAGGACATGAAGAAGAAGCTCGAGGAGGCTGGCGCGAAGGTCACCCTCAAGTGATCTGCGGCCAAGCTCGCCCATGAGCGTCCGAGGATCGCGGTGAGAGGGCCGAGAGGCCTTCTCGCCGCGGTCCGTCGTTTCGTTTCCGGCCAATGTTTCGACTCTGGCCTACGTCTGCGCCCGCCGTTCCTACTTGTCTCCTTCGCCTGTCTTTGGCTTCAGGCCCCCAACCAGATCTCGAGCCGCCCCGTCCATGGCTCGTGAGAGAGGTACCCGACGATGGCCTCGATGATTCAGACCAACTTCCGTGTTCGGCACAGCTTCGGGAAGATCCAGCAGATCATCACGATCCCGAACCTGATCGACATCCAGAAGCGGTCCTACGAGAAGTTCCTCCAAGCGAACATTCCGCAGCACGAACGTGAGGACATCGGGCTGCAAGGGGTCTTCCGGAGCGTCTTCCCGATCCGCGACTTCAACGGCACGAGCGAGCTGGTCTTCGTCGGCTACACCCTCGAGCGTCCCAAGTACGACGTCGACGAGTGCGTGCAGCGCGGAATGACGTTCGCGGCGCCGATCAAGGTCACGATCCAGCTGATCATCTACGACAGCGCGGGCGAGGGGTCGGAGCGCACCGTTCGCGACATCAAGGAGCAGGAGGTCTACTTCGGCGAGATCCCGCTCATGACCGAGAACGGGACCTTCATCATCAACGGCACCGAGCGTGTCGTCGTCAGCCAGCTGCACCGCAGCCCAGGCGTCTTCTTCGACCACGACAAGGGCAAGACCCACTCGAGCGGCAAGCTGCTCTACCAGGCGCGCGTCATCCCCTACCGCGGCAGTTGGCTCGACTTCGAGGTCGACCCGAAGGACCTGATCTACGTCCGCATCGATCGGCGGCGCAAGCTCCACGCGACCGTGCTCCACAAGGCGCTCGGCTACACGCCCGAGGACCTGCTGCGCTTTTATTACGACACCGAGACGGTCTTCCTCGAGAAGGGTGGCAAGTACTCGAAGTCGATCGAGTTCGAGATCCTGCCCGGACAGCGCGCGACGCGCGACATCAAGGTCGGCGAAGAGGTGATCGTCCGCAAGGCCCGCAAATTCACCCGCGCGGCCATCCGCAAGCTCCGCGACGCCGGGATGGAGCGCCTTCCGCTCGACACCAGCGAGGTGGTCGGCAAGGTCTCGGCCGAGAAGGTCATCGACGAGGACACGGGTGAGCTGCTCCTCCAGACCAACGAAGAGGTCACGGAGGAGAAGCTCGAGAAGCTGCGCGAGGCGAAGATCCAGAGCTTCAAGGTGCTCTTCATCGACGGCCTGAACGTCGGCAGCTACCTCCGCGACACGCTCCTTTCGGACAAGATCCAGTCGCAAGACGAGGCGATCCTCGAGATCTACCGCCGCCTGCGCCCGGGCGATCCGCCGACGCTCGAGACGGCGCGCACGCTGTTCCAGAACCTCTTCTTCAACCCCGAGCGCTACGACCTGAGCAAGGTCGGCCGGCTCAAGCTGAACTACAAGTTCTACAAGGACGAAGATCCTGCGCGTCCGCCGCTCGAGGCGAGCGTGCTCACGACGCTGGACATCCTCCACACGGTCAAGCACCTCATCGAGCTGAAGAACGGTCGCGGCTCGGTCGACGACATCGACCACCTCGGAAATCGTCGTGTGCGCGCGGTCGGCGAGCTCATGGAGAACCAGTACCGCATCGGTCTGGTCCGCATGGAGCGCGCCATCAAGGAGCGCATGAGCATGTCTCAGGAGATCGAGACGCTCATGCCGCACGATCTCATCAACGCGAAGCCCGTCTCTGCGGTGGTGAAGGAGTACTTCGGGAGCTCCCAGCTCTCGCAGTTCATGGACCAGACCAACCCGCTCTCGGAGGTCACGCACAAGCGTCGTCTCTCCGCGCTCGGGCCCGGCGGTCTGACGCGCGAGCGCGCCGGATTCGAGGTCCGCGACGTCCACCCGACGCACTACGGACGCATCTGCCCGATCGAGACGCCGGAAGGGCCGAACATCGGGCTCATTGCGTCGCTCTCGACGTTCGCCCGCGTCAACGAGTACGGCTTCGTCGAGACGCCGTACCGCCGCGTCGTCGACGGGGTGGTCTCGAACGAGATCAAGTGGTTCTCCGCGCTCGAGGAGGAAGGCCACTACATCGCGCAGGCCAACGCGCCCCGCGACAAGAACAACGCATTGCTCTCCGGCTTCGTGCCGGCTCGCTACAACGGCGAGTCGGTGATGGTGCAGAAGGAGCAGATCACGCTGATGGAGGTCTCCTCCAACCAGCTGGTTTCGGTCGCCGCGTCGCTGATCCCCTTCCTCGAGCACGACGACGCCAACCGCGCCCTCATGGGCTCGAACATGCAGCGTCAGGCGGTCCCGCTGCTCCGGTCGGACTCCCCGATCGTCGGCACCGGCCTCGAGCTTCGCGTAGCCCGCGACTCGGGCGTCTGCATCCTCGCGAAGCGGGACGGTGTCGTCGAGTCGGTCGACGCGACGCGGGTCGTCGTGAAGGCCGAGGGTGAGGCGGGCGCGTTCCCCGACATCTACCGGCTCTGGAAGTACCTGCGCTCGAACCAGAGCACGTCGTACACACAGAAGCCGGTCGTGCGCCCCGGCGAGAAGGTCAAGGTCGGCGACGTCATCGCCGACGGCCCGAGCTGCGACATGGGCGAGCTGGCGCTCGGCCGCAACGTCGTCGTCGCCTTCATGCCGTGGGGCGGCTACAACTTCGAGGACTCGATCCTCATCTCGGAGCGCATTGCGAAGGAGGACATCTATACCTCCGTGCACATCGAGGAGTTCGAGTGCGTCGCGCGCGACACCAAGCTCGGCAAGGAAGAGATCACGCGCGACATCCCCAACGTCGGAGAGGAGGCCCTCAAGGACCTCGACGACTCGGGCATCGTGCGCATCGGCGCCGAGGTGAAGAGCGGGGACATCCTCGTCGGCAAGATCACGCCGAAGGGGGAGACGCAGCTCAGCCCCGAGGAGAAGCTCCTCCGGGCCATCTTCGGCGAGAAGGCGGGTGACGTGCGCGACACGTCGCTGCGCGTGCCGCCTGGTGTCGGCGGCGTCGTCATCAACGCCCGCGTCTTCTCGCGCAAGGGCACGGAGAAGGACGACCGCGCGCGCGAGATCGAGGACGCCGAGCGCGCCAAGCTCGAGAAGGACATGGCGGATGAGATCAAGATCATCCGCGAGTCCGCGTACACGCGCGTGAAGAAGCTCCTCACCGGTCGGACGACGCAGGCCCGCCTGGTCGACGACAAGGGCAAGGTGCTCCTCGCCAAGGGCGTGGAGCTGGCGGCCGAAGCGCTCGACCCGATCCCGCGCAAGTACTGGAAGGACATCGAGGTCGACAAGGGACAGGACAAGGTCCAATCGATCCTGACGCAGCTCGACGAGCAGGTGCAGGCCGTCGAGGTGCTCTTCCAGGAGAAGATCGCGAAGCTCAGCAAGGGCGACGAGCTCCCGCCGGGCGTCATCAAGATGGTGAAGGTCTACATCGCCATCAAGCGCAAGCTGCAGGTCGGCGACAAGATGGCCGGCCGTCACGGCAACAAGGGCGTCGTCTCGCGCATTCTGCCCGAGGAGGACATGCCCTACCTCCCGGACGGCTCGCCGGTCGATCTCGTCCTCAATCCGCTCGGCGTGCCGAGCCGCATGAACGTCGGCCAGATCCTTGAGGTGCACCTCGGGTGGGCGGGTCTGCTCCTCGGCAAGCAGGTGCAGGAGCTGATCGCCGAGAAGAAGATGGGCATCGAGGACCTGCGCAAGCACCTCGTGAAGGTCTTCAACAACACCGAGACCAAGAAGCTGATCGAGGAGCTCAACGACAAGGAGCTTCTCGCCTTCGCCGCGAAGCTGAAGGACGGCTTCAAGCTCGCGACGCCCGTCTTCGACGGCGCGCACGAGACCGAGATCAAGTCGATGCTCTCGCTCGTGAGCGACACCGCCAAGGCCTACGACCAGAAGTCGCCGCTCTACCACGCGAGCGCGCGGACCTCGGGCCAGACGGTCCTCTTCGACGGGCGCACCGGCGACGTCTTCCACCGGGACGTCACCGTCGGCGTCATGTACATCCTGAAGCTGCACCACCTCGTGGACGACAAGATCCACGC
>JBKDQC010000605.1:0-2088 GCA_046342295.1 Deltaproteobacteria bacterium | reverse complement strand
AGCGTTCTCCGCCTCGAGCTCCGTCACGCGGGCCTCGAGTCGCAGCAGACGCTCTTCCAGCGAACTCACACGGCGAGTCGATCATGCTCTTGATCCCGTGTCGATCCCCTGATCACACGCGCTACCCCGTGAACGCGTACGCATCGCCCAACTGGCGTCCGTTCTTGATCGCCGCTGACGTCGTCGCGGTTCAGTCCAACGCCTGGGAAGACAAAAACGCCCAATGGAATGCTCCAGTGCGCTCGGCCGGCAACCGCAGTGCCACGGAGACGCGCTACTTCGTCGAGGTCCTCGCCGGCTGGCTCGAGAGCAAGAGCAGCAACCGCGACGAGACCTTCTACTTCACGCGGCTCCTCGAGAGCTGGGGCACACGCCGCATGCGTGGTTCGGTCGTCATCGGCTTCGCGTCTGAGTACGGCATGCGCTTCAACTGGAATGGCCAGTCGAATGGAGACGGCGGTGCAGGCGAATACGCTTACGACTACCAGCTCGACCTGCCCGACAACCAACCGCCTGGCGCACCCAAGTTCTCGGTGACGGCGACAGAGACGTTCAGACGCAACTAACGCCGACGCCTGGGCCAAGTCCACGCGGCGCACGCGTCCCGCATCATCGCGCATGAGGACGGCGCGCGCATCCGCCCGAGACAGCGATGCTCAGCGGCGCTCCATGGTGAGGTGTTGCCGCGGGCAATCCAGGAGATCGACCTCGGTTTCGAAGAGATCGTCGCCAGTGAGCAGCACCTCCTCAGAGCCGTACCGGGCGCCGTTCACCGACCAATCGACGCGACCCACGTTCCCCGTGCGCTCGACGTAGCCGTGAAGCTCGTCCTCCTCCGGGCCCGAGCTGCCTCCAAGCGCGGCCAAAGGGATGTTGAACTCGAAGCTTCCAGCCGGCGAGAGCGGCGAGAGCGTGGAGGACAAGGTCGCGACCTCGCCGAGGATGTTTTGGCAGTCATCGACGTCCGTGATCCGCCCCGTTACCGCGTATTCGCCTGAGGTGACGTCGTAGAGCCCGTGACAGCCTTCGGCATCGCACACGCACGCCGCACCAAAGTCTTCGCGAGCCTCCGTGCATGCTCGATCACAGTTGGCCGCTTGGGCCGCATCCTCCCAGCAGGATGAGTCGCTACCAAACCCGTCAAGCGCCTGGGGATACCCCGCGGGGGCGACCACCAGCACACACTCGAGGTACGCCGCGCACGCCGGCGTCGGCCTGAGCGATTCCTCGCCCTCGCCAGGCGCCACACACGCCATGAGCTGCGCAAGGACAACGATGAACAGTGCCCGATCCCGTCGCGTCATGCGCGGCGCTCTAGCACACGTCAACTCGCCGTACAAAGCCGCAGGAGCGGATAGGGCCTTGCCTGGCGCCTCGATGGCCATCCGGGCGCCAGTCTGGTCGGCGAGCGTGAGCTTGCGCCAAAGCTTCCGCAGCTCATCGATGTGCCGGGCGTACGGGAAGGGGTGGGCCTCAATGGCAGCGCCGCCCAGCAAGGGTTGACGCCGCGACTGCAGAACCTGAGCTCGGGC
Source organism: Deltaproteobacteria bacterium (assembly GCA_046342295.1). Lineage (GTDB taxonomy): Bacteria > Myxococcota_A > Polyangia > Polyangiales > Sandaracinaceae > JAFLCL01. Next base: position 556 of record JBKDQC010000605.1, on the reverse strand, counting down.
GTCCCCGTGGTCCTCGAATCCACCCTGCCCGTCAGCGGCAATTTCGCCGCCGTCATCGAGCAGGCCATCACCACCCGCCACCGAATCTTCCTTCGCTATCAAGGCATGAAGGACGCCCTGCCCCGCGACCGCACGTTTGAACCCATCGACCTGCGCCTGAGTCAGCGTCGAGCGCCCGTCGTGCGGCGCCATCACCTTCGTGCAGCGCTTCGGGTCAGCCTTGCAGTTGAACGTCCACTTCCACGTGCTCGTCCCCGACGGCGGCTTCGATGACGACGGCGTCTTCGTCGCCGACGAGGCGCCCAATGACGACGATGTTCGTCGCATCATGGTGCGGGCCGGTCGACGGGTGATGTCGAAGCTGCACAGATTCTTCGACGACGACGACGATCGCCGGCGCGAGATCGACCGCCTCCTCTCTGTACGCGAACATCATCGTCGAGAAGCACGACCGCGCGATGCCGCTGTACCGGCAAGAGGAGCGCTTCGAGCAGGAGGGTGTGCCGCTCGACCGCGGGACGATGTCGCGCTGGATGAACATCCTGGGTGGCACGCT
>JBKDQC010000604.1:0-1790 GCA_046342295.1 Deltaproteobacteria bacterium | reverse complement strand
TCCTGGGCTGTGGTGACGGCGGCTCGCTGCCGGCCGACGGCGGCCCGCCAACGATCGATGGTGGCGCGGCGACCGACGGCGGCTCGTCGGCGTTCGAGACCATCGTCCGTACGAACTGTACCCCGGATGGTAACGGGAGCCTCTCACGGTCGTGATGCATTCATGAGGAGGGCTCTCATCGGGTGGTGCGGGCTCGCGGGTCACGTCGACGATCGCGCATGCCGCCTCCGCGCCGACCGAGACGTCGTGCGTGACGTGTGCCGGAGATCTCGCTCGACGCGAGGATCGCCGGCCGGCTCACTCCGGTGGGGATCGGCTGGGCGGTCGTGCACAGCCTCGAGCGGTGGACTCCCGGTCGCCCATGTCATACACCCTGTATGTCATGGCACGCATCAATGCACGGCTCGACGACGCGCTCGCCCGCAAGCTCGAGGACATCCGCCGACGCACCGGCAAGAGCACGACCGATGTGGTGCTGACGGCGATCGAGCAGTACCACGAGCGCCTCGAGCCACCGGCCGGCTCGCGCGCCGCGGCCATCTTCGAGGAGACGGGGTTCCTCGGGTGTGCGGATGGCCCGCGCGAGCTCGCCGATGCGTACAAGAGCTACCTCGACTTCTCCCAGGCCGAGCTGCGTGGGCCGCTCGCGAGCTACGGGGCTGTAGGCGGGCCGCCGACTCCATCGACGCCGGCCACACCGGTGGGCAAGTCGACGTCGACGCCGTCTCGACCCCGTCGCGGGGCGCGGAAGGCGCGATGATCCTGGCGGACACTGGATTCTTCGTGGCTATCGCGAACCCGCGTGATCTCTGGCACGGCTCGGCGAGGCGCGCGCTCACAGAGCTGAAGGCGCCGCTCGTCACCACGTGGCCGATCCTCACGGAGACCTGCCATCTCCTGCTCTCGCGGCTCGGGCCGGAAGCGCAGGTACGCTTCGTCGCCAGCGTCGAGAGGGGCGCCGTCACCGTGCATCCCCTCGAGGACAAGCACCTGCCGCGCGTGCACGAGCTCATGGAGAAGTATCGGGAGCTGTCGATGGATCTGGCCGACGCGTCGCTCGTGATCCTCGCGGAGCAAATCGGCCGCGGCGACATCGTCTCCACGGACCGTCGCGACTTCGGTGCGTACCGATGGAAGAACCGGAAGCCGTTCCGAAACCTGCTCCGCGATCCCGGCCCGCGCTGATCGCGTCGGCCTCGTGCGACTCGCGTCGGCGCTGGGCACCATCGGGCACCCTGGCGCGAGCCTGTCAGGCCCCTTCGATCTCCGGCACGCCCGACGTCACGTGTCCTCCGCCGACGCCGAACTCCGTGATCGGGAGATCACTCCGCCTCGCTGGTGAGCCGGAAACCGCTCGAGGACACGATCTCGACCATGAGGGTGCGCAGCCCCTCGTCCTCGAAGCCGAGCGCGACACGGTCGAGCATCCGAGTCTCGCGCGTCGTCTCCACGTGACCGGACGAGTAGCGGTAGAGGTTCCTCACCAGGCAGCGCGTGAGATCCGGATGGTCGCGCAGCGCGTCGCCCAGGCCACGGGCGTCTGCGAACGAGGTTCCATCGAGCTCGCCGCTCGGGTCGATGAGCGCGCCGTTCTCGCGCTCTCGGAAGGCGCCGATCGCGTCGAAGTTCTCGAGGCCCAGGCCGATCGGGTCGGTCACCGCGTGGCAGGTCGCGCACGCCGGGTTCTCGCGGTGCTCTCGCAGCCGCTCGCGCATCGTCGGCAGATCCGGAGAGGGCTCCGGCAGCTCGCCGACGTCCGGCGGTGGCGGCGGGATGCTCTGGCAGAGCAG
>JBKDQC010000603.1:0-1538 GCA_046342295.1 Deltaproteobacteria bacterium | reverse complement strand
AGCGTTCTCCGCCTCGAGCTCCGTCACGCGGGCCTCGAGTCGCAGCAGACGCTCTTCCAGCGAACTCACACGGCGAGTCGATCATGCTCTTGATCCCGTGTCGATCCCCTGATCACACGCGCTACCCCGTGAACGCGTACTCAGCTCACGAGGCGGGACATGGTCTCGGCCTTCGCGACAGCCGGGACGTCAACGGTGGCGTGATGGGTGCGATTGGTCGAGAAATATCCCCGGCGGAGGATCCTCGTCGGTTCTTGGTGGAAGAACAACGCGCCTTGCACGCGGCGGTCCAGGCAAGGGCTCCCGAGTTCTCGTTTCCACAGGAACTGCAGACCACTGGCACACAAGCGCCCTCTGAAGGTACGGATTCAGATGCGCCAGAATAGGGTCCGGCCGATCCTGGCAATCTGCGTAGTCACCCTGACCTGGTCTTTGGCATGCTTCGGTTGCCACCAGCGGCCGACCGTGTCGCGGGCCCCGCTCGATGCCTGCGCATTCGCTCGGCAGTGCCCAGCGTCCTTCTGCGGTTGTTTTGTTGGAATCTCGTACGATCATCTCGATGAAGGGTGGTTGGGGGCCTGCGACGGTCGCGTGGGTTTTCGCCACGGCTCAGGCGAGGACATAGTTGGATTGTTGGTCCAACAAGAGTATCTGGCAGACCCTCCGACGCCCTTTCGGCCGGGTGTGTTGACGATGCGCATGGAGGCCTATTCTGGGGTCACGTACTGCTGTTGTGGCTCCGCCTATGTCCAAGGGGAGATGTGTTCGGTTGACTGCGAGAGTGAGCATGTGGTTGATCCGACTGTTGGGGCGGTGGACCTTCGGTTGGAGATCGTGCGAGTGGACCCCAGCCATCATGAATTTCCGCAGATTACGTTCAGCACGGGACGCAGGCTGGAACTCGGCGGCGAGCCTACTCCGTGGGCAATTTCGGACCCTGGGTGGGGCACCCGTCGCAGGCCACCGTTCGATGACGGTACACGTGAGCACGACGCGTTCGAATGATGTACTCCTGAATGCGTTGGTTGTGGATCGGCTGCATTCACCACTTGAGCGCACTCTTCACGTAGGCCACCGCTGGATGGTCGAAGAAGGCGCGAACGCGAACTTGAAGATCGCTCACATCAGAGGGAACTTTGCAGGGAAAGTGAGGGATAGGCCTTGCGGGCCAAGCTTGCCGGCTTCCGCGGTCGGCGAGGCCCCGATTCGCCTTCTCGGTCGGCGTGGCGCTTCGCTTGATGGTACGCGTCCGGGCGCTCCGCTTGATGGGGTCACTCCCGGCCTTGCAACTCCTCGAAAGCACTGGGCCGCTGGGTGTCTATTGACGTGATGCCGATTTCGCCCTGTTTCTCGGGGTTTCTGCGCCGGCGGGAGGACCTCGAAGCACGGGCGTCGGCTACGTGCCCGAGGAGGCCGCGGGCACGCTCGGGCGCGCTACGGGCGTGGAGGATCGCGGGCAGCGCTCGATCGTCGCGTACGACGAGCGCGGCAACGCGATCTGGACGGCGCGGCAGATGGCGATCATCCCCACGGCGAGC
>JBKDQC010000602.1:0-3796 GCA_046342295.1 Deltaproteobacteria bacterium | reverse complement strand
ATCTGCTTCTGCGAGACACCGGGCTGCTTCTTCCAGGGGAAGGACTCGAGGGTCCATCGGTCGGGCAGCCGCGCTCGCTCGATCCTCCACTCGAGCGACGTCTCCTGGGTGCGGTGCCACTGGGCACGAAGGACACGGGCGAGGAAGTCCTGATAGCTCGCGTCGTTCTTCTCCGCGAGCTTGAGCTCGTCATCGAGGATCTCCGCGATGCGTCTGAGACGCAGGGCTTTGAGTAGCTGAGCGATTTCCTCCGTCATCCGTCGTCCTCCTGCTCGCCGTCCGGCCGACGTGGCAGGACGAAGAAGTCGCGATCGACCCGGCGGAGCACCATGCGCTCGAGCCGCTCGAGGTCGACCATGCCGAAGGAGAGGGCCTCTTCGAGCGCGGCCGCGAAGGCGTCATGCGGGTAGTCCTCGATCATCCGCCACAGCCAGCGCAGGTCTCGCACCGACCCACGTCCGCGCTTCTTCATCAGCGCGACGTACTCGGCCGCTCGCGGCGAGCGTGCGGCGATCTTCATCTCGTCCTTCGAGGCCGCCTTCCTGAAGACGCCCTGACCACGCTTGGGTCGATGCGACGCCGTCGTCGCGCAGATCCCGGCGCCCTCGAGTTCGCGACGGTAGGTCCCCACGATGCGCGGTCCATCGAAGAGGATCACTTCGTTCTTGGTCTCGCGGATCTCGAGCTGATGGCCGATGAGTTGATAGGGGGCCGAGTACCTGTTGAGGTGCAGGTTGACGTAGCCCTCTAGGTCCACGATGCGATGGTGCAGCGCGTAGACCTCGGGGACGTGGAGCGGCAGGGGCTTCATCGCTGCGCGCTCGCGGACGAAGAGCTCGCGCGGGCTGGCGTGCAGGCGCTTGCGGTGCTTGGCGTTCACCTCGTCGCACCAGATGCGCAGTCGTGCGTTGAGGTCGACGAAGTCGGCAAACTCGCGGCCGGCGAGGAAGTTGTTCTCGATGTAGTCGAAGGGTCGCTCGACCTTGCCCGAGCGGTTCGCGTCTCCGACCTCGTGCGCCTCGAAGGTGAAGCCGAAGCGTTTGCCGAAGGCCTCCATCTCGGGGGCCGGCACCATGTCCTTGCCGGTGCCCGACCAGATGATGACATGCGTGTTGTCGACCATGCAGCGGCCGCACGCGCCGCCGAAGTACTCGAGCCCATCGGTGAGGAAGACCTTGCACTCGAAGCGCGAGAAGCGCGGGTAGCACTGCGCGAAGATCATCCAGCAGTGGCACAGCACGAGCGACGCCGTCTGGATCGGCCGCTCTTTGCCTCCGATGCGCGCGCGGTGCGGTGAGGTGTCGTGCTGCATCTCCTCGCCCGGCGCGTGGTCATAGCGACCAGCGGGCATGGACGCGGGCTCGGCGAGCGAGTGCCTGCGGCAGTACGCCGTGAGCGCCTGATACGAGAGCGTCGCGCCGCGCAGCGCGAGCTCCTCGTGCACGCGCACCAGACTTCCCCGGCACGACGCGATGAGTTCAAGGATCTCGGTCCGATGTGGTTCGGCAAGCTCGCTGCGGCGCAGGGCGGGCACGGCCGCGGTGCCCGCCTCGAGCACGTCCTTCACGGCGCCGCGCGAGACACCGAGCACCTTGCCGATCGTGCGGGTGCCGTGGCCCTCCATGCGCAAGCGCAGGATCGCGGCGCGCGTCGGCTCATCGAGCACGGCGGCCCTCCTCTTCCTCGAGACGTGCCTCGAAGCTCGTGAGCTCGGCGCGGACATCGCGTCGGGCGCCGAGCACGAGCTGACGCTCCTGTGTGTTCGCGTCGTCGAGCGCGCCTCGACGCAGTCGACTGTTCGCACGGTGCATGACGCCAGAGGCGACGCGCAGGTCCTCGAGCAGGCGCTCGGCTGGCGTCGCATCCCCCTTGCCCTCCCGCTCACGCTCGGCCCGTGCTCGCAGCACCAGCGCCGGGTCGCTCACGACCAGGGCACGAGTTCTCTCGTTGCCGCCGACGTACGTGCCGTAGAGCACGCCGAGGTCGCGGCTCGAAGGACGCGCGGGCGCGATCGCCACAGCGAGCTTCTCGCAGTCGCGTTCGTTGGCGCGAGCCAAGGGCACCAGGTACCGCATCGCCGCGTGCGGACCGATCGCCCCGGTGCGTACGTGCTCCTGCACAGCGGGCGGCAAGTGCGTCACGAGCCCAAGGCGGCGGCTGACCCAGCTCGTGGTCCGATCGAAGCGGCTCGCCAGCTCCTCGCGGCTGAGCCCGAAGCGCGTCACGAGCTCCTTGAGAAACCATCCCTCCTCGAGCGCGCTCGAGGACGAGCTCGCGCGCAGCACACGCTCGAGCACGAGCGCGTCGAGCTCACCGAGGTCCCAGCTCGTGGCGCTCACGAGGTCGCGCCCGAGGCGCCGCAACGCTCGCACGCGCTTGTAGCCATCGACGAGCACGTCGCGATCGCCGTCGCGCACGACGACGACGGGCGTCTGCTGGCCAAGCGAGGCCAGCGACGCGAGCAGCCGCTTCTCGCGCTCGGCGCTCCGTGTGCGCAGCTCTTGGTAGCGAAGGTCGAGGCGGACGAGCTCGAGGTCCATCGAGGCTCACGATGCCGGGGCCCTCGACTGCGATTGCGGGGCCAGCGGGGGTAGTCCGTCGGCTTTCCCAGTCTTTCCAAGGGCTTGCCCTCGCATCTGGGATTGCGTCGCCCGGAGGAGAAGTCCGCCGAGTACCGCAATGAAATCAGCCCCTTGCACCCCGAAGTGGGATTGCGCGAGGTCCCAGGGAAGTCGGTCGAGCGGCGGCCGAACCGCGAGCGGCTCCGGCGGGCGCGTCACCGCGTCCGCAGCCGCGCTCGTCCCTGCGGACGGCTCATGCGGCCGCGGCTCCTCGGCGCTCGCGGCGCGCTCTTGAAGGCGCCGCGCGACGAAGTGTGCAGCGCGCCACGCCGCCTGCTTCTTCTTGCGCCGCGCGCTCTGGCAACTCGGCGTCGAGCACGCGAACTGCCGGTCGCCGACGCGGGCCGATGGCGTGAACCACTTCCGACAGACCGAGCACGGCCTCGATGACGACGGCATCGAGCGACCTCATCGCGCTCGGCGATGCGACGCGAACAAGCGACGCGCCCCCCGCGCGACGCGCCCTCGCGGCGCAACGCAAGCGCGGCGCCGCTCACTCCGCGTGCATCGTCCAGAAGCTCACCCGGCGCCGCCCGCGCTCAGGTCCACCGCGCCCTGCGCGGTGGACCGATCCTGGCGAGCACACCCGGGTCAACTCTCGCGAGCGCCGAAGCGCCGTGTACCGATACCCGTCCGGATGGGCCGCTAGGTACTCGAGGTGCAGCAGCTCCAGCGTCACGCCAGGGCGACGCAGCTCTCGATGGATGGCAGCTGGGTCGGGCTCGGCGCGCCCACCGCTCGAGTGCTTCGGCCCCCCATAGAGGCGCCGCTCGAGCTCGCCATCTTCGAGACCCTCGACCTCCGCCCACGTCAGCCCGGCGCGCTTCGCGCGGTTTGCCGTCTTGCTCACCACGCCCGTGCTCTGCTTGGTGGCGCGCGCGGTCTCCCGCGCGCTCAGAAGCACCGCCCAGCGCAGTCGCAGGATCTCTTTCGTCTGGCTCATCGCAAGTCGCTCCATGGCTTCCTCTGCTTCCTTCGAAGCGTGGGATGCCGGTGAGGGCGACCTACGTCAGTGTCTCGCTCGTGATCCGTTCGGCCTGCCCTCAGGCCTGCCGATCCCAGCGTTCACGCCGGCGATCCCGGTGTTCACGCCGGCGATCCCGGTGTTCACGTCCCGGCGATCTCGGTGTTCACGTCCCGGCGATCCGGGCGTTCACGCACTCGCGAGATCCGCA
>JBKDQC010000601.1:0-2528 GCA_046342295.1 Deltaproteobacteria bacterium | reverse complement strand
GCTCGGGCCAGCGCTCCTTCTGCGAATACAGGCGCTCGAGCCCCTTCAACGCACGAAGGTTGTTCGCGTCGGTGGCGAGCACCTGGCGGTACGTGGCGATGGCCTCTTCGACGTCTCCGGTGCGGTCCTCGTAGGCCTCGGCGATCTGGAGCTTCGCGCGGAGCACGTCGTCGGGCGTGCTGAGCGCGTCGGCCTTGCGGCGGAGCACGTCGAGGAGCGCCGCCCACTCGCCGCTCTCGCGGTAGACACGCTCGAGGGCCTCGAGCGCTCCGATGTGGGTCGGGTCCGTGTCGAGCGCTTGCTGGTAGTACGAGCGTGCCTGCTCCGGCGCGCTGAGGTGCGTGGCGGCGAGATCGCCCATCTGGACGAAGACACCGGCCTTCTCCGTGGGCACCGAAGTGATGTCGACGAGCCGGCCTAGGACCTGGCGGAGGGTCTGCCACTGCTGCGTGGACCGGTACAGATCCGCCATCTGCCGCATCGCCGGCACGTTGGCGGGATCCAGCGCGAGGATCTGCTGGTAGTACGGGATCGCGTACTCGGGCCGACCGAGCTCGGCGCCGTACCACTTCGCGCACGCGAGGCAGATCGCGATCTTCGTCCTCGCGTCCGTCGCCTCCTTCAGCGCGGCGTTCGCCGCGCCGAGGAGGTCGTTCCACTTCTGCGTCAGACCGGCGAGACGCTCGAGCTCTTCGGTGTTGCTGTCGCCATAGTCGACCTCCCACGCGAGCTGGAGCGCCTCGAACGCTGCTTCCTTGTCGCCGAGGTGCTTCGCCTGGACCTCGGCGATCTTCCGGAGCAGCGCGACGCGCGGGGCCGTGTCCTCCGTGTTCTCGAAGCGCGTCGTGTAGAGCTCGGCGAGATCCTCCCACCGCTCCGCGCTTCGGTGCAGCTTCTCCAGCTCGACGAAGGCGACCTCGTGCGAGGGATCCAGGCCGAGGATGCGCTGGTAGGCGCTCGCGCCTCGGTCGGGCTCTCCCTGGCGCTCGGACCAGATTCGCGCGATTGCGACGAGCGTGTCGACCTTGTCCGCCGGCTCCTCCAGCGCATCGACCCTTCGCTCGAGGATCTGGATCTGCTCGACCCAATCCGCGTTCGCCCCGTGCAGACGCTCGAGCGCGCCCATCGCCTCGAAGTTCCTCGGGTTGAGATCGAGGGCTTTGTTGAACGCTTCGATCGCATCCGCGGGCTGCGATACGGCCGTCTCGTAGAGGGCCCCGAGCTGCATGTAGCAGGTCTCGATGGTCGAATCGTCGAGGGTGGCTGCGCCCACCTCGATCACGCGATGAAGGGACTCGAGCAGCTCCGAGGTCTGCTGGCCCGCGCGGTAGATCTCGACGAGCGCGAACAACGCGCTGGTGTTCGTCGGGTCGATGTCCAGCACGCGCTGCCAGTTGTCGATGGCGTTGCGCTCGTTGCTCAGCTTCCCGTACCAGATCCGACCGAGGTCCATGAAGATCTGGACCCGCAGCTCGTCGTCCGCCGCGACCGCCGCCTCGCGGTCGAGCACCTCGACGAGCTCCTGGAAGCGCCCAGCGCGCGCGTGGAGATCCCCGAGCGCGCTGAGCGCTTCGGCGTCTTCTCCGCGCAACTCGAGCACCTGGCCCCAGAGCGTGGCCGCCTGCGCCTCGTTCTGCAGGTAGCCCTCGGCGACCCTCGCCATCTTCGCGAGGACGTCCGCGCGACCCGAGTCCCCGAGCGCAACCCGGAGCTCGCGCTCGAAGGTCCGGTACAGGCTCGTCCAGTCCTGCTTCTCGACGTAGATGTTCGCGAGCGCCTGAATCGAGGCCTCGTGCTCGGGGTCCAGGCTGTCCAGGATCCCCAGGTAGACGCCGACCGCCTCGTCGACGCGGCCCAGATCATTCTCGAGCACCTGCGCGCGTCGGAACGCGAGCTCGACCTTGTCACGCGCGTCGCTCGCTGCGCCGACCCGACGCCACAAGACCTCCTGAAGCGGCTCCGCGGCACCGTTGTCGAGGAAGATGCGGTCGAGAGCCTCGAGCGCTTCGATGTCCGTGGGGCTCGCACCGAGCACGAACAGATGCGTCTCGGTCGCCCGTTGGACGTCACCGAGCTCGTTCTCGTAGATTCGGGCGAGCCGGTGGCCGACGGCCACACGGATCTCGACGTCCGCGCGCTGCGCGAGCACCGTGGCGAGCGCGTCGGCCAACGGCTCCCAGGTCCCGAGCGCACCGGCCAGCCGCTCGGAGTCGGGCACAGACCTCTCGTTCGTAGGATCCTCGAGCAGCGCGCGCAGGTGCCATTCGTACGCGACTTGGGGCTCGCCCGCGCGATCCTCCGCGATCTCCGCGATGCGGTGGATCATGGCGATCCGCGCCGCGGGGTCGCTCACCTGCTCGAGCTCCACTTGGTAGACGCCGACGAGGCGACCCCACGACTCGCTCATCCGGTAGAGCGGCTCGAGGATCTCGGCGATGACGAGCGGCTGCACGCCGCCTGCGAAGAGCTCCTCGAGCGCGCCGAGAGCCTTCGCGTGCTCCGGCGCAGCTGCGAGGATCTCCTGATAC
>JBKDQC010000600.1:0-19762 GCA_046342295.1 Deltaproteobacteria bacterium | reverse complement strand
CCTCGAGCACGTAGTGGCCCGCATCCTCGAAGCGGAGGACCTCGGCCCCCGGAAAATGGCGCTCCCAGTCGGCGAGGAAGTGGCGATCGAAGACGAAGTCGCGCAGGCCGAACGCGAGCAACATCGGCTTGTCGGCGAGGCGCGGCAGCGCGGCCTCGGTGTCGGCGACCACGCGGTAGGCTCGGTCGCTCGGTCGGAGGGGGATGTCCTCGACGAAGCGCAGCGTCGCGATGCGCTCGGACCAACTGCGGTAGGGCGCGGTGTAGGCGCGTCGCACTTCCTGCGGGAGCGCACCCTTCTTCACGCAGACGCGGGCGGCCGTACGCGAGAACGCGTTGCCGCCGCGCACGAGCAGCGCGCCGAGCGGCGTGCGCGTGAGCGCGAGCGGCGACGGGAAGCGCTTGCTCTTGGGGAGCGGGAACGCGGCCGTGTTCATCACGACCATCTTCGCGACGCGCTCGGGGTGCGCGACGGCCCACGCGGTGCCAATCATGCCACCCCAGTCGTGCACGACCAGGCTGACCGGGCCGCGCGGCGCGACGGCGTCGAGGAGCGACGCGAGATCGGCGACCCGCGAGGCGAGCGTGTAGTCGTAGCGATCGTCTCCGGGCTTGTCCGAGAGACCCATGCCGATGTGATCCGGAACGATGCACCGGTGGCGCGCGCGGAGCCGCTGGACGAGCGCGCGGTAGAAGAAGGACCACGTCGGGTTGCCGTGCACCATCACGACGACCGGGGCGTCCTCGGGGCCCTCGTCGAGGTAGGACATCGAGAGCGCGCCGCGCCCGTCGCGCGCCTCGACGCGGTGCACGCGCCCCTCGAACGGGTAGAGCTCTCGCGAGATGCCGAGCTCTGCGAGGCGCGCCGAGAGGTCGACGGCCGGCGCTCTCACCAGAGCACCTCGGCCATCGTGCAGTTGAGGCCGCTGCCGATGCCCATGAGCGCGACGCGGTGCCCTTTGCGCAGACGCCCGAGCGCGGCCGCCTGGCTGAGCACGAGCGGGATCGACGCGGGCCCGACGTTGCCGAGCTCCGGGAAGATCGCGTGGACGCGCGCAGGCGTCAGGCCGAGGCGCTCGGTGAGCTTGTCGGTGTGCTGCCGGCTCACCTGGTGGATCACGGCCTCGTCGAGCAGCTCCGGAGACCAGCCGAGCTCCCTCCGCGCGCGATCGAACGTCCGCTGCGCGAGCTCGAGCCCGGCCTGGAGAAGTCGCTGTCCGTCGGTGACCATGCCGTCCACCTGCCCGCGGCAGAGGTGGCTGTGCTCGGTGGCCGCGAGGCTGACCGACCCGACGTAGCGGTGGGCGACCGAGCTCGGCACGAGATCCGAGCGCGCGAGGACCATCGCGGCGGCGCCCGAGCCGAGGGTGAGGGTGGCGAAGTGGTCGGCGAAGGCCCGCGCATCGCCGGTGGCGTTGAGGCGCTCGATGGTCTTGTCGACGACGAAGCGGCTGCTCTCGCCATCGACGACCAGGCCGTAGTCGATCACCCCGCGCTCGATCGACTGGGCGACGAGATCCATGCCGTTGATGAAGCCCAGACAGGCGTTCGCGACGTCGAAATTGAGACAATCCGGGCTCAGTGAGAGCTTGCCGTGCACGAGACAGGCCGTGCTCGGTTCGACGAAGTCGCGGCAAACGCTCGTATTGACGCTGAGCCCGATCCGGGCGCGGTCGATGCCGGCCTGCGACAGCGCGAGCTCGGCCGCGCGCGCGGCGGCGTCCGAGGGCTGCGTGCCCTCGTCCCAGAAGCGCCGGGCCACGACACCGCTCAACGACGCGAGCACCCCCGGCGCGAAGCCGAGGCGCTTGAGGAACGGCGTCAGCCGGGCCTCGAGCTCCGCGGACGTGACGCGGTTCGGAGCCTCGACGGAGGCGACGCTCAGGATGGCGACGTTCTCGAACCGCATGAAGGGCGCGCTTCTATCCCAGGGTCTCCAGGGGGGCAATGGAGCGCCCGCGCGGCGAGGCACGGGGCCGTGCGCAGCAGCTCACCGCTCGCGTATGGTGCGGGCGTGCCGCCGCCCTTCGTCTTCGTCGTCACCAACGTCGCGACCGCGCCGCTCGCCAAGCGGGAGGTGCTGAGCGCTCGGCCGGAGGCGCGCTTCGCGTTCTCGAGGCCGGGCCTGCTCACGTTCAAGCTCGCGGACGCGAGCCCGACGTTCGGCGAGGGGCTCGTCTTCGCACGCGTCGCGGGGCAATCGCTCGGCAACGCGGAGGGGCTCGAGGAGCTCGTGGCGCTCGTGCCGGAGGCACAGCGTGAGAGCGCGGCCTGGCACGTCTTCGCACGCGACCCGGAGGATGCCGGTTCCGTGGCGCGTGCGTCGTCGCTGCGCTCGGCGCTCGCGCCGCGCGGCTTCGACAAGGTCGTTCCAGGCCAGACCGATCGCGGGATCGACGTCGTCGTCGCACAGGGCGAGCCCCTCTTCGTCGGCCAACACGTCCATGGTCCCGGCCGCTGGAGCTTGGCCGGCGGCCTGCCGGACGTGGAGGTGCCCGAGCTCTCCCCGTCGCGCGCGTTCGCGAAGCTCGAAGAGGCGCTCGCGTGGAGCGGCCTCTCGCCGAGGCAGGGCACGGAGGTCGTCGAGCTCGGGGCCTCGCCGGGCGGCGCGACGCTCGCGATGCTCCGGCGCGGGTGGTCCGTGGTCGCGTTCGACCCTGGAGCGCTCGACCCCCGCGTGCGCGAATTCGTAGGTCCGGGCGAGGCCCGCGTCCGCTTCCACGAGCGGCCCGCGGGAAGCATCGGTCGGAGCGATCTTCCGGCGCGCGCGCGCCTGCTCGTCTCCGACATGAACCTCGCGCCACCCGTCGCGCTCCGTTACGTGGCGCGCGTACGGGCGATGCTCCCGGAGCTCGAGGCCGCCATCCTCACGGTCAAGCTCAACGACGAGAGGATGCTCGAGCAGACCTCGCGCTGGATCGAGCTCGTGCGAGGGATGCGCTTCTCGGACGTGCGCGCGACGCAGCTCCCGAGCCACCGTCAGGAGATGGTGATCGTCGCGCGCGCGTGATCACGGGCTCGCTTCGACCGGGCGCATCGAGGCGATGCGCAGGGCGACCGGGCGCAGCACGAGGACCATCTCCTCGTACTCGCAGAAGAGCGCCGCCTCGACGCCGATGCGACCGTCCTGCAAGCGGCGCGTCCATGCGAACGTCGGGTCGACGCCCGCCATGTCCTTCCGGTCCGAGGGAGCCCGCCACGACGGCCCCGCCTGCTCCGCGGCGCGCACCATCTTCTGGAGGCCCGTCATGTCGACGAAGGCAGAGGCGACGGTGTTGCGGCACTGAGGCAGCGCGTTGAGCGCGGCGATCGGATCGGCGCCGCGCCCCAGCTCGACGGTGTCGGCGTAGGGCATCTTCGCGAGGAGGCGCTCGGCGATCTCGACCTCGTCGACGGCGAGGCGCATCTTGCCGCGCCCCTCCTTCTCGAGGGTGCCGAGGGCGAAGAGCCCGTCGCGCATGGCTTCGGCCAGGAGATCGACGTCACCGTCGGCGAACATCTCGCGCAGCTCGACCCCGATGTCCTCCGGAAGGACGAGGTACGCGTCGTCGTCCGAGACGTGGAACGGAGGCACGAGCGGGATGGCCCCAACCTCACTGCCCGCTGCGACGCGCGCGCGGATCTGCGCGAGCACCTCCGCGTCGGCGAGCACGATGGAGAGCGGAAGGCCCGAGACCTCCGAGGCGAACGAACGAGCGGTGACGTCGTGCATGGGCGGACCGTCGAGGACCGGGCGCAGCGCGTCAAGAAAGCCGCGTCGCCGCGGCGATGGTCGCGCCGCATGCTCGGCGCGCTCGCGCGGCGCGGGTGAGCCGCACCGTCGAGGAGTCGGCCGAATTCGCGTACAAGGCGAACCCATGCGCGCGGAGCGCTCCGCACTCGTCGTCCTCTTCGGCATGGCTGCGTTCGCGTGGCTCGCACGCGCGCCTGCCTTCGAAGCGAGCCTCGTCCTCTTCGGCACCGCCGCGTGCGCGCTGCTCGACGACGGCCGCGACGGCCGCGTGCACCTCGAGCACACGCGCCGGCTGCGCTGGGTCTGCGTCTACGCCCCGATCGTGCTCGTCGGCGCGCTCGTCACCCGCCCCGCGTGGGGCGCCGCGGAGCCCTTCGTGGGCCTCGAGGGCCGGGTGAACGAGGCGATCGTCGGGGAGCTGCTCGACCAGGCCTCGCGCGGCAGGCCCCTCACCTGGCTGACGCGCGCCGCCCCGGGCGACCCGACGCTCGACCTCTACCCCACCCTCGCGCACCGGGGCGTCGCGTGGCTCGCGCGAGCGCTCGGTCGCGAGCGTGAGACGGCGCGGCTCCTCGTGTCGATCGTGAGCGGGGCCTACGTCGCGGTGGCGCTCGGCATCGCGCGCACGGCAGTCCGGATCGGAGCACCGTGGCCCGCCGCGCTGGGTGTGGCCCTGCTCTCTCTCCTCGACATCGGCACGGACTTCACCTGGGGCACCCAGCCCGTGTTCCGCTACGCCTTCCTGCCCTCGACGCTGAGCGTCGCGAGCTTGCTGCACGCCTTGCCGGCACTCTTCGATCTCCACCGGCGTCCGAGCCGCGCTCGCTTCGCGCTCGCGGGCTCCGGCGTCGCGCTCAGCGCGGCCTTGCACCCGCTCGCGCTCGTGATCGCGTGCGCGCTCGCGCTCGTCTGGGCCTTCTCGCTCGCGTTCTCGGCGCCCTCGTCGCGCCCGGCGCGGGGCGCCGCGCTGCTCGCGACGGCGCTCGGCGTGGCCGCGAGCGCCTGGCTCTGGCTCCCCGCCTCGATGCGCGTCTTTGCGTACGGCGTTCACTACGGCACGCCGCAGATCTCCCTCGATCTGGCGCTCCTTCGCATGGCGCTCGGCGCACTGCCGGATGGCGGGTGGATGATCCTCGTCGCCCTCGCGTGGCTCGCGGCGCTGCTCTCGCTGTTCACGCGGGGGCGCTCCGAGGCGCAGGTGCTCGCGAGCCTCTCGCTGCTCCTTCTGGCCAGCTACACCGAGACGCCCTTCGTGGAGCTGGGGCTTGCGCCGAGCAGCGCGAGCGTCCGGTGGCAGGCGTTCCGCATCGGCGCCGCGATCAAGCCCTTCTCGTACGTTCTGGGCGCCCTCGCGATGGGGAGCGCGGCACAGCTCCATGCGCTCGTGCGCGCGCGGCCTGCGCGTGCCCGTGCGCTCCGCGGGTTCGCTGCGCTCGCGATGGTCGCGGTGGCGGTCGCCGGTCACCGCGGTGTCTCGTCGGGCCTGCGCGACCTCGAGCGAGAGCGGCTCGAGGACATGGTGGGCCCGCCCTCGGCCGCACGCGAGGACATCGCGGCGCTGCGCTACCGGCTCGCGCGCGACCAGCAGCTCCGCCCCGGCGGGCGGCTGCTGATGATCTGCGGATTGACGTGCGTCTGGGAGCTCTACTCGTTCGCACGCGACCGCGCCGACGGATCCGCCGGCATCGAGATGGCGCTGAGCCAGCCGGCGCCCGCGGGCTGGCTCCTCCGGGACCAACTGCGCACGACCACGCCCGAGAACCTCCGCCGTTTCGGGGTTCGCTGGGTGGTCGCGCCGTCGCGCGAGCTGCTCCCCGGGGGCGACGAAGGCCTCGACCGGCGCTTCGGCACGCTCTGGTTGCGCGCGGTGCCGGGCTGGGACGGCTCGATCGCCCACATCTCCCGTGGCGCCGGCTCGGTTCGCGCCGAGATCGTGCCCGGAGAGGGGCTGGACGTGACGCTCGAAGGGACGACCGAGGCAGCGTTCGTGGAGCTCGGCACACCTTACTATCCCCGCCTCGTCGCGAAGGACGCGCGAAGCGTCGATGTGCCTGTGTACGCCATGCCCGTCGGCGCTCCGGGCGCCGACGATCCGAACCCGACCTTCGAGCACGCCGCGGCGATGTGGCTCCGACCGGGCACGACGCGGTTGAGGGCGGATCGCCCGCTCGGCTCGGACCTCGCGGGTCTGCCTCTCAGCCTGATCGCCGGCGCGCTGGCGCTGGCGCTGGCGCACCCGCGGAGCCGCGCCCGCCTCGCTCCGCTCGCGCGCCGGCTCGCTTCGTCTCGTCGCCTCGCTCCGGCCGTCGTCGGGCTCATGCTCACGCTCGTCGTCGCGCTCCTGGTGCGCCTTCGCAGCGGACCCGCCGACGCGCTCCGCTTCGCGGCGGCGCTTCCGACCGCACGCGTCTTCGTGCTCGACGGGGGCGGACAGCGCGCGTGCATCCCCGATCGGCTGGGCCGCTCGTTCCGATGCCCCGACGGAGCCTCGCTGCGCACGACGATCTCCTACACGCTGCACGATTGGCACGTCGGCTGGCCTGCGCCCGCGCCAGCGATCGAGATCGCTCGCCCTCGCGAGCGCGCACGCTATCTCGTCGAGCTCGACGGTCAGCCCCTCGAGGGGCCGTACTTCCTGCAGTGCGAGCGCTGCACCGCGACGCTTCGCGACTCGAACGGAGCGGTCGCGGGGCGGATCGGTGTGCCGACGCAGCGCCTCTCCATGTTCGTCGATGCGCCTCGCCTCGAGCTGCGCGCGAGCGGCGAGCGCGCGACCTTCACCGTCCTCGCGGCGCGCTTCGTGGAGCCGCCCTTCGAGCCCCCGCTGCCGCCCGCCACCCCGTGAGGCCGCCGGGCCCGGGCGGGCGCCGATCCTTGCTGCCTCGCTGCGAGGTCGCGCGGGCCGGGGGCGCGCTCTATACTCCGCCGCCCTCCATCCCTGGCCCCCTTCCCCGGACAGCCCACAGTGACGGAACGACGCGCTTCGACGAACGGCCACGCCAACGCAGCCGAGCCCCACGACCCCGCCGTCGAGCGCGCGAACGCGCGCATGCAGAGCGACGACGAGCTCGGGCTTGAATTCTTCGGCGATTACTTCGCCTACGCGCCCGCCGCGCTCGCGCTCCGCGAGTGCGTGCGCCTGGCAGCGATGCGCGGCGTGGAGCTCCCCGAGCCCATCCTCGACGTCGGCTGCGGCGACGGAATCTTCGCGCGCCTTTGCTACCCCGAACGGCAGGTCTGGGGCATCGACATCAACCCGAACGAGATCCGCCGCGCCCAGTCGACCGCGACCTACTCGACGCTCATCTGCGGCAGCATCACCACGAGCGACCTCCCGCAGGGTTACTTCAAGAGCGCGATCGCGAATTGCTCGCTCGAGCACGTGCCCGACATCGCGGGCGCGTTCCGCACGATCTCCCGCTCGCTCGCGCCCGGGGCGCCGTTCGTCCTGATCGTCCCGACGCCGGACTGGACCCACGAGCTGCTCGTGCCTCGCCTCCTCGACTCCGTGGGCCTCGGTGGGCTCGCGCGGAGCTACCGCGACGGCCTCGACAGCATCTTCCACCACGTCCACCTGTACGACGCGAAGCGGTGGAGCGAGCTCCTCGGCGAGGCCGGCTTCTCGGTCGATCGCGTCGAGCCGATCGTCTCGAGCGGCGTCGCGGGCGCCTTCGACGTGCTGCTCTACCCGAGCCTCTCGGGCTGGCTCGTGAAGCGGCTCACCGGTCACTGGACGCTGATGCCTCCGGTCCGTCGCGCGCTCGCGTTCGTCCCCAAGACGGTGGTCCGGCTCCTCGCGGCGGCGATGCGGCGCGACATCGAGTCGATGAAGCCCGGCGAGCTCGTCGTCCACGCGCGCAAGCGATGACCTCCGCGCCGTACTTCGTGAACCACGCACGGAAGGACCGCTTCCCGTGGTCCGTCTACCACCGGCCGCTGATCGACGGTTTCCGGAGCGTCCTCGAGGGGATCGGCGAACGCTGTCCCGGCGCGCGCGTGCTCGTCGTGGGCTGCGGCCTCGAACCGTTCTTTCCCGGCGTGCGCGGCGTGACCTTCTACGGTTGCGACCTCGACCCTCAGGCGATCGCCGAGAGCCAGCGACTGTTTCCCGAGATGCGTGAGCGTCTCGCGGTGTGCCCCTCGGAGAACACGCTGCCGAGCGAAGGCACCTTCGCCGGGGACTTCGACGTCGTCCTCGCGAAGGAGGTCGTCGAGCACTTGCCCGCTCCCGAGCCCTGGGCGCAGATGCTCGCCGAGCGCGTGAAGGTCGGGGGCGCCCTCCTGCTCTCGACGCCCAACTACGGCCTCGACTCCTCGCTCGGCATCCTCGAGCGGACGGTGCTCGAGTGGGTGGCGCGCAAGGACGGCTACACGCGGGCGCACATCCACCCGTCGAAATTCGACCGGCGCCGCCTGCACGACCTCGACGTCGGGCCGGGCATGGAGCTCGTGGGCATCGACATCCCGTGGACGCGATGGACTCTGCTCGGTCACTGGAAGCGGGTCTCGTAGGCTTCCGCGCGCGACCGTGCTCCTCTTCGTCGTCACCGCGCTCGTCTTCGCCGCTTCCGGGATCGTCGCGGCGCGTCTCTACCCCGCGACGAGCGCGCCGGAGTCCGTGGCGGAGCGCGGCCTCTGCACGGCCCTCGTGGCGACGGCGATCCTGGAGGGAGACATCTACGCCCTCGGCTGGAGCGGACAGCTCGATCGCCTGACGATGGTGCTCGTCGCGCTCGCCGCGAGCGCCGTCCTGGCTGCGCTCTCCGCGGCGACGGCGCCCTCCCGCACGGCGCTCTTGCGCGACGCGGTGGAGCTCGCGGTCGCCCCCGTGCGGCTCGGGCGCGCGCTCTACCGGGTTCGCAGCGCGTCCTTCGCGGGCTACGTGTGGCTCTGGGGTCTCGCGCTCTGGACGATGTACGTCTCGTGGCTCGCGCCCGCGGGGGCGTGGGACGGCCTCTGGTACCACGAGCCCATGGTGGGCTTCGCCCTCCAGAACCGCGGCTTCGCCAACGTCGAGGTGCAGCCGATGCTGGAGATGGTCAACGGCTACCCGCGGGCCGCCGAGAACCTGATGCTCTGGGCGAGCGCGCTCTACGACCGGCGCCTCATCGACGTCGTGCCGAGCTTCGAGCTCCTCGACGCGGCGCTCGGAGTCTTCACGCTCGCGCGGCGGCATGGCGCCTCGCAACCCGGCAGCGTCGGCGCGGCGGTCGTCGCGGTGACGATCCCGGGTGCTGCGCGCGAGCTGCGCAGCACGTACGTCGATCTCTCGGTGATGACGGCCACGGTGCTGGCCCTCCACTTCGTCTCTCGGTTCGAGCTCCGTGCGCGCGATGCATGGATGGCGGGCCTCGCGCTCGGGATCCTCGGCGCCGTGAAGGCCAATGGGGCGGTCTTCGGCGCGATGCTCGGCGCATGGCTCCTCCTGCGGGCCCTGGCGATGGCGGCGAGAGAGCCGAGGCGCGCGTGGCCGGTGCTCGCATCGGTGCTCGGCGGCTTCGCCGTGGCGTGCGCCTACGCGCTTCCGACCTACGCGCGGAACTACATCGTCCATGGGAACCCGCTCTGGCCCATCACCTACGAGAGCGAGCTGCTCGGCGTGCGGCTGGAGGGCACCGTCGATGCCGGGCACATGCAGCGCGGCTTCGACTACGTCTGGAACGAGCTCACCGGGCCCCCGAGCATCGGAGAGAACTACCACGACACCGGGCGACACGCGTACGGCTACGCCCTCCCCTTCATCGCGGCGCCGCTCTTGTTGCTGGCCGCCCCCGCGCTCCTCGGCGCTTGGATGCGATCGCTCCGGGACCGCCCGCGTCGGACCGCGCTGACCGCGCTCGGCTGCTGCCTCGTGTTCGGGCTGCTCGTGCAGGTCGCCTCGCCGGGCCACCAGTGGGCGCGCTTCAGCCTGGCGTTTCCCGCCACGGCGCTCGTGGTCATCGCGTGGTGGCTCGCGCAAGGTGCGCGGCAGCGGCTCGAGGAGGGCGCGATCGGAGCCATGCTCGTGCTGAACGCGCTGACCATGCTCTGGGCCGTGCCTGCGTGGGACGTCACCGTCCGCGAGGCGGTCGAGCTGGCGTCGATGTCGCTCGCGGAGCGCAACCTCGCGGACACGAGCCGGTGCTTGCTCCCCGCGGACACGCGGCGCAGGCGCGACCAGGATCTCGGGCCTGGCGACGTCGCGATCTTCACGGACGAGATCGGCTTCGTCGGCAACCTCTGGAACGATGACTTCTCGAACACGGTCCTCTACGTGCCCTACGACGACCGCGAGCAATTCCTCGCGAGGCTCGACGAGGTCCAGGCGGAGTGGGCGTACGTGCGCTCGGACAGCCTCGAGGCCACGATCCTCCGGGGCGCGCGCGAGACCTGGGAGCCGCTCGGCCCGGCCGCGTTCGACGACGAGATCTTCGTGCGCAAGCAAGCGCCCGTGCCGGAAGCCGGGGCGCCAGGCGGCGAGGCGTCGCCCGAGGTCGAGCCCGCCGAGGCCGAGCCCGCCGAGGCCGAGCCCGCGCCGAGCGCCCCGAGGCCTGCCCCCGGATCGACCGCGCCCGTGGCCCCCGCGAGCGCGGCGCAGGAAGCCGCCGCGACGTGAGCAGGACCGGTTGCGGCCCGCGCGCGACCGGCGCACTGTCCCCGAACGCATGGCGACACGACGAGCCCACAAGCCCTCCGAAGACGCTCTCGACGGCGAGCTCGTCGAGGAGCGGGAGGCCGAGCCGGGCGAGGACGCCGAGGTCGAGGGGCCGGACCTCGAAGCCGCCCGCGACGAGGGCGAGCGCGCCGTGGCGGCGCTCGAGGGAGACGTGGTCGAGGGCGAGCTCGTCGGCGACGACGGCGAGCTCGTCGGGCCCGACACGGGCGGCGTCGACGCCGAGGAGGACTTCTCCCTCGACGACGACAAGGAGCTCGCGGGGCGCCTCTCGAAGTCGACCGCCCTCGCGCGCCGCGAAGCTGCAGCGGTCGCGACGCTCGACCCGCTCCAAGCGTACATGCGCGACGTCCAGCGCTACTCGCTGCTCACGCCCGAGGAGACCCACCAGCTCGCGACACGCTACGCGACCACCGGCGACGTCGAGGCCGCCAAGAAGCTCGTCACCTCGAACCTGCGGCTCGTCGTGAAGATCGCGTTCGACTACCGCCGCGCGTACCGGAACATCCTCGACCTCGTCCAGGAGGGGAACATCGGCCTGATGCAGGCGGTGAAGAAGTACGACCCCAACCGCGGAGTGAAGCTCTCGAGCTACGCAGCGTGGTGGATCCGCGCCTACATCCTGCGATTCATCCTCAACAACTGGCGCTTGGTGAAGCTCGGGACGACGCAGGCGCAGCGGAAGCTCTTCTTCAACCTGAAGAAGGAGAAGGCGAAGCTCGCGGCGCTGGGGATCGATCCGACGCCGGAGCTCATCGCGGAGAAGCTCGACGTCACCGCGGAAGAGGTCGTGTCGATGGACCGACGTCTCTCCGGCGCCGAGGTCTCGCTCGACGCGCCCCTCTCCCAGGGCTCGGACGGCCGACCGACGACGCGCGTCGAGATGATGGCATCGGAGCAGGGGCCGATCGACGACGCGCTCGCGCAAGGCGAGCTGAACGAGATCCTCACGGAGAAGATCCACGAATTCGGCAAGACCTTGTCGGGCAAGGACGCGATCATCTTCCAGGAGCGGCTCGTGGCCGAGGAGCCCAAGACGCTGCAAGAGCTCGGCGACCAGTTCGGCGTGAGCCGCGAGCGCGTGCGCCAGCTCGAGAAGCGGCTGCAAGACAAGATCCGCGTCTACCTCGAGTCGCAGGTCGAGAAGAGCGCGCTCCGATGAGCCCGGCGCCATGAGCAGCGAGCTCGCGGCCGCGCGCGCCGGGCGGCTCTTTGTGGTCGCGACCCCCATCGGCAACCTCGAGGACGTCACGCTCCGCGCGATCCGCGTGCTCCGCGAGTGCGAGCTGGTGCTCGCGGAGGACACCCGTCGCTCGCGCACCCTCCTCGTGCACCACGCGATCGGGACCCCGCTCCGTTCCTTTCACGCGCATACGGCGCCGGGCGTGGTCGAAGAGCTCTGCGCGCGTCTCGAGGGCGGCGCGCGGATCGCCCTCGTGACCGATGCCGGCACGCCGATGGTGAGCGACCCGGGCGCCGAGCTCGTCGCGGCAGCGCGTGCGCGCGGGATCGGCGTCGAGGCGGTGCCGGGCGCCAGCGCGCCGCTCGTGGCGCTGTGCAGCGCGGGCTTCGTCGCCAGCCGGTTCCGCTTCGTCGGTTTCCTGCCTCGGGGCGGCAAGCGGCGCCGTGAGCTGCTCGACGCGATCGCGCACGACTCCGACGCCGTCGTCCTCTTCGAGGCCCCCTCGCGGCTCGCCTCGACGCTGCGCGAGCTCGGTGACGCGATCGGCACACGGGAGCTCGCCGTCTGCCGCGAGCTGACCACGCTCCACGAGGAGGTCGTGCGCGGCGATGCGCGCGCGCTGGCCACGCGCTTCGAGAGCGCGCGCGGTGAGGTCACGATCGTGATCGCCCCCCGGACGTTCGAGCCTCCCGAACCGCCCGACGCAGAGACCGTGCGCGAGCGCGCGCTCTCGCTCGTCCTCGAAGGCCTCGGCGCCAAGGAAGCGGCCGAGGCGCTCGCGGAGCAGACCGGCCTTCCCCGACGAGACGCCTACCGTGCGGTCCTCGAGGCCAAGCAGCGAACGTGACCGCTGTGTTAGCCTCCTCTCCCGATGCTCCGCGCCCCTTCGACCGTGCTCTTGACCTCGGGAATCGCGCTCGGCGCGCTCGCCGGCTCCTGCGCCGCGCCGCGGGCGGGCGAGGTGCCTCAGGTCCGCGTCCGCTGGGGTGATCTCGATGGACCCTCGGCCGAGATCCCCGACGGCGTCGAGTCCCTCTTGATGCTCGTGTACCTGCCCGGCGAAGAGGCGCCGCAGGACTCGGCCTTCACCGTCGAAGGCCTCGGAGACGCGGATGGCAACGGCCGCCCCGAGCTCGTGCGCCCCGACCTGCCGGTCGGCGAGCCGGTGCGCATCGTCCTCCTCGGCGGACCGGAGGACGGCCGCTGGACGCACATGGGTAGTGTCGGTCCCATCGTCCTCGACTACGGCGAGCGCCGCTTCGTGGACGTCCGCATGTACGCGCTCGGCGAGGTCAACTCGGTCGAGCGCGGCATCCCGAGCGCGCGATTCCTCCACACGGCCACGGCGCTCGCCGATGGCCGCGTGTTGATCGCGGGCGGCTTCGAGCGCGCTGCCTCCGTAGCCTGCCCAGCGAGCGCGCCGGCGGGCGCCGTCTGCTCGGAGCTCACCGCGGTCGACGACGCCTACATCTTCGAGCATTCGTCGGGGCGCTTCTCCGAGGTCGCCTCTCCGATGCTCGAGGCGCGCGGAGGCCACACCGCCACCGCGCTCCCCGACGGGCGGGTGCTCATCGCGGGGGGCTCGGACCGCGCGATCCTCGTGGCGCGTCCGGGCATGGGCGCGAACGTCGAGCTGTCCCTCCTGCCAGGCTCCGACGGCGCCACATCCGCTTCGTACGAAGTGTTCGACCCGAACGCGAACCCCGAGGAGGACGACGTGGACTCCGACGGTGACCCCGGGCGCGGAGGCTTCCGCGGCTCGGCGGACGCACCGGGCCGCGCGGGCGCGCTCGACACCGGCCGCATCCTGCATGCCGCAGCCGCGCTCGACGACGGTCGCGTGCTCCTGGCCGGAGGCGTCGCGGCGCCAGCCTCGTACACCGTGTGGGATCCTCAGCGACCCGGCGGATTCGGCGTGGTTGGCACCGGCACGCTGCCGGCCTCGCGGCCAGCCCCGGGAGCCGCGGTGCTCGGAGCGGGCGCGATGCAGCGCGTCTTCGTCGCGGGCGGCGGAGACGCAACCTCGGACGCGCAGCTTGCCGACGTGTGGCTCGGCGCTGGGGAGCGCCTGGGCTCTGCCACCTCGGCGAGCATCGTCACCCCGGTCGGGGCGCCGCAGTGGAACCTCTATCGCCCGATCGTCGAGGCGTTCGGCGGTGGTCAGGCGGTGCTCGTGCTCGGCTGGTATGGCCCGTGGTGCGGAGGAGGCACGAGCACTCCGACATTCACCCGCGACGCCGACTCGGAGCGCTGCCCGTACGGAATGAACCGGGCCTTCACGTTCGAGGTCGCCACGAACAGCGCGTTCGGATCCCAGACCACCCGACCGCACGCCTTCGGCGCTTCGGCGCGCCTCGACGACGGCACGGTCGTCGTCGCGGGTGGGTTGTCCGAGCTGACGCTCGAGACGAGCGCCTCGGTCGATTACCACCGCTACACGCGGGGCGCGGCGCAGTTGACCGAATCGTCTCAGTCGCTGCGACAGCGGCGCGCGTTCCACGCGATGGCACCGCTCCCGGAGGGCGGCTACCTCGTGTTCGGCGGGGCCACCTTCAGCACCGATGGGCGGGCCACCCTCACCCCGCTCGCCGCTCCGGAGATCATGTTCGTCGAGCGGACGCGCGGACGCTGACGGGCCGGCCACGCCGGCCGGCTCGAAGGAGCCTGAAGCAACGATGGCGAGTCGTCGCGCGAGCAGCGAGCCGGACCCGCCGCTCCTCGCGGGCCGCTACCGCTACGAACGCGAGCTCGCGCGGGGCGCGACGGGGCGCGTGCTCGCGGTCACCGATCGCGGCGAGATCCCGCGCGTCGCGAAGGTGCTCGGCGCCGAGGCGGGTGCGCACGCCCAGTGGGAGCTGGACGCGCTCCTGCGTGTTCGGAGCCCTCACCTCGTCGAGGCGATCGAGTTGCTGCGGGCGCACGAGCCCCTCGGTGCGCCCTTCTCGGTGCCGCGCGGCGCGTGGATCTTGGTCGAGGGACGCGCCAGCGGGGAGCCGTCGCCGGCGGTGATCGCGGCCCTCGAGGACGATGACCGTCGCGGGGCGCGCGTCGCGAGCGCGACCATCGGGGTGCTGCGCGCGCTCTCCGCCTTGCACGCGCAGGGCCTCAGTCACGGGGACCTCAAGCCGGACAATGTCCTCCTCGACGGCGAGCACGCGACCCTCGTCGACCTGGGCGCGGCGGCGCCCTTCGGGCGGTCGACGACGCTCTCGGGGACGCTCGCGTTCATGGCGCCCGAGGCGCGCGAGGGTGAGCGGAGCCCGGCGACCGACCTCTACGCGCTCGGAGCCACCGTCGTCGCATGGGCCACGGGCGCCCCCCCAGCGCCCGGAGAGCTCCCCGCGCTGCCATCGTGGCTGCCCGAGCCGCTCTCCGCGCTGACCAAGGCGCTGCTCGCCGATCGAATCGCAGAGCGTCCGCGCGACGCCGAAGCCGCGCTCCGCGCACTCTCCGGTGGGTCGTTCGGCAGCGCGATGGGTCCGCGGGCGCTGCCCACCCGCCCCGCGCTCGTGGGCATGGACGTCGCAATCGAGAGGCTCCTCACGACGCTCGATGCGCGAGGCTGGGCCCTCGTGGTGGGTCCCTCGGGCAGCGGGCGGTCCCGCGTGATCGAGGAGGTCGCGCGCGCCCTCCAGCGCCGCGAAGGGCGCGCGGGGCGAGAGGCGCCGACGTACCTGCGCACCGACCGCTGGCCCGACTCCCCCACCGCGCCCACGTTCGTGCACCTCGAGGGTGCGATCGATCGGGAGGTCGCCGTCGGACGCGCCCGGCGCATCCTCTCCGACGGACGAATCGCCGGGCTCACGCACCGCGTGGTGCTCGAGATGTCCGACGCGGACGGGCCGGAACCGGGCGAGGTCGTGCGCGTCCCGCCGCTCGAGACCGATGAGGCGCGCGCGCTCCTCGCCTCTCTCCTCGGCGAAGCTCCGGGCGCGCTCGCGCTGCGCGCCGCCATGGACGCGTCCGGCGGTCTCGCGGGGCGGCTCGTGCGGGGTGTCGGCTCCCTCTCCGAGATGGAGCTCGATCCACGGCGCCCGGAGAGCTGGCGACTCGTGGCGTCGGCTCCGAGCGGCAGCCAACCCACGCGCGCCGCGCAGCGGATCATCGTGTTGGCGCAGACGCTCGGAGGCGAGATCGAGCTCTCTTCCCCACCGAGAGATCCCACGTTCGCCGAGGGCGCACGCTGGCTCCTGCGCGAAGGCATGGCCTCGATCGACGCAGCAGGCGCGCTGGTTCTCCGCGCGCAAGCCCGCGCGACCGCGACCGATGCGGCGAGCGCCGCGGAGCGCCAGAGAGCGCTTCGCGACGCGGCGAGCCTGCCGCTCGCCGGGCTCTCGCGCGCGGTGCTCGATGCGCACGGGGCCGCGCACGAGGCGGCCGACCGTGCGGTCCTGTCGCTCGCACGGTCACTCCGGGAACGTGCGCAGCCCGAACAGGCGGTCGAGCGCCTCTCGCGCTACCTCGACGCGGTCCCGCCCCAGCCCGGCGCCTCGAGGGCCTCGCTGCGGTTGGCGCTGGCCGACGCGCTTCGCGCGAGCGGCGAGATCGCCGCAGCCGTGGCGTGCCTCGCGGCCGATCCGCGTTGCGCCGAGCTCGCGGCCGCGCGGCTGCTTCGCGCCGAGCTCGCGCGCCTCGCAGGGCAGGAAGACCTCACCCTCGAGATCGCCGGCGCGATCACGCACGACCCGGAGGTCGGCGCCGAGGCACGGACCGTCGTCGCGCGTGCCGTCCTCGCACGCGACTCGACGCGCGCGCGTGCGCTCGCGCGCGCGGTACTCGACGCCCCCTCGGCGAGCGCGGTCACACGGGCGCACGAGGTGATCGCGCTCGCGGCGATGCTCGAGCGCCACACCGCCGAGCTCCTCGACCACGCACGCGCGGGGCTCGCGCTGTCGCACCGCGTCGAGCCCCTGCCTCGCCGCCGGGCGATCGAGGCCAGACTGACCTCGCTCGAGGCCTGTGGCCTCGCGCTCGAAGGGCACCTCGATCGTGCGCGCGCGCGACACGCCGAGAGCGCGGCTCTCGCTCGTCTTGCCGGCGACCGGCTCCTCGAGGCCACCTTCGGCGTGAACGACGGTCTGGCCGCGCTCGAGCACGGAGATCTCGGCACGGCGCTCACCGCGCTCGAGCGCGGCGCGCATCTCCTGCACCGCCTCGATCGGGAGCGAGAGCTCGGGCGCGTGCTCACGAACCTCGCGAACGCGTACGGTCTCGCGGGAGACGACGCGCGTGCGCGCGCGCTGATCGAGGAAGCGGAGCGCGCGCTCGAAGGCAAAGGAGACGCGGACGCCGAAGATCTCGCCGCCATCGTCAAGAGCGAGCTCCTCGTGCACCGAGGAAAGCTCCGCGCGGCCTGCGGCACGCTCGAGTCCGTCGGCGGCGTGACCTCTTCGGTGCGAAGCATCGTCCGCGCACGACTCGCTTCGGTGCTGGCGACCTGCGACGACGTCACGCGCGCGGAGGAGGTGCTCGCCTCGATCCGCGACGAGGACGACCCGCGCGCGGACACCGAGCACGCGCTCGCGACGGCACGGGTCGCGCTGACCGGGCGCGAGCTCGAGCGCGCACGCGCCGCGCTCGCCCGGGCCAGAGAGCACTGCGCACGCGAGCGGGTGGGCTTCGAGCTCCGAGCGCGCGCACTCGCGCTCGAGGTCGAGCTGGAGGAGGCGTCCGCTCGACGCGCCGACGCTCGCGCGGCGCTCGGTCGTCTGCGCGCGGTCCTCGAGCCCGCGCTGCGAAGTCTCGGGGCCGAGGCGCAGAGCCGCTTTCGGCAGATCCCAGGGCATCGACGCGCGCTCGCGGAAGGTCTCGTCGGCGCGCGCGAGCACAGGGCCGACGGCGAGCGCGCGCTCGAGGCCCTGGGACTGCTGGCGGGCGAGCCGCGCGTGGATCGCCTCGACGACCGGCTCGCCGAGATCGCGCTCGAGCTGGCTGCGGCCGAGCGCGCGTTCGTCGTCGAGTGGACGGATGAAGGGCTGGCCGTACGCGGCCGGGCTGGCGCCGCACGCGCAGACACGAGGGCGATGCCCTCCTCGGCCTTGACGCTCCGGGCGCTCCGCGAGCGTGTCGTGCTCAGCACCGACGCGACGCACGAGCAAGACGCGAGCTCGAGCGTGCATGCGCTCGCGCTCCGGAGCGTCCTGGCGCTGGAGCTCGCCGCCCGCCCGGCCGGAGCGGGGCCGAGGGTCCTCGTCGTCGACGACCCTCTCCGGCCCGCCGCCTTCGACGCGCGCGTGGTCGAGACCTTGCGCGCCGTGACCGACATCGCTGGCCCGCTGATCGCCGCGCGCCTCGACGCCCGCCGTGCACGCCAGAGGGAGCGGCGGGCCGAGCGGCGCGAGGCGGAGCTCGAAGCCGAGGCAAGACGCAGGCGAGAGGCCACCGAGACCGAGTGGCGCGCTGGCGCCGACCCCTTCGCGACGTTCGCCCATGCGGAGCCCGCCACCGCGAAGGGTATCGACGAGGCACGCCGCCTCGCGGCTTCCGAGCTGCCAATTCTCATCGTCGGCGAGAGCGGCGTCGGAAAGAGCCTGCTTGCCCGGGCGATCCACCGCGCGAGCGCCCGCCGACACGAGACGTATCTCGCTGTGCGCGGAGGGGAGCTCGCGAGCTCCCTCGCTGACGCCATGATCTTCGGGCACGTCCGCGGTGCGTTCACCGGTGCCGAGGGATCGCGCCAGGGGATCTTCGAGCTCGCCCACCGGGGCACGCTGCTGCTCGAGGGCATCGAAGACATCCCGCTCGAAGCTCAGGCGAAGCTCTTGCGAATCCTCGTCGACGGCGCCGTCCGCCCGCTGGGCGCGAACCGACTCCGGCGCGCGGACGTCCGCGTGCTCGCGACGACGCGCCTTCCGCCGAGCGAGTTGCTCGCCAACGGCTCGCTCCGACACGACTTCTACTTTCGGGTCGCGGGCGCCGTCCTCGGGATCCCTCCGCTCCGCGAGCGGCCACTCGACGTCGACGCGGTCGTCGCGCGCGTGCTGGCCCGCTCCGGACGTCACGTCGAACTGTCGGCGCGCGCACGCGATGCGCTTCACGCGCGCCGCTGGCCTGGAAACGTGCGGGAGCTCGAGCACGTGCTGACCGAAGCGTTGCTGCGCGTGAGCGGCCGGACACTCGATCTCCCCGCGCTCCGGCCGGAGCCGGCCCAGGCCGGAGCCAAGCCCGAGCCCGCAAGCCTGCACGAACAGCGCGGTGCGCTCACCCGCGAGGTGGTGCTCGCGACGCTCGAGGCCCACGATGGAAACCGCACGCACGCCGCGCGCGCCCTCGGCGTCTCGAGGTACGGCCTGCAGAAGATCCTTCGCCGTCTCGCCGACCGCGCGCCGGCCCCTCACGCGGACGAGCGCGAGCGGAAATGATCGAAGCCTCGCCCCAGCTCGTCGGCAGCGGCGAGGCGACCGCCCGGCAGCCGCACGCGGACCCCAGGAGGAGCCACGACGACACCCACGCGCGTCGCCAGCCTCGAGAGCGAACGGGTCTCCGGCGCGGTGAAGGCGAGCTCGTAGTCCTCCCCGCCGAAGAGGGCGAGCGCGAGCGGGTCTCTCCCCATGCACGCAGCCGCGTGCGCGTGCGCGCGCTCGAGCGGCAGCTCACCTGCCTCGAGCTCCACGCCGACCCCGCCCGCACGAGCCAGGCGCGCGAGGTCGACGGCGAGGCCATCCGATACGTCGATCGCAGCCGACGCGAGCTCGACCACGCGGCGCCCCTCCGAGACACGGGGTCGCGGGCGCTTCCAGCGTCCGACGAAGGGACCGAACAGCTCGGGAGCGCGCGCCATCGCGTCCTCTTCAAGCACCGCGAGCCCGAGCGCGGCCGCACCGACCGTCCCCGTGACGTACACGGCGTGTCCTGGCTCGGCGCCGGCGCGCCGCATCGGCCGCTCCGCCATCCGACCCACGACCGTCGTGTGGAGCGACAGCTCCCCGGCACGGGTGAGGTTTCCCCCGATCACCCGGGCGCCGACCTCCTCGGAGGCCTCTCTCACGCCCAGCGCGAGGGCCTCGAGGTCTTCGTCACCGAAGCTCATCGGGAGCGCGAGCGAGAGGAGCACCGCGCGCGGCTCGGCCCCCATCGCGGCGAGATCGCTTAGCGCCGCCGAGGCCCCCCTCCCGCCGATCGCGCGGGTGCCCAGCCACGCGCGCCGAAATTGCACCCCCTAGACGTGCGCAACCACCGAGAGCACCTCCCGACCG